>JBNKZR010000204.1:0-13147 GCA_050301735.1 Polyangiaceae bacterium | reverse complement strand
GAGGGGCATCGCTGGGTACGACGATGCTGCGCCCATCGGCCTCGAGCTGAAGCGTGCCTCCAGAGAGTGACACATCCAGTCTTTCGGGAGCGGGGACGAGTTCGAGTTCGCGCTCGGAGATCCCGTCATATTGGCCGTTCTGTTGCCACCAGGCGAGATGCCACCGCAGGCGCTGTTGCCAGTCGAACTCCGCTGGTATCGGGCGTGCCTTGCCCAAGTCGGCAAGACGAACCCGATAGGTGCGTTGTTCATCGCCGATGGTCCAGACGGCGAGCTCTCCGTCCGTGATCAGGTCGCGTTCGGCGGCGGCGAAGGTCTCCGTCAGGTTGTGAACTTCGTCGATGCCGAGAAGCGTCCCCTCCGGTGTGCTCCTTCCGCGCACCAGGTATACATCGTCCAAAGCTTCCGGACGCTGTGCGAGCACCCACGCCGTCACTTGCCGCCGGGGCCACGCCGAAGGCCTCGATGGCTCGAGCCAACGAACGTCGGATGGCGAGGCGCTGAGCCCGAAGTCCTCTGCCAGGTACTCGACCAGAGTCGACTCGGCGTTTGCCGTCGATGCTACCGGCGTCGATACCGTGCCGCAGTGCCAGGCGACGCAGCTCACGAGCAAGAGTGACCAGGTACGCAGGAGCTGGAGGGAGGAGCGAGTCACGAGCGCGAGCCTTCATAGCCGGCTCGGGGCGGGGAGCCAAACGACAGACCGACAACCAGCCTGGCTCGACCTGCCAACCGAGTTGCACATTCGGGGCCAGACAGTAGGCTTTCTTCGGCCAATCTCGTCGGCATTGATTTTGCTTTAGATTGGACGCTCCAGGCACGAAGTTACTCCATGAAAGCCGTCGATCGCCGCAGCTGCTTGCTCTTCCTCCTCACGTACGGGGCGGCGCTCGCTTGCAACAGCCCTACGTTGCCACCGTTGCCTCCGCCCAACGAGCCACGCCTCGTACAGCACATGGGCGACGGCGAGGTGCTTCTGGAGGGCAGTATTCCGGTGGAGGAGGCGAAGCTGCTCGTGCTCAACAACAACAACGACGAGATCCGTGGTGTGTTCACCCACGATGGTACCTACTCGCTGTTGATTGCTGCGCTTCCGGGCGACTTCATCCACCTGTGGTACTCCACCGCCGGGGTGGATAGTCCCTTGGCCAGGTTCACGATCCCGCCCTTGCCCGAGGGGCTCGAGGCACCCCAAGAAGGCGCGGGCAGTGGCGATGAGGGCGCTGCGTCGGAGTCGGAGGCGGTATCTCCCTGCGCAGCGACACCGGCCGACGCTGGGTGCACGTGCCCATGAGTGGCTAGGCCCAGCGGCTGGGGAGCTCCGCAGCGGCGCTCCCCAGGGCACCCAACGTGCGCCCTCAGACGGTGCGCAGGGTGATACGGCCGTCGCTCTGGCGGTGAACGAGGCCGCTGCCTTCCCCGACCGAAGCAAAGCGTGTGGTCGCACCGGCATCCGATGGGTCGTCGAGTTCGCCGACGTCCACCATCAAGTCGTAGTCCGTCGCTTGCTCCACCACGCCGCGGTACATGCGGCCGGGGTAGACGGGGCCGCCGGAGACGTAGACGTGGCCGTCGATGTCTGGCGCTTGTCCGTGCCAGCGCCCCTGCATCACGAGCTCGCTCTCTTCGCTCGGACCCTCGACCAGCACGTCCACTTCGCTTCCGATCCGAGCTTCGTTCTTCCGAGTGCTGATCTCACGTTGGATGTCCATCAGCTGTGCGGCGCGCTCTCGGGCCACGCTCTCGTCGACCTTGTCTCCCAACTCGAAGCTGTGAGACGTCGGTTCGTCGGAGTAATGGAAGACGCCCACGTGGTCGAACTCTGCCCAGCGGACGAAGTCGCACAGCTCGTCGAACTCGCCGTCGCTCTCACCCGGGTGCCCGACGATGAAGGCTGTGCGAAACACGACGTCGGGCAACTTCGTGCGAACGGTTTCGACGAAGCTGCGCAGGCGATCCCCGCCGTGGCCACGCCGCATGCGACGCAACATGGCATCCGCCGCGTGTTGCAGTGGCATGTCGATGTAGGGGAGCACCTTCGGATGTTCGGCGATCAATTCGACGATACCGTCGCTCAACTTTTCGGGATAGAGGTAGAATAGCCGCACCCATTCGATGCCGGGGACGTCGGCGATCTGCCATACGAGTTCTGGCAGTTCGGGCTTGCCCTCACGATCCCGTCCGTAGGAAACGGTGTCCTGAGATATCAGGTTCACTTCGAGCACACCTGACGCCGCGAGCGCTTTGACTTCGTCCACGACGTCGCCTCGTGCCCGCGAACGCTGTTTGCCTCGGAGTTGCGGGATGACGCAGAACGAACAGTTGCGATTGCAGCCCTCGGCGATCTTGACGTAGGCGCTCGCACCGCGGGTGCTGATGCGCCGCGGATCGCTCGCGCCGATGACCCAATCCGCCGGGTTGCCGATGTGGATTCGTGGGGCTGCGTCACGCAGCACTTGGCCCAAACGCAGCATGTCGCTGGAGCCCAGGAAGTGGTCCACCTCCGGCATTTCTTCGGCCATTTCTGGTCCGTGCCGTTGGGAAAGACAGCCCGCCACGACCAACTTCTTGCAGTTGCCATCCTGCTTCAGCTGGGCCAGCTCCAAGATGGTTTCGATCGACTCCTGCTTGGCAGGCTCGATGAAGCCGCAGGTGTTGATCACGATCACCTCGGCATCTTCAGGCGCCGCTGCGTGCGCGTAGCCCTCGCGTTCGGCCACGCCCAGCATGACCTCCGAGTCCACCCGGTTTTTGGGGCAGCCGAGGCTGACGAAGTGGATGCGCGCCGGAGCGCCTGGTGATGGGTCTCGGGCCATGACTCTGGTTCAGGCGCTTCGCATCAGGTCGGTGAAGCGCTCGAACAGGTACAACGCGTCGTGGGGGCCCGCCGCCGCCTCGGGATGGTACTGAACGCTGAAGGCGTTCACATCCGGCGCGACGAGGCCCTCGCTGGTGCCGTCGTTCAGGTGCAGATGGCTCGAGCTCGCGACGCCAGCAATCGAGTCGACGTCGACCACGAAGCCGTGGTTCTGCGTCGTTATCTCGACGCGGTTGGTCTGCAAGTCTTTGACTGGTTGATTCAAGCCGCGGTGCCCGAACTTCAACTTGTACGTCGTCGCCCCCAGGGCGCGGGCGAGCAGTTGGTGCCCGAGGCAAATGCCGAAGATGGGCACCTTGCCGAGCAATTCTCGGATCGTGTCGACGGCGTAGTCGAGGGCGGCAGGATCGCCGGGGCCGCTGGACAGGAACACGCCGTCCGGTGAGCGCGCGAGGATGTCACTGGCCGAAGTCTTCGCCGGCACGCCGGTCACGTTGCAGCCCACGTCGACCAAACAGCGCATGATGTTTCTCTTGGCGCCGAAGTCGACGGCCACCACGTCGAAACGCGGCTCGGGTTCGAATTTGCTGGGGCCGCGCACGGCCTCTTCGGGGTTGAAGGACGCACGCCACTCCTGCCTGGACTCGGTGAAGCTGTACTCTTTCGTGGGCGTGACACGCTGCACGAGGTCGAGCCCCTGCATGTCCGGAGCTGCTTTGGCGTGGTCGACCAGTGTGGCTGGGCTCTCGGTGCCGATGGCGCCGTTCTGCGAGCCATTGTCGCGCAGGTAGCGCGTCAGACGCCGGGTGTCGACGCCGCCGATGGCCACGATGTCGTGCCGTTCCAGGTACTCTTGCAGGCTGCTCGTCGCGCGGTAGTTGGAGGTCGTGATGCTCGGATCGCGGACGATGAAACCTGCTGCCTTGGGGTTACCGTCGATGCTCTCGGGATCGTCGTGGTTGACGCCCGTATTGCCGATTTGTGGCGACGTCATCGTGACGAGCTGGCCCGTGAAGGAGGGATCCGTCAGCACCTCTTGGTAACCGGTCATCCCCGTGGTGAACACCACCTCCCCAGTTGCGACGCCGGATTTTCCCCAAGCGAAGCCTTCAAACACCGTACCGTCGGCGAGGGCGAGATGAGCGCGAGTTCGATTCATGCAGATTCCTGGTTTTCTAGGTCGTGGATCAGCTTGCCGGCGTTGGCGGTCATTAGCACGCGCCCGCGAAGTTCGCTGCCGACGAAGGGGCTGTTCTTGCCCTTGCTGTACAGGTCTTGGGGCTGCGGCGTCCAGCGCCGAGCGGGGTCGAAAAGCGTGAAGGTGGCGCTCTGGCCCAGTTCCAGTTTCGCGGCATCGAGTCCCAGAATACGAGGTGGGGCTGTGCATAGGGCTTCGACTGCGCGCTGAGGCTCCAGTTTGCCGTCCGCAACTAGTTGCCACACCAAGCTCAGGCAGAATTCGAGCCCGCTCATGCCTGGCTCCGTCAGCTCGAATTCGCAGCGGGTCTCCAGCGCGGACCGTGGCTGGTGGTCGCAGCTGATGCAGTCGATGGTGCCTTCGTTCAGAGCCTGGATCAGAGCGTCGCGGTCCTGCTCCTCTCGCAACGGGGGCTCGACGCGGTAGCGTTCGTCGTAGCCACCCACCGCTTCGTGGGTGAGCAGCAGGTGGTGCGGGGTGACATCGCAGGTGAGTGGAAGGCCATCCTCTTTGGCGCGCCGCGCCTGCTCGGCTGCTTGCGCAGAGCTCAGGCTTCTCGCGTGATAGCGCGCTCCGGTGGCGCGGCACAGGGCGACGTCGCGTGCCAGGGCCGCCTCCTCTGCGGCTCGCGGCCAGCCGCGGAGCCCGAGGCGCGTCGACACTGCACCCTCGTGCATGACAGCGCCGTGGCTCAGACTGGGCTCTTGCGGCCGCTGCAGCAGCACCGTGTCGAAGCTCTGGCAATACTCGAGCACACGACGCATGACGCTTCCGTCGGCGATGTAGCCACGTCCCGCGCTCACCGCAGCCGCTCCCGCGTCCAATTGGTCACCGATTTCTGCCATCTGCTCGCCGCGGGAACCCACCGTGGCGGCAGCCAACGGCGCGAGCGAGGTGCCGCCGAGTTGGCGATTTCGCGCCAGCAGAGCTTCGGTGACCGACCGTCGGTCGTTGACGGGCTTGGTGTCCGGACAAGACGCGACCAGGGCGTAGCCCCCGGCTGCAGCCGCGCGCAGCCCGCTCTCCGCGTCTTCTCGGTACTCGTAGCCGGGCTCACCCAGCTGGGCATGGAGCTCCACCAATCCAGGGAGCAACAGCAGTCCCCGGCCGTCGCGCTCGGCGATTGAGCTGAAGCGGGATTGGGACGAAGCCCCTCGTTCCAGCGCCACGATGACGCCATCCTCCACCACCAGATCGACGACGGCGTCCAGATCGCGAGTGGGATCGATGGCTCGTACGTCTCGAACGCACAGACGGGCAATGGCTTCAGACACGGGGATTGGTCGGGGTTGATATCACCGCGTGCGTCGCTCGCACAGGGGCGGCGTCAACGAGGTCGTCCGGTCTGCGATCTGCGGGCTGAGAGTACGCTCGTGGGTATCGAGTTGCCGTTCGTGTTGGTTCCTGGCACCGCCCGCGCACATCGTCCCAGAGTGTGCACCAGGGGTGGCGCTTTTCATCCCTAGAGGAGCCAAAAAACGGGGGATTTCCGTCTCAATGCAGCGGACGAGCGGTCGACATTTCGTGATAGGATGAGTGCGCATGTCGGAAGCCAAAACGGAAACCGCCTCCTCCTCTCCCGATGGCTCGGCCGAGGCATCGGCCAGCTCCCCCGAATCCAGCTCATCGCCGCGCGAAGGGTCAGCGAGCTCGAGCGGGGAAAGTCCGCCAGGGGCAGACGCCTCAGGGGCGGCATCGCCGTCAGGGACCAAAGGCGGCAACAAGAAGAAGACGAAGGGGCAGCGAGGCAAGAGGCCCGGGAGGGCCTCGGTCGTGCCCCGCCCCGAGAGCGCCTCTGCGCGCAAGAAGTCCGGCGCCCGCTCCGACGACGAAGATGGGAACGAACAGCGTGATTCGGTGGAGACGCTCGACGATTCCTTGATCTTGGAAGAGGTGCAGCCCACGCCGCCGAGCGCCACGGGCCTGCGCCCCCCGCGCAAGGGCTCGGCACCACCACCTCCGCCCTCACGGAGCGCCATGCCCGCGGTGCCGCAGCGGCCCGCCTCGCGACCCGCTTTGCCTGGAGTCCCCAACCTGCCGGGAAGTCGCGCGCCGCGGCAGCCCGAAAAAGCTCCTGAGCCGCCTGGCGCCTCTCACAAGCCGATGTCGGCGAGCAAGCTGCCGCCGCCACCGCCGCTGAAATCCAGAATCCCCGGCGTCGTAGCCCCGCCAGCTCCCCCGCCACGCAAGGCCATGCCGTCCGTGGCACCAGCACCGCCGTCACGCCGGCCACCGCCACCAGTTCCGTCGGGGCTTTCCGTCGCCGCGCCTTCCCCCGGGCTCTCGGCCGCTGCTGCGGACATGACTCCGTCGGCGCCTGTCGCTACGGCTCGCGCCGTCGTGCCGCAACCCCTGGCCACGCCACTACCCGGCCAAGCGACGCCGTTGAGTCCTGGGGTCGCCCCCGCAGTGGTTACTCCGCTTCCGCGGTCTCCCGTGCACCAGGCGTCAGTCGCAGAAGAAGAGGAGCCGGCATCGGGTGAACGTCGAGAATCGACGGCGGAAGCGAGCGGGGACGTCTCCGATGACGATGCCATCTCGCAGTCCCTGCCCACACAGGTGTTGCCGCCGGTGACGGCGGCTCAACCGCTCACCGAGCCCGACGCCCAACCGACCCAATTCGACGTACCGGCGGGAGAGCGGCATGCTTCGCCGTGGACGGCGGAGCGTCAACGCGAGACGATGCTGCAGCACGCCCAGCAACTGGTGGAGCTCTTCGAATCCCAGATCGCTAGGAAGCCATCCAAGCAGCGGGAGGGCCGGCTCCACTACGAAGTTGCGCGCGTGTACGAGAGTCCGCTGCAGCAATTCGACGAAGCAGCGCGGCACTTCGAACATGCAGCGCGCTTGATGCCGCAGCACGTGCCGAGCTTGCGAGGAGCCCGTCGCGTGTTGCTGACGTTGGCCCGCTACAAGCAGGCGCTGAAGTTGTACGACGCCGAGATAGAGGCCACCGGAGAAAGCTCGCAGCGCGCCAGCCTCTACTTTCAGAAGGGGCGCCTGCTGGCGGAGCGATTGGGACAGAAGGCGGATGCCAGAGCAGCGTTCGAACAAGCCGCGGAATGTTCTCCCAACCGCCTGGACGTGCTCAAGGCATTGGCGGGAGCGGAAGAGCAGGCTGCAGCTTGGCGCAAGCTCGTCGGCGCTCTGGAGCGGGCTGCCAACGCTGCGGCGAGTTTTCCGGCCGAGCGCGCCGCGTACCTGGGGCAGATGGCACGGGTGTACGCCGTGCACTTGAACGACTCGAAACAAGCTGTGGAGCTGTACAAGGCGGCGCTGGCCGTGGATCCTCAGGCACCGGCGGCGCTGCATGCGCTCAAGGAGCTGCTCTACGAAGAACGGCGCTGGAAAGAACTGGTGGAGGCTTTGGAGCTCGAGGCCAGCTTGGCGACCACGCGCGAAGCGCAAGCGTTCGCGAAGTTCAGAGCAGGGCTCTTGTGGGTGGAGCAGCTCGGCGACTTGGCCCGCGGTCTTGCAACGGTCGAACAGGCGAGCGCGTTGTGTCCGAACGACGTCGCGATTCTCGAGGAGTTGGTGCGCCTCTACGACGTCGCGAGCCAGGCGAAGAACCTCGCGTCCGCGCTGGAGCGCTTGGTCGCCCAGCAACAGCGCCCACCCGTGGAGATGTTGCATCGACTGGGCCAACTCTACGAGGGATCGTTGAACCAGCCTGAGCTCGCGATCGAGCGCTACGCCGCGGCACTGGCTGTGGACCCAGCCTATCGCCCTGCAACGTTGGCGTTGTCGAAACTCTACGAGCAACGTGAGGACTGGCGCTCGCTGGCTGAGATGTTGAACAAGGAGGCTGAGGTCAGCGACGACCCCTTGCACAGAGCGAACCTGCACTCGCGGATCGCGGAGCTGTGCGAAGTCCGCCTGGGCAGCGTGGACTACGCGATCGAGCACCACAAAAAAGCGCTCGAGTTGCGTCCTGACTTCGACACACCGTTCAAGGCTTTGGCACGGCTCTACAGTCAGCTGCATCGCTGGGTGGAGCTGATCGAGCTGTACCGCCGTGGCATCGAGGTGGCCCGTACGGACGCTGATCGCATCACGCTGTTGTTCTCCATCGGCCGCCTCGAAGAAGAGGCGCTGCAGCAGCCGGAGGCGGCAGCCCGGACCTACGATCGCATCGTGGAGCTCGACCCGCGGTCTTTGGAGGCGGTCACGGCGTTGCAGCGGGCGTGTGAACGTGGGGGGGAATATCGGCGCTTGGTCGAGGCGCTGCAGCTGGAAGTAGCGCTCACCAAAGACAAGCAACACAAACTCGCTTTGCGTCATCGCGCGGCCTGTGTCCTGGCGGACGAGCTGCACGAGGTGGAGCCCGCCATTGATGCCTTGCGCGGCATCATCGGTGATGATTCGAGCCACCTGCCGGCCATCGTCAAGCTGGCGGAGTTGCTCTACGCCGAGGAGCGGTGGGAAGACCTGTTGCACGCGCATCAGGCGGAGCTGACCGTGACCAAGGGGCCGAGTCGCGCGGGGCTGTTGCTCAAGATGGGGGAGATCTGCGAGCGCCGTCTCGGCGAGGAGACCAAAGCGATCGGTCACTACCGTCAGGCGGTGCAGGCCGACGCGGACAACCGTGGCGCGATAGTGGCATTGCGCCGGCTCCTGACCAAGGTCGAGCAGTTCGAGGAAGTGGCGAAGCTCCTCCAATCGGAGGCCGGTCTTCTGGAAGACAAGCGCACAGCGGCGCGCGCCTGGTTCGCGCTCGGTGACGTGTGTGAAAATCGCCTCAAGGCACCAGAACGTGCGTTGGCCGCGTACAAGAAGGCGATGGAGCTCGACCCGGCGTTGCGTCCCGCGGTCGACGGTACGATTCGGTTGTTGGAGTCTTCCGGGGACCACAAGCAGCTCGCTGAGCAGCTCTTGGTGGAGCAGGACGAGGCCATCGAACCGATGTACGCGGTCGCGGCGGCCTTCCATGCCGGTGAGGTTCAGCGCGACCAGCTCAAGCAGGCCAAGGAAGCCGCAGCCACTTTCGAGCGCATGGTTCAGCGCGATCCGAATCACGTGGGTGCGCTCTTGGCCTTGGAACGCATCTACCAACAGAGCGGCGATCACGAGGCCTTGAGTGTCGTCTACCAGCGGCAGGCTGCGGCGTTCGATGATGCCGCTGCCCGAGTTGCGGCCTACCGTGGCTTGCTCGGCGTCTTGGAGCAGGCCAAGGAGGTCGACGTCGAGCGCGTGAGGGAGACGCAAATGGCGCTGCTCCAGGTCGCGCCCAACGACGCTCAAGCGCTGCTCGCACTGGAGGCTCTGGCGATCACGGCGGACGACCTGCCGCTGATGGCGCAGTTGGATGCCAAGTTGAGCGTGGCCGGCTTGGACAAGTACTCGACCTCCGCCTATCAGACGCGCTTGGCAGAGGCGATGGAAGCCCGGGGGGATCGAGCAGCGCTGGAGGTCTACCGCGCGGCGCTTTCCCACGATTCGCTGAACATGGCTGCGGCGCGTGGCATCTCGCGCATTGCGGAAGCGTCGATGGCGCCGGAGCTGCTGGCAGAGGCGGCGGAGCGCGAAGCCGAAGTGCTCGGGCGCATCGACGAAGGTGCTCGTCTGTTGGTATTGGCAGCGGGCAAGCTGGCAAGTGCAGGGGACCATGGCGGCGCCGCGAAGAAGCTGTCTCGCGCCTTGCATCTCGATCCGGACCATGCGCGGGCTGCGGATTCGTTGGTCGCGCTCACCGCCCACGGGGTGGCGCCTGAGATCGTCGTCGACGCGCTGTCGCGAGCAGCCAGTTCTGCCAAGTCCAAAGAACGACGGGCCGCACTGTGGGTTGCTGTCGCGAGACTCGAGAGTCGCAGCAAGCGCGACATCGGCGCGGCGACCGTCGCAGTGCAGCGCGCACTGAAGGAACAGCCCAACGACGTCGACGCGCACTTGCTCCTGGCTCACTTCCACGCAGGTTCGAAGAAGTGGGAAGAGTGCGTGACACAGTTGCAAGCGCTGCTGAAGTTGAACCCGGCGGAAGACGTCCGCTTCGACGCGCTGTTGCGTTTGGCCAGCATCCAGCACGAACGTTTGAAGCAGACGGCCTTGGCGGCGAACAACGTTTCGGCGGCGCTCGCGATGCAGCCCGAAAACCGGGAAGCATTGGAGTTGATGTTGCGCGTTCAGTTGGACCGTGAAGAGCTTGCTGCTGCCGCGAATACCGCTGAGAAGCTCGTCAGTACGGCGCGCAGCGATCCGGAGCGTGCTCGCGCTCTCTACCACTCCGCTCGGCTGCACCGCCAAAAGGGCGACATGAAGAAGGCCTCCGAAGCCTTCGCCGAGGCGCTGTCGCTGACCGGTACCGACGACGCCGTCGCGCAAGAGTATCGCGACTGGCTCGAAGCGCGTCGTGCCAAAGCCGATTGGCAACCCTACGCTGAAGCGCTTCAAATCTATCTGCGCCGTTCCGGCCTGAGCGAGAAGCAGACGATGTTTGCGCGACGTGCTTTGGGCATGGTCCTGTACGACAAACTCGACCAGGCCGAGGAGGGCTTGGCCGAGTTGCAGCGCGCGCTCCACCTCGCACCTCAGGACTCGGAGTTGCAGCGCGCCTATGCCGAACGGCTGGAGCGCGCGGGTGAATACGCTCGCGCGGCGAGTCAGTACCACCGGCTACTGCAGAAGAGCCCCCACGCCATCAACTACTGGCGTTCGCTGGCGGCTTGCTACAAGGGCCTGGGAAGCACGGCGCAAGCGCGCGTGGCGCTGTCGCCGTTGCTCGCGGCGGGAGAGGCGACCGACGACGAGCGAGCGCTCTACGACTCGACGCCGCCCAACCCGAAGGGCGCGCGCCGGTCGTCGTTCAGCGATGGTGCACTGCGCGCTGCGGAGCAGGACCTTTCCGTCTCCGGTCCAGCGGTGGACCTATTGCAGGCACTCGCACCAGCACTACCGAAGCTCTACCCTATCCCCTTCGACGCCTATCGTGTGACTTCGAAAGACAAGCTCGTAGGCCGCGGGTCTCACAAGCTCAGAGCGCTAGCCGAGGATGTCGCGGCCGTGTTTGGCGTGGACGAGTTCGACTTTTACGTGCATGGGGGCGCCCAGACTGGTGTCAGTGTGGAGTGCGGCGACGTTCCGTCACTGTTCGTGCATCGGGACTTCGACGCAAAGAAGCGCACCGAGCGCGTGTTCGCGCTGGCTCGGATATTCGCCAACATCGCCCGCGGCACCTTCGTGGTGGACAAACTAGCCGTGACCGAGCTCGAACTCCTGCTCGTGTGTGCCGCGCGCAACTACCAAGCTGGCTTCGGCTCGGAACTCGGCGATCCAGGCACCCTCGACGCTCAAGCGCGACGCATCAACAAAGCGCTGCCCTGGTTCAAGGGCAACCGGGTGGAGCCGTCGGCGCGAGCCTTCGCGCAGTCGGGCATCAACGTTCAGGCTTGGGCTAAGGCGGCGCACATCGCGGCCGTGCGTGCTGCCTGTGTCGTCTGTGACGACGTGGCGACCGGGCTACGCCAGGTGGCCATCGCAGGGGCGGACGACGCCTTCGTGGAGCGCGTAGCGGGTTTCCTCGCGTCAGACGCGGGCCAGACGCTGCACAAGCGCATCTTCGGCTGACCCTCAGACGAGACGTTCAGAACGGTGGGCGGCTGGCGGCGGGAAAGAGCCCCTCCAGCGCCGCCCACTGCTCACGCACCGTTTGAAAGCGCGTGTTCGGATCGACCGCCAGGGTCATCTGAACCCAACGGTCGATGTCGCGGGGCAAGTCGGGGCGGAGCGCGTGCAGACTCGGGCGCGTGCCGCGGAGCGCCCAATCCAACATGTCGACCATGCTCTTCGACTTGTAGGGAACTCGGCCGCTCAGGGCGCGAAACACGATCACGCCCAATGCGTAGACATCCACTCGGTGATCGACTTCCAAAGGATGTCCACGCCAAGCCTCCGGCGCGATGTAGCTCGGAGTACCAGCGACTTGCCCCTCGCCAGTGAGCCGCTTCTGGTCCAGCAACTTGACCAAGCCAAAGTCTAGCAATCGCACCCCCCCGCCGACGTTCTTGTCGAGCACCATGATGTTGGAGGGTTTCAGATCGCGGTGCACGATGCCTTGTTGGTGGGCGGCCTCCAAGGTCGAGGCGATTGGGCGGAGCATGGGGAGCAGGCGCTCTGGTTTGAATTGACCGCCTCGCTCCTCCGCGAACTCCAAGTAGCGCTGCAGATCGCGTCCTTGGAGGTACTCCATGATCAAGTACGTCGAGCCCTGTGCTTCAGTGCGCAGGCCGTGGACGTACACCGCGCTGGTGCCTCTCAACCGCGCCATGGCCAATGCTTCACGCCGCAGCCGCTCGACGTAGCTGGCTTGTCGTCCAACGTCGGCCGCCAGGAACTTGATGGCCACGTCGGTCCGAGACTCCAAGTCGCGAGCGCGGAAGACCACGCCGTGCGCGCCACTGCCGATCTGCTTCAGCAGTCGGTAGCGACCCTCGATGATGTCTTCAGGCTTGTGGGACATGGCACGGCCGATCCATGAGCATAGCCAAGAACCCGACGCGGGCCACGTTCGGCAGTGCTCAAGAAGTCCTTAGCGATGCAGTTCGCGAACCAACGTGGGCTCTTGCGCCGATTTGGGCCAAGGAAATGAGCGGTATCCCGTCACTTTACCATGGCCGCCCCCATCCCCAGGATCATGAGCTCGCCGGTGTGAGCTGTGCGAAGAAGAGGACTCGAACCTCCACGGGTGTTACCCCACTAGAACCTGAATCTAGCGCGTCTGCCAATTCCGCCACCTTCGCATGCGGGGGCAGGGGTCTACCCCGGCGCTTTGGGTTCCGCAAGCGGGTTTTTCGTCGGTTTGGCCGCCTCGGTGGACCAGGCCGAGGGTGCTTCCAGGGAGAGGTTTGCCAGGGGCCACTCGAGGGCTCGATCACGGCGAGCGGGAGCCAACGAGGATGTGATAAGGCGCCCCCATGCCCGAGTCCGTCGAAATCGCACCCTTGACTGCCCCCTTGGATGCTCGCGTGCGTCCTCCGGGCTCGAAGAGCTATACCAATCGCGCGCTGGTCACGGCCGCGCTGCTGGCCTTCGCGCTGCCGTCGCTGACGCCATGGTGGGTGACGGCGACCGGCGCACTGTTCGGCGTCGTCGTCGCGAAGCATCTTTACGGTGGCCTCGGCTTCAACATCTTCAACCCG
>JBNKZR010000203.1:0-13148 GCA_050301735.1 Polyangiaceae bacterium | reverse complement strand
CTTCCTCGGCGCTGCCCTACGTCGGCGACGACGACCCCGGCGACTTGCTCGGCAAGTTCCCGATGGAGCACCCTTACCGGGAGCTGGCCACCGTGCCCGCGGTCTTCGCGACGGACGTGGACTACGCCTTGATGGGTCTGCCCGCGTTGGCGCTCGCTCGTTTGCACGGTTCGTGGACACGCGGGCTCGACGCCCTGCCGCGGGGAGGGGACGAACTCGAGCAGTTCTTGCTGGAGCGCTTCGAGGCGCACGGCGGGGTGATCGAGACCAAGCGGCGCGCCGACTCGATCGTCGTTCGTGGGGGCCGCGTCGTCGGCATTCTGGAAGACGGCGGCGAAGATACCGTCGGCACCGACTCGATCGTGACCTGCCTGTCCGGCGAGGCCGTCGCGGCGTTGGCCAAGGGTGAAGGGGTGACGAAGAAGGCTCGCCAGGACTGGCCGCAGCTCAGCGCCACCGCAGGGCGATTCGTCGTCAGTGCTGTGGTGCGCACCGAGGGCTTGCCCGAGCCGCTCTCTGCCGAGACTTTCCTGCTACCGCCAGATGCGCCCTATCCCGATCCGCGTCGCCCGGTCGTGCACTTGCAGCACTTCGAGTCCCAGGTGCTCGACGCCGACGCGAACCCGAACGAGAGCTTGCTCGTTGCAGAGGCGATCGTACCGGCAGAGGGTGCATTGACGCTGTCCGAAGCGCGGCGCGCCGTGATGAACACCATCGACTTCCACTTTCCGTTCCTCCATCGGCACCTGGTGGTTCTGGATTCACCCCACGATGGGTTACCCTTGGAGGACTACACGACGGGAGTGCGGCGCGAGGTCGACCGCATCCACGTGACGGAGTCCAGCCCGCGTCCCGAGTTCATGGAGCACCAGTGGTCCGTCGAGCCCTTCGGCTACATGGGCCTCGCCGGCGAACCCGTGAGCGGCCCTGTGCCGGGCACCTACCTGGTCGGCAAGACGACGTTGCCCGCACTAGGACAAGAGGGTGAGCTGATTTCTGCGTGGAGTGTCGCCAAAATGCTCACGCGTAAAGACTCCGTGCGCCAGCGCCGTAGACGTCAGCTCTGGAGCAAGATCGAGACGGACTGATGCGCATCATCGCTGGTACTCATCGCGGGCGCCCCCTGCGCGCTCCTCGCGGGATGAGCACGCGCCCAACGACGGACCGAGTGCGCGAGGCATTGTTCGGCATTCTGGGCGATCTCGACGGCACGTTGGTCGTCGATTGCTACGCCGGCACTGGGGCCCTCGGTTTGGAGGCGCTGTCGCGCGGGGCGCGTCGGGCCTTCTTCATCGAGTCGGGTCGCGAGGCGAGCACCGTGATCGAGAAGAACGCCGCCAGCCTCGGCTTGTCGGAGCGCTGCCAGATCGTGCGGCGCCCGCTGGAGCGCGCGGCGACGGCATTGGAACGAGAGCGCTTCGACCTGGTGCTCTCCGACCCGCCGTGGCCGATCCACCAAGCGGCCACGGCCGCGGTGGTGAAGCTCTTCACGGGTCGCTTGGCGGACGGGGCGACGGTCGTGCTCGGTCATCCCAAGCGTGAACTGGCGAGCGTGAAGTTGCCGCCCGGGTTGAGCTTCCAACAAACCCGCAGCTGGGGTGACTCAGCCATGAGCTTCTTCGAGTTTCGTTCAACCGAATCGGCAGCACAGAATCAGGACAGCGAAAGGGATCACTCGTGATGACGGAAGCAGGCAAGCCCCCGGTCTTGCCGAAGAAGCGGAGCGCTGCTCCTTGGGTGGTGATTGGATTGGTCGTGCTCGGCGCTGGCGCGTGGTTTGGACTCGATATGGGCAAAGGTGAACAGCAGCCAGCCGCCCAAGAAGCGCAGGTCGCGACCCCGAGCGCTACGTCCGTCGCTTCCGTCGCGCCGCAACCCGAGCACGCGCCGCCGCCCCCGCCGCCCCCCGAGGAGGAGCCGGAGACGACCACGGAACCCGGCGAGCAACAGGCCCAAGCCGCTGCGTCAGCGGCACGCCAACCGACCAAGAGCGCGTGCGCCTCGCCCTGTGAGGGGGAGGCCAACTCGGCCTTCAAGGCAGCGCTCCGCAGCCGGGCTCAGCTGGCCCAAGGTTGCTACATGGCCGCGTTGCGTCAGAACGAGATGCTCCAAGGCAAATTGACCGTGGCGCTGCGCGTGGCGCCCAGTGGCCGCGCCTGCTCCGTGGCCATCACCAACGATTCGCTGGGTAGTGCAACTGTAAATGCCTGTATCAAAAAGAGATTTCTGGATGCGAGCTATCCGGCCCCGCGAGGGGGTTGCGTCGATGCCGCAGTTCCGTTGAACATGGTCTCCAAGCAATGACTGCCGCTCACGTCTCTCGCCGTCTTCCCCGCCTCTTGGCCCTGCTTTTGGCTGCCTGCAGTCTCGGCGCCGTTGCCTGTGGAGGAGACGAAGGAGCGACGCCGAGCGAGTGCGAGGATCTGCCCGAGTACGTCATTCGCAACGCCTCGCGAGACGAAGGCGCGGTCAAGCGCGTGGGCACGGTCAGTCGTGGCTTGAACCCAACCGACGATCCGCCGCTGACCGGCGTTCAACAGCGCGAGCTTCAGCTGCTCGCCGAAAAAGGCTGCGTGACGTTGCCGGGGTCCGAGGTGAGTCTGACCAATCGAGGTCCGGACGCCGAACAGGCGCGTGAGCTGGCTGACGCCGAGCAGTGATTCGTCATCGATGACTGACGCAAGTTCGCCGGCGGGGTCCGGCGCAGGGGCGTCCAAAGGAGCTCTGCCGATCGAGCCCGAACGGGGCGAAGTGCCGACCTCCGACGGCAAGCCCAAGCGACGTCGTGAAGATTACGACCGCGGCATCTTGCTGGAGATCGCCTACGACGGACAGAACTACTCGGGTTTGGCGGTTCAGGATAACGCAAACACCATCGCGGGGGAGTTGCAGCGCGCCATCCACACGATGGACCCGGACGCGAACTCGCTGCGCGTCTGCAGTCGGACGGACGCAGGTGTTCATGCAAGGCAGCAATACGTCTGTTTCGATACGGACAAGCGCATCAGCATGCGCGGTTGGTTGCTCGGTCTGTCCGGCGAACTGCCCTTCGACATCGCGATCAAGAGTGCTGCGCGAGTCGATAGCGGCTTCGAACCGAGCAAGCGTGCGCGCGGCAAGACCTATCGCTACTCCGTTCTGCAGGGCACGATCCGCGATCCCTTCGTGGAGGGGCGTAGCTGGCGCGTTTTCGAGAGGTTAAACCACGGCTTGATGCGTGCAGAGGCGCAAAGCCTGCTGGGAACTCATGACTTCTGCGCGTTCAGGGGTCGTTACGACTTTCGCACGAACACGATCCGAACCATTTCGAGCGTCGACATTTCAGTGTCGCCCGAGCACGAGCGACTGCTTTCGATCACAGTCACCGGTAATGCGTTCTTGTACAACATGGTTCGTATCATTGCGGGCACGTTGGTCGACGTCGGACGTGGCAAGCGGCAACCGGGAGCTGTTGAGCGAGCATTGCAAAGCGGTGACCGACTCGAGCTCGGCATGACGGCGCCCGCAGCAGGCTTATTTCTGGAAGCAATCGATTTGGACGTAGCGGTGCACGAACAGTGGCCATACCACCTGGACGGCGCGCCGGCATCCGAGCCTGGATGAGCTTTGATGGGTACTGTTAATTGACGGCAAACCCTTTCGTTGCGTAGCTTCGCGCGAAGGTCGCGATCAACACACCGTGGGAGTGCGTAAAAGGTTACGCACGGCTGGCGAGTGCGCGGTGGTGGCCCTATTCCTGCACCAGCGTTGGTTTGAAAATGGGCATACGAAAGACGATTCTCGCCAAGGGCAAAGAAGTTGTGATGAGCCCGCAGGTCATGCGCTTCGTGTCGGACGATCGTGTGATGAAAGCGGCAGAAGGGGTGATGGACGCACGAGTGCGTTTCCGAGCCGCTTGGGACATCTTGCGCAACGGTCACGAGTTACCACCGATCGATCCCGCGTTGGACGAGAGCATTGGGCGGCAGGAGAACGGCACGTCGGCGAAGGTCAATGGTACCTCGTTGCACTTGCGCTCCGATTCGATCCCTCCGCCGAACGGCTCTTCGTCTGGGGCGCGAGTCACCGGTGGAACGGCCGTGGGTCCAAGGAACGGCGCCAACGGCCACGCGGTGGCAGCCAAGAACGGCAATGGTTCGGCTGCTGGTACCGACTTGGAGTCGTCGCTCAAGGCGCGCTCGAACCTGGCCTCGATTGGCGGTAAAGACGTCTTCGAAAAGGCCTACGCCTTCACGGCAGCCGACAATGCGCGGCGCTTGGGCATGTATCCCTTCTTCCGTCCGTTGGACTACAACGACGGGCCCGAAGCCGTGATCGATGGCCGGCGCGTGACGATGTTCGGCTCGAACAACTACCTCGGGCTGACGACGCACCCCAAGGTGCGTGAAGCAGCCATCGCAGCGATCAATCGTTTTGGAACTAGCATGACCGGCTCACGTCTGGTCAACGGCTCCATGAAGCTGCACAACGAGTTCGAAGAGAAGATCGCGAACTACTTCGGCAAAGAGTCGGCACTCGTGTTCACCACGGGCTATCAGGTGAACATCGCCACCTGCGCGGCGCTTCTGAGCAACAAAAAGAGCGTGGCGGTGATCGATCGCAACGTGCACGCCTCGCTGTACGACGGCGTGCGTCTCGGTCAATCCGCGGGTTGCCAGCTGGTCCGCTACAAGCACAACGACGCTGCATCCCTCGACCGAGCGCTTTCGAAGTTGGATGACTCGGAGGGTGCGTTCGTCCTCACCGACGGGGTGTTCAGCGCAGAGGGCGAAATCGCCCGCTTGGACGAGATCGTGCCCGTCGTGAAAAAGCACGGAGCCCGATTGTTCGTCGACGATGCCCATGCCTTGGGTGTGATCGGACCGGGAGGCCGCGGCACGGCCCACAGCTTCGGCTTGGAAAACGACGTCGATCTCATCGGCGGTACCTTCAGCAAGTCGATGGCCAGCATCGGAGGTTGGTTGGTCGGCGAGCGCAAGGTGCTCGAATACGTTCAGCACTTCGCTCCCTCCTTCATGTTTGCAGCCAGTGCGGCGCCCCCCAACGTGGCGGCAGCCATGGCCGCCTTCGACGTCATGCAAGAAGAACCGTGGCGAATCGAAAAGCTGCGGGAGAACTTCACCTACATGCGCACGGAGCTCGCGCGCTTGGGCTTCGAACTCGGCAAGACGCAAACCGCAGTCATTCCCATCTACATCCGCCAGGATTCACGCACCTTGATGATGTGGCGTGACCTGTTGGAGCAGCACGCCGTGTACACGAACCCGTTCATCACGCCTGGGGTCCCACCCAAGCACGCCATGCTCCGAACGAGCTACATGGCAACCCATGAGCGGGAGCATCTCGACCGCGGGTTGGAAGCCTTCGCCAAGGTGGGCAAGAAATATCGTGTGATCTAGAAATCGGCGGTGCGACAAGTGCGCGCGCTCATTCTGGGTCATCTGCGTACGGCCCTTCGCACGCAGGAGGCAGTGTGCGCTGCTGCTGAGCGATTGACTTTGCCCTCGCCAGGCACTTAGCTCGCGCCAATGACGCTGGAAATCCGCGAGACACGGGTCGGCGGCGAGTTGAAGGACTTCCTCGACGTCGTCGACTACATCTATCGCGACGACCCTCAGTACGTCCGCCCGTTGGACATGGAGGTCAAAGATCGGTTGAGTCGCAAGAACCCGTTCTTCGAACATGCCGAAGCGACAATCTTCACTGCACATCGAAACAACTTCTGCGTTGGGCGCATCACCGCGCAGATCGACCACGGGCACTTGGCGGTGCACCAAGACGACGCGGGCTTCTTCGGGTTCTTCGACACCATCGACGACCAAGAGGTGGCCTCGGCTCTGCTGGAGCGCGCCTCGGGTTGGCTCGCCGATCGCGGCATGAAAGTCGCGCGCGGACCGGTCTCGCTGAGCTTGTGGGACGAGGCGGGTTGCCTCATCGACGGTTTCGACATGCCGCCGATGATCATGATGCCGCACCATCGTTCGTATCAGGGCAAGCTGATCGAGGGCGCGGGCTTTGGCCTGGCCAGGACGCTCAATGCCTGGCGTTACGAGGTGGGCAACGTCAAACGCCGCGTGCGCAAGGCGTACGAAGACGTCGAGGCCATGCCCGAGGTGAGCGCGCGCACGATCAACATGAACAACATCCCGGGCGACACGCGCATCGTGATGGACATCTTCAACGACGCCTGGAAGGACAACTACGGTTTCGTGCCCTACACGGAAGCCGAGTTGGACAAGCTGGCGAAGGACTTGAAGCTCATCCTGCGTCCGGAGATCACCTGTTTGTTGTTCGTGGACGGGGAGCCCGCGGCGGTGGCCATCGCTGTGCCGAACCTCAACGAAGTCATCGCGGACTTCCACGGCAAGCTGTTTCCGATGGGCTTGCCCAAACTGATCTATCGCATGAAGGTCCGGCGCCCGGAGACGGCGCGGCTGATGATCCTCGGGATCGGCAAGAAGTTCCGACAGCAGCGCAAGTACGCCGGTCTGAGCCTCTACATGTACGCTCGACTCAACGATGCGGGTGAACGACTGGGCATTCGTTGGGGCGAACTGTCGTGGACGGATGAAGCGAACGCGGCAGTCAACGCGGGTATCCGAATGATGGGCGGTACGGTCTACAAGAAGTACGGCATTTTCGAACGGGAACTGGGTCGATGATTGTCTTTCTGACGGGCGCTTCTGGATTTCTCGGCTCGCACATCGCGGAACAACTGAACGAAGCTGGCATCAAGGTGCGCGCCTTGGTGCGGCGCACGAGCAACACCCGTTTCTTGCGTGAGCTCGAAAACGTGGAGCTGGTCAACGGCTCGCTGTACGACGTTGGCGGGTTGGAAAAGGCGATGGGCGATGCCACCCACGTGATCCACTCCGCCGGCCTCGTCAAAGCCAAGAGCCCCGCCGAATTCCATCGCGTCAACGCGGCGGGTGCCGTGTGTGTGTTGGAGGCTGCGAAGCGCAAGGGCAACATCGAACGCTTCGTCTTGGTCTCCAGCTTGGCTGTGTGCGGTCCCAGCACAGACGGAAAGCCGCTGCCGCCCGACGCGCCACCGAACCCGGTCACGCACTACGGGCGTAGCAAACTCGCCGCTGAACGCGCGGCCCTGGCCATGAAGGACGAGCTGCCCGTCACCATCATTCGCCCGCCGTTGATCTACGGCCCCCGCGATCGCGAGGTGCTCGCGTTTTTCAAGTCGGTCAAGTTTGGGGTGCTGCCCTACATGGGTTCCACTGCGCGTGGAGTGAGCGCCGTCTTCGGATCCGACTGCGCAACGGCGTGCATCGCCGCGCTGACCGCCGATGTGCCTAGTGGTAAAGCCTATTGCGTCGAGGACGGGCAAACCCAGACCCTCGGCGACTTGGTCAACCAGATCGAGCGAGCCATGGGCAAGCGCACCTGGTTCCGTATGCCGGTTCCGCGCGCGGTGCTCGAAGCGGCTGCGGTAGGCAGCGAGATATTCGGTCGCTTCAAAGACGAGGCGGTCATGCTGACCCGCGACAAGTGCAACGAGCTGTACGCTCCGCACTGGGTGTGCGAGTCCTCCGAAGCACGTCACGACCTCGGCTGGCAACCGAAGATCCCCTTCGAACGCGGCGCGCGCATCACCGCCGAATGGTATCGACGCCAGGGCTGGCTCTGACGCCACACGCAGGCCGATAGACACTGACGCCACACGCAGGCCGACAGACACGCCCCTTGCGAGACGGCCCATCGGTCCAACAGCGCCGCCAGCCCCAGACTCGCGGCGGCACCGGCTCTACCTGCTCACGCGTACGAAACTCGCGCCCGCGACTTCGAGCAACGTGGGCTCGTTCTTGGGGCGGATGCCCAGCGCTTCCATTGCCTCACTGTCGAGGTAGAAGCCAGCGCCCCAAGCAGACTCCTCCGAAGGGCAACCTTGGCTGGCGGTTTCTGCATACATCGCGCGCCGCAGCGGTTCGCTCGGTCCGCCCAGCGTGGCGAAGGGGACGTCACCGGCCCGCGTCTGTTGGATCTCCGCCGGACCTTCTGCCGGTAGCCAGCGGCCTCCGTGGGTGACGACGACCGCGTTCTCGAAGTCGTTTTCGGTCAGCTGAGCGCGCAGCGCCTTGACCCACTTCAGTAGGCCCGGTGCGGTCTCCTCTTCTGCCAGCTCGATGTAAACACTGTGCCCGAATTCGATGCCTCGACAGCCGCTGCCCGGAGGGTGCTCCTCCACGTATTGCAGCACGAGACGCTGGAACAGCAGGTAGCGGTCGACGAAGCTGTCGAGCTCATCCGAGGCGTACTCCTCGTCCTCGATGGTGTGAAAGACGATCAAGATCCCGAACGCGTTTTCGTCCTCCATGGGTCGGCGGCCCTTATACCGACTCGAGTGCACGCAGCGCCCAGGAAACGCTCCGCTCAGGAAACCGTGAGCCAGGAAACACGCCGCCCGCGTTTGGAACACCTGAAAGCCTGAACTCTGTAGCGGAATCGTGGCTACCTGGGCTAGGGTCCGCGTCCCACGATCATGGAAGACTCTCGCCCGTCGCCCAGCTCGGTTGTTGCGGCATACGCCCAGTCCTTTGTCGAGGGACGCAAGGTCGTCGTCTTCGGCGATTGCACGTCAGGTCTCGCCGAGATCCTGGTGGAACGCGGTGCCCGCCTGGTGCACGTCTACGACACCGACGTCAGTCGTGTGGCGGAGGCCACCGCTCGCTCCAGCTCCTCGGAGATCGCTTTCGCCCCCTTGGGGCAGAGCGGTGTGGCCGTTCGAGATGGTGCTTTCGACGTCGGCATCGTCGAAAACCTCGCAGTCGCCGAGGATCCTGCCGCGCTGATGACCCGCGTCCGGCGCGCGCTGGCCGCGCGTGGGGTCGCGTTCGTGTCGTGCCCGAATCTCGAAGTACGGCCGACGCTGCTGGCAGACGCGGTGAATGTAGAGTCGGGGCCGAGTTACTACGAGCTGTACGACATCGTGTCGCGCGAGTTCGACGAAGTGCGCATGGTCGGGCAGACACCCTTCGTCGGCTATGCGCTGGCGGACTTCACGCCGGGCGTCGACGAGGAGTTCTCCATCGATACCGGTTTCGTTCAGGGTGGCGCCGAGGAGCCCGAGTGGTACTTGGCGGTGGCCAGTCACTTCCCCGTGTCGGTCGAGCCGTTCAACGTCGTCCAGCTCCCGGCCGCCGAGGTGTTGGAGGCCATCGGCGGCGAGCAAGACCACGATGCGCAGGAACGCGTTGCGCAGCTCACCCGCGAATTGGATGAACTGCGCCAGCGAGTCGCCAAGGACGAAGCGCGTGAGCTCCTGCTGGAGACGAAGCGCGAGCTCGAAAAACGCGACGCGTGGGCGCTGGAGCTCGAGGGCAGTGCCGCTGCGGCCGACGAGCGTGCCGACGATGCTGAAGCGCGTGCCGACGAGGCCGAGGCGCGCGTCGAGCAAGCAGAAGGACAAGCGCACACTGCCGAATCGCGAGCGCAGAAAGCCGATGCACGGGCGCAGAAGGCTGAAGCGCAGGTGCAGGCGGTCGAAGCGCGAGCGCAGAAGGCTGAAGCGCTGGCGCAGGCGGCCGAAGCGCGAGCGCAGAAAGCTGAAGCACGGGCGCAGAAAGCTGAAGCGGGGGCAGCCGAGGCAGAGGCTCGCCTCGAGGCTGGCGAGCAGCGCAGCGAGTCCCGTGTGCGAGCTGCCGAAGAGCGCGCAGCGCCGCGCGTCAGTGAGGCAAAGCCGCCGCGCGAGCCGACGCTGGAGGCGGAGCGCATTCGTGAGCTCGAGGTTCGCCTCAAGGAAACCCAACGTCGCTTGGCGGAAGCCGAAGCTCGCCTTGCCGACGCTGCTGAGGAGCTGCGCGCCCAGGAACAGCCTTCGGGTCGTGAGCGCGAGCTAGCGGCACTCGAGGACAAGTTTGGGCGCACGCGCGAGAAGCTGGAGCGCGCCGAGCAGCAGCGCCGTGAGGAGCAGGATCGAGCGAAGGCTCTGACGCACGATCTCGAGGCCATCGAGCGCCAGCTCCAAGACCGCGGCCACGTCGTCGTGCGGCTCGAGCGCGAGCTGGCGGAGACCGAGCGCTTGGCGGCGGAGCTGCTCGCCGAGCGAGAGTCCGAGCGGGCGTCCGCGGCTGAGATCGACGATACGGGAACGAATGGTCAGCAGTCGGCAGTCAGCGGCTCGGAGCTTGCAGAGCTGCAGGCGAACTTGGAGCGGCTGGCGCAGGTGGATGCTCGTCGCGTTGCGGATCTGACCGCAGCCCAGTGGACGGTTCAGGAGCTCGAGAACAGACTCGCGGACCAGCAAGCGGAGGCGCGAGGCGACATCGAGCGGCTTCGTGCGGAGCTTCAGCAGCAGGCGACTCTGCTGACCCAAGTAGGGAAATCCCCATCCGCCTGAAGAGCCGAAGCCGGAAAGGTGCTGCTTCGCGTTGACAGGCGGCTCTTCCGACTTAGCTTGCGGCCGCCGGTATGCCCGGCGCCCTGATACGTCATGAGTGACAAGCGCGATTTCTACGAAGTCCTCGGTGTTTCCCGCGACGCGGGCGAGGACGACATCCGGCGAGCCTATCGGAAGCTAGCCCTGAAGTATCATCCTGACCGCAATCAGGACGATCCAGAGGCTGAAGCGAAGTTCAAGGAGGCCACGGAGGCTTACAGCGTGCTGTCTGACGGCGAGAAGCGCTCGGCCTATGACCGTTTTGGCCACGCTGGATTGGGCGGCGCCGGTTTCGACTTCTCCGGCGCGGGGATGGGCGACATCTTCAGCCAGTTCCAGGACATGTTCTCCGACTTTTTCGGGGGAGGTGGTTTTGGGGGTGGCGGCTCGCGGCGGCGCACGGAGCGCGGCAAAGACGTGCGGGTCGAAGCGACCATCACGCTGAAAGAAGCCATGACCGGGACCAAAGAAGAGGTCTCGATTCGCGGTGCGGCGCCTTGTGAGGACTGCAACGGCAGCGGCGCGAAGAAGGGCACCGAGCCGCAAGCGTGTCTGCAATGCGGCGGCAGCGGGCAAGTGGCAACGCAGCGGGGGTTCGTGATGTTCAGCAGCACGTGTCCGCGTTGTCGAGGGCAGGGCAAGGTGGTCAGCGATCCTTGTGACGGATGTCACGGCCGCGGCCTCGTCGAAAAGCGCCGCAAGGTGCTCGTCACCTTTCCCGCTGGCATCGACGCGGGGCAACGTTTGCGGGTGCCAGGCCAGGGCATGCCCGGCCCCGAGGGAGCTCCCCCCGGTGATCTCTACGTCGACGTGGAGTTGGAAGAAGATCCACACTTTCAGCGCGACGGCCACGATCTGGTGACGGAGCAGAAGATGCGCTTCGCCGAGGCCGCGCTCGGAGCCGAGCGCAAGATCGAGCTGCCCGACGGTTCCACCGTCAAGCTGAACATCCCCGCCGGCACGCAGCCGGGCACGGTGATTTCCCTCAAGGGCAAGGGCATGCCGGTGGTGAACCAACGCGACCTGCGCGGCAACCTGCACGTCGTCGTCGGGGTGAACGTGCCGAAGAAGCTCAATCGCAAGGCGCGCAAGCTGCTCGAGCAGTTGGACCAAGAGCTCGCCGAGTAGCGACGCCGTCCGCACAGGCGGCTGCGTCAGCTGACTGCGTCGTCACCCAGGGTACGGGACATGCCACAGGCAGTCGCGACGTGTTAGCGTCGTGAGGATGACGGCCGGGCCCGGCACCAGCTTTCGCGAGATCGGCCCGCGCCGATGGGTGGAGGCACATTTCAGCTGGCTGTGTGCGGGGCTGTGTTTGGCCTACTTGGCGTTGGAGTTCGTGTACATCGAGCGCTTGCCGTTCGTGATGGACGAGTTCGCGGGGGCCTACCAGATCGAGCAGCTGCGACAGGGTGTGCCTTATCGCGACTACATGCCATACAAGACGGTGCTCGGCTACGCGCTGCAGTTGCCTTGGCTGTTGCTCTCCGACGACCCAGTTCGCGCGATGTTGCGGGTCAAGCTGGGCATGGCGTCGTTCGTGGCGCTGGGCACGTACTTCGTGGCGCACCGACTGCGTCGGCTCTTTGTTCCCGAGGCGGTGCTGCTCGGGCTCGTGCTGTTATTCTGTCACAGTACGTTCTTGGAGCGATCGGCCGCGCTTCGAGTGGACATGCTCACGGCGTTGTTCGGGCTCGCTTCTTTGCAGGCGCTATTGGCGGAGCGTTTCGGGCGTGCAGCGCTAGTGGCGGGGTTGTCGTTGCTGATTTCCCAGAAGGGCGCGTACTACGTGCTGCCCGGCGCCGTGTGTCTCGTGTTTCGCTTCGTGGCGTTCGAGCGCACGCGGGCCGGGCTGCTCTCGTTCGGGCGAGCGGGGGCTTTGGCGGCGCTACCCTTGGCCGTCTACTGGCTGGTGTTCGGCCTGGTAGCGGGATTCGGCGCCGTCTTCGGCCGCGTCGCGGTCAGCCCCCAATCGATCGCCTTCAGCGCCTTGTATGACGTGCGCGACTACTGGTGGCAGACTCTGAGCCGCAACCCGTGGTTCTACGGCCTCTCGGCGCTGGCCCTGCTCGTCGTCGTGCTCCGTTGTGCGGTCGTGCTGCGCACGGAGGTGCGAGCGACGAAGAACGGCGAAGGCTGGCCCCTATTCACCACGGCTCTGTACGCTTCGGTGTTGACGGCGGAATGCGTCTGGAACGAGCAACCCTGGCCTTACTTCTTCGTGCTGTTGCTGCCGACGTTGACGGTGCTGCAGATGGCTGCTCTCGACGTCACCCTGCGTTTGCCCGTGACGCTGAGTCCCCCCGTGGCGCGACTCTCCTACGCGGCATCTTTCGCCGCGCTGCTCTTGCTCGGCTGCGCGTGGCCGTTGCAGCGGGTCCCCATCGTGCTCGAACGCGACCCGAGTTTTCAGCGCCGCACCCTATTGGCAGCTTACGAGCTCTTGGGCGACGAGGGCACTTACTTCGGCGGCACGCAGCTGCTCTACGATCGTCGTCACGTGCCAGGCACGAGCTGGCTCGACAAGCGTCGCCTGGCGCAAGTCACGGCAGATCCCGAACTCGCCCTCGAGCCCCTGCGAAAAGAGCCACCCCGCATTCTCGTCTACAGCTACCGCCTACGCGCGCTGCCCGAGGTCGTGCGCACGTGGTTCTCGGAGCGCTACCACAACGTCGCGGGCAACCTTTTCGCCCGCGTGCTCACGCTGGAACCTGGCCAGTCGAGTCTCGTCGTGCCGTACACTGCCGACTACAAGCTG
>JBNKZR010000202.1:0-13154 GCA_050301735.1 Polyangiaceae bacterium | reverse complement strand
AATACATCCGTCACACGCACGCCCTCGGTGTGAATTTTCGCAAGTTCGATGGACAGCCCTGCTTCGTAGAAAGTCTCAGCCATCCAGAACAGCAAGTCAGCCCGATCCTTGGCGATGACCTCCACAATCGTGTGCCGCGATGCGCCCTCGTTGTCGACGCGCACCTGGATTGGAACCGAGGGGGAAGGCCGGCGAGACCAGTGCACGTCGTGACGGCGACTGGCAACCAGGTCCGTCGCGCGTTCGTCGCCGGCGCATAGGCGGCTGAGCGTCTCGTTCATCCTCGGGATGAGCTCCGCCACCAGATCCGGATCCTGACCCGCGCGAACCCAGAACAGATCGAGGACGCGCCGCTTGCCGTCGGGGTCGCGGAACGAATACAGCTGCGCACTCACCACTTTGAGCTTGTGGCGCGAGAAGGTGGCACAGATCCGAGCCAGCGCGCCGGGCTCGTCGTCGGTCACGACCGCGACTTCCACGTGCGGTTGCCCATTGCGGACGACCGTGATCTCACCCAACGTGCCCTCGGCAGCCTCGGCCAGCTGCATATGGCGAACGATCCACTCCGAATTGTTCGCCCCTAAATAGCGTGCCGGCAAGGACGACAGGAAGGCTTCCGCGAACGTTTCGGAAACGGTGTCGTCGAGCAGCTCCAAGACCTCCGCCGTCACCGCCTCCGTGCCCGCCCGACGCGTCTCGCCCAACGTCAGCCAGCGATCAGTCGCGTAGAACAGCTCGTTGAGCATGCGCTGCTTCCAGCTGGTCAAGGCTGTCGGGCTGGTGGTCGAGACGTCACAAACCGTCAACAGGTACAGCTCGCGCAGCCCTTCGACCCCCTCGACCTCCTCCGAAAACGACTCCAGCGTTCGCGGATCGTCGATGTCACGACGAGTGGCGAACAGGTACATCTTGAGGTGCTTGCGGATCAGGTGCTGCACCCCGTGGATGCGGTCCTCCGGAAAGCGCAGGCGCGTCAAGATCGCTCGAGCCATTTCCGCGCCGCGGTCAGCGTGGTTCTTGCCGCCTTCGTCCTTGCCGATGTCGTGCAAGAGCGCCGCGAAGAATAGGACTTCGGGGCGCTTGATCTCCTCGACCAAGCGCGTCGCCAGCCCCTGCGACTCCACCAGGTCGCCGCGAAAGATGGCCCGCAACTTGTCGACAGCGGCCACCGAGTGAACATCCACCGTGTAGACGTGATACACGTCGTGGTGCACGCGCCCGACGACGGGGTTGAACTCGGGGATCATTGCCGTCAACAGCCCCATTTCGTGCAGCTCCGTGAGTACGGAGCCGTACTTGAAGCGCGTGGCGAGCGCCGTGCACACCAGGCGACGGAAGACAGGCCCGCACTCCGGGTCGCTGCGCAACTGCTCGCAAAACGAGTCCGCGCTGACGGCGCGCATGACCGCCCGACGACTCTTGTCGAGCACACCGCACTCGCGGTGAATCGCTTCTTCGTAGAGGCGGAAGACGAGCGACGGCTCGACGAAAATTGCGTCCTCGTCCGACAAGGCCACGGCATCGCCCACCAGCTTCAACCCGTCGCCAATGTCCTTTTCGACCACCTTGAGCTTGGACGGAGGTGCCGCTCGCCGAAGGACCACTTCGCTGGCCAGCTCGATCTCCCGAGCGTGCCGGTAGTAGTCACTCATGAACGCCTCGGCCCCTGCCCCACCCGTGCCGTAGCCGAAGAGCTCACCCAGCGCCTCTTGCTCCTGGAAGCCGAGACGGTCCACGCGCTTCTTGGTGCGATGGTGCAGACTGTTGCGCACGCGCAAGACGAACTGGACGGCCTTCGACAAGTCACTCCACTCGTCCGGCAACAGCACGCCGACCCGCACCAGGTCGGAAATACCGGACACGCGCCAGCGCGCTCGCGCCGCCCAATGCATCAAGTCCACGTCGCGCAAGCCACCCGCGCCGCTCTTGAGCTCCGGCTCCAACAAGAACACGGAACCTCCGAAGCGCTCTTTGCGTTCCTGCGCCAGCGAAGAGAGTCGCCCGAGAAAGCCACCGAGGCGCTCCAAGTTGAAGACCTCGTCGTAGGCGCGTTGCTGAAAGCGCTCGGTCAGCTCGGTTTCACCGTCGAGATAACGCCAATCCAATAGCGAGGTCGCGGTGGGCAAGTCCGTCAAGGCCAGCTCCAAACCGTCGTCCAGGGTCATGACTTGATGCCCGATGTTCAGCCCCGCATCCCACAATGGGTAGAGCAGCGCCTCTGCAACACCCTGCACCCGAGCCGGGTCCCCGTCGCAGAGCAAGCGCACGTCCAAATCGCTGAAGATGGAGAGTGTCGAGCGCCCGTAGCTACCAACGGCTCCAAGGGCAACGGGGTGCCAGTTGTTGGCCGGGAGCATCACCCCGCGCGCCGTGTGGAACAGCGACTTGACGAGCCCGTCGACGACCTTGGCGTATCGGTTGGACGCCTGCTGACCGCTCTGCTCGCCGCCAGGAGCGATCATCGCCTCAACCTCGGCGTTGTGGTGCTTGAGGTAGCGCTTGAGCTCCGGCACCAGGCTCGAAGACAGAGACTCCAACAGCTGCGAGGGGGCGGTCTGTTCGGTAGGTTGGGTTTGCGTCATTGCTTGGGGCGGGCCACTTCCTGCGGGCGGGGGTTATACACGGTTGTCTCGCCTCGTGCGCGCGCGGTGTTCCACCACATTGGGTGGAACGGCGGCCTGGCTTTCGGGCGGCTACATGCCACATTTGTGCTCGCTGTTGTGGCGTGCTGATGTGGCGAGTGTGTTAGGCTGCCGGCGATGTCAGCGGTCATACGAAGGAGGGACTGGCTCTTCGGCCTTGGGGCCAGTTGTGCCACGATATTGGGCCAACGTCCAGCAATGGCAGGCGCAGCCATTCCCGTGTCTTTGGAGAAGCTCGTTCACTACAGCCACCTCGCCGTCGTCGCGACGATGCGTGAAGCGGTCGGTACTTGGGAACGCACACCTACCGGCAAGCGCATCGTGACCTACTCGCGCGTCGAAGTGCATCAGCCGCTCGACGGTCGCTCGCCTCCTGAGGGCGAATTGACGATTCGTACCCTCGGCGGTCGCGTGGGGGACACGGGGCAAGTGGTGCACGGCGAAGCTGAACTCACCTTGAACGAGCCAGCGGTGTTCTTCGTGCGTCCCGCCGATGCGGGCTCCTTCGCCATCACTGCCATGGCCCAAGGCCACTACCCCCTGAACGAAGACGAGCAAGGGACCTATCGGCTCTCCACCAGCCCCAGGCTGGCAGATTTCATTCGCCGCGACCCGGACTCCGCCGTTTCACGCCTTCGCGGCAAGAGCGTGGCCGATTGCGAGCGCCTCGTCCTCGAAACGCTGAACGCGGGCAAGTGACCGTTGACCAACGTTAACTCAAAGCGAGCACCATCGATGTTACAATCAAGTACTCGGATCTGGGCCACCCTGCTGGGGGTCGCCGTCTGGGCTTCCGCATCCACCGTTGTGTCAACCGCGGCAGCCTACTGCCGCACGACCACCTGCAACGCCGCAGAAGACGGCCCCTGTGGTCCGCGCGGCGGTTGCATGGACAAGGGCGAGCCGCTGTTCTGGCCAGATCTGTGCGTCACCTTCGGGGTGCACGCAGATGGTTCCACCAAACGCGCTATCCCCTACCCCCGAGCTGAAGAGGTCGCACGCGCCGCCTTTCAGGAATGGATCAGCGCTGATTGCGGTGATGGGCTCACCCCCTCCATCGGTGTGGTGCCACGTGGACAGGTATATTGTGACCTTCTGGAGTTCAACCACTCCGGCTCTGAAAGCGAAAACGCACCTGGGCCCAACGCCAACTTGATCGTCTTTCGCGACGATTCGTGGCCGTACAACGACACGGCGACCACCATCGCCCTGACGACCATCACGTTCGCAACCAAGACGGGCGAGATCCTCGACGCCGACATCGAGGTCAACTCGGCCGACATCGAAATCTCGACCAGTGACGACGTGGTCACCAGCGACCTACAGTCGATCCTCACCCACGAAGTCGGCCACTTCTTCGGCTTGGCGCATTCGAGTGAGTCCCGCGCGTCGATGTTCGCCAACTACGACAAGGGCGACAAGAGCTTCCGTTCGCTGTCGCAGGACGACACCAACGGCATTTGCTCCATCTACCCTGGAATTTCGGAGCCGATCACCGATTGCACCGGCGAGGAGCCTCGCAACGGTTTCTCACGCTACTGCGGCACCCCCGACGAGGCCGACGCGGGCGTCCTGTGCGCGACGGATTCGCGCGCTGTTGGGCGCGACGGAGCCGGCAGTGGTGCCTTCGCCCTGATTGGGGTTGGCCTGATCGGCATCGGAGCCTACCGCCGCCGCCAGCGCTGAGCCTCAGCGCCGCACGCTGGCGTTCACTCCGAGGCGCGAGAAGCCGGGGTCCCCCGCTGGCGCGGGTTTGCTCCCGGGGTGCTCAGCTCAAGCCGGGGCTTGCGCGGTAAGCCCGGCAGAGCGCAACAGGTCGTCGTCTTCGCTCGTATCGGGATTCTGCGTGGTCAACAGCTTGTCGCCGTAGAAGACGCTGTTGGCCCCTGCATAAAGGCACATCAGCTGGGCGTCCTTCGTCAGCTCCGTGCGACCCGCGCTGAGGCGTACTCGCGACTTGGGCATCATCAGGCGCGCTGTCGAGATCATCTTGACCAGCTCGGTGCCTTCGATGGGCGGCATGTCCGCCAGCGGCGTGCCCTCCACCCGCACCAATGCGTTGATCGGAACGCTCTCGGGGTGGGGGTCTAGATTGGCGAGCTGAACCAGCATCGCGCAACGGTCATCGATGCTCTCACCCATGCCGATGATACCGCCGGAGCACACGGTGATGCCCGCCTCCCGCACGTGCCGCAGCGTTTCGAAGCGTTGCTGCTGGTCTCGCGTGGAGATGATCGAACGGTAGTGGGTGCTGGAGGTGTCGATGTTGTGGTTGTAGGCGTCGAGCCCCGCTTGTTTCAGGGCCTCGGCCTGATGCCGCTCCAGCATGCCCAAGGTGCAACACGCCTCGAGACCCAGACTCTTGACCTCACGCACCATCGACAAGACGCTGTCGAACTGAGGTCCGTCGCGCACCTCGCGCCAGGCAGCGCCCATACAAAAGCGCGTGGCGCCGTGCTGCTTGGCTCGGCGGGCTGCTTCGACCACCGACTCGACACTCAACATCGGCTCGCGGCCGACTTCCGTCTCGTGGTGCGACGACTGCGGACAGTACGAGCAGTTTTCGGGGCAACCGCCCGTCTTGACCGAAAGCAGAGTGCAGAGCTGCACCTCGTTGTCCTTGTGGTGCTGACGGTGAACGGCACGCGCTCGGTCGATCAGCTCGAACAAGGGCAGATCGTGCAGCTCTCGGGCCTGTCTCAGGGTCCAGTCGTGACGCAGTTCGCTCATTGGGGAGCGGCAGGCTTACAGCGGCTCGCCTTCGCCCGCAACCGCAAGCCCAAAAAACGGCGCGTACTGGGAATGATTTCAGAAACCTAGCGCGAACTTGGCCGCCTCGCGGGAGAGCTTGCCTTCCCGCATCAGCTGCTTGATGTGTTTGTCGAAAGTCTGCATGCCGTAGGGGTGCTCGCCCTGCTCCATGAGCTCCTTGAGCGGCGGATTTCCGATGGGTCGCTTGAGGGTCTCCCGCACCGAACCGCTGGCGACGAGCACTTCGGCGGCCAACACCATGCCGCCCCCATCCGCCTTCGGTATCAACCGTTGAGCGACCACGCCTTGCAGCGCATCCGCAACCCGCTCCCTGAGTTCGTCACCGTCGCCCTCACCCAGCGAGATGATGCGGTTCATGGTGCGCTGCACGTCGGGCGTGTGCAGGGTCGAGAGCACCAGATGGCCCGTTTCTGCTGCCTTGAGCGCGATGTCCATCGTCTCCGCGTCGCGGATCTCGCCGACCTGAATCACGTCTGGATCTTGGCGCAGCGCGGCCCGCAAGGCCGAGGCAAAGCTCGGCGTGTCGATGCCGATTTCGCGCTGGCTGATGTGACAGCAGTTGTCGATATGGAGAAACTCGATGGGATCTTCGATCGTGACGATGTGGCGCGACAGATGCGCGTTCATGTGTCCGATCATCGCGGCGAGCGTGCTGCTCTTGCCGTTGCCCGCCGCTCCGACGCACAGCACTAGCCCACGCTCTTTTTCCGCCAGCATCTTGCACGCGGCGGGGGCACCGAGCTGGTCGAACGTCGGGATGTCGAGCGGAATGACGCGCATCACGATCGCCAGCGTGCCGCGCTGTCGATAAACGTTCACCCTAAAGCGCCCCACCCCCTCGGCGGCGTACGAAGTGTCGTACTCTTGCAGCGCGTGGAGCTCGCTCTTGAGCTTGGGGTCCTTGATCAGCAGCTTGGCGATCGCTTCGGTGTCGTCGGCGCGGATCTTGTCCAAGCGAAAGTAGATGAGCTCGCCACGCACGCGAGCTCCCGGCGGCTGCCCGACCTTGAGGTGCACGTCGCGCGCGCCACCAGCGATGGCTTTGGACAGCAACTGCTGCAGGAACTGCTCGGAGGAATACGGCGTTTGGCCGCTCTTGGTCGGTGCTGTCACTCAGCGTTAGCGTAGACCACGCACGGACGGCAGGCCACTCGCTCCGATCACTAAGCACTCATCGAAGTGAAGCATGAGTACTTCGGTAATCGCTCTAGCGTGGCGGCGTCGCTTTGGTCCGATCCAGCCCGACCTCCAGCAGGTCCTGCTCACCAGGTGAGAGAGAAGCGCGGCGCAAGGAGCTCAACGCCAAGCGGCAGACGTACGTCGCCTCACCGTCGATCACCTCACCCTGAACATCGGGACGCCGCAGCCGCTCGAACGCTTCCAGGCCTCGGCGGCGGTCCTGGGGCAGCAAGCGCGGGAGCAGACGACACAATCGTCCCCGCTCCTGGAACGCATCGGGCGCATAGGAGAACGCATCCAGCGCGATGCTGCCGACGCGGCCTCCCGATTCGATCAGCTCTGCCAAGCGCGCCGCTCCCAGCCGCTCACCCAACGTCGCGAGATCCATGGGATCTCCGGCGGCCGCCAAACGCCACTCGGACTGGTCCCGCTGCGGGCTCGGTAGAGGATCGCTGCCGTGCAGCACAATCGGGGGCGGTGTGGGTTGTGAGGCGTGGCTCGCAACCGCACTCGGAGACGGATCACGACGTTTGCGCGAACAGCCGCCCACGGTCGGCAGGCCGAGCCCGAACCCCAGCAGCAACACCAGGCAGAGTCTCATCGCAGGGGATTGTGCCCGAGCTACCCGAAAGCCCCAAGCGGGAATCTCCCCCCCCACCCGGGCGTTGCCGCAGGGCGCCATGGCCCGTCCCCGAGAACTCGACCTGCCGTCCATCCAGGAAGTGGAGGCCCCTGGGGTCAGCACAGCGCCAGCGCACGCCGCGAGGCTGCCATAATGGGATCGCCCAAGCCCTCACGCCTCATCAAGCAACGCATGTCTGAACGCTCCTCTTCCCCCGATCCACCGCCGACGCGGGAGGAAGCGAACTCGCAAGAGCGTCAAGTGACGAGCCAGGCGCGGCCTCGGGAGGCCTCACCCTCCGAGCCCCCTGCCGTCGTATCGATGGCGGACACGGAGCCGACGCCCATCCACGAGGGCACGCCGGAGCCCGTGGTCAGCGAAGCCCCGACCGAGCTCGCGCTCGATCTGTCACCCGCGCCTTCGTCCACCAAGAGCGCCGCGACGGTGAGCATCAAACGGGTGACCTTGGCCTCTGCCACCGACGATGGCGAGGGCACACCGGCTGCCGACATCCGCAAAGCGGAAAGCTACGTCGGCTACATCATCGACGGTCGCTATCACATTCAAGACGTACTCGCGAAGGGTGGCATGGGTGTGGTTTACAGAGGCCGCCACCGCCTGATCGACAAAGCCGTCGCGATCAAGATCCTCCGACCGGAGTTCGCCGATAATCGGGAGATCACCCAACGCTTTCTGACCGAGGCGCAAGCCGCCTCCGCCATCGGCAACGAACACATCGTCGACATCACCGACTACGGCGAGTTGCCGGAGGGCGCGACCTACATCGTGATGGAGTTTCTCGAAGGCGAGGCGCTCAGCCGCCGTGTCGCCCACGAAAAACGGCTGACGATCGCGGAGATCATCGACGTGGCGCGGCAGGCCGCCGAAGGCCTTCAGGGTGCCCACGAAGCGGGCATCGTGCACCGCGACCTGAAGCCCGACAACATCTTCCTCACCCGTCGCGGCAAGGACGAAAACTTCGTCAAGATCCTCGACTTCGGCATCGCCAAGGTCGCGAGCAGTCAAAACCAGATCACTCGCGCCGGCCACATCTTCGGGACGCCGCACTACATGTCGCCCGAGCAAGCCAAGGGCGACGAACTCGACAATCGCTCCGACATCTACTCGATGGGCGTCATCCTCTACGAGTTGGTGTCCGGCAAAGTCCCCTTCGACGGGGAAAACCCCTTGGGCATCCTCACCCAACACATGTACACGGAGGCCACTCCACTGCACGCGGCGTGTGAACCGGGTCGTGTCGACGTCGGGCTGGAGGCGATCGTCAGCAAATGTCTGCTCAAGGAGCCGTGGCAACGCTACGGTTCGATGGCAGAGTTCGACGAGGACCTGGCTCGGCTACAGCGAGGCGAGCAGCCGTTGGCGGTGGAGGAGTTGCGGCGCTTGGCCAATTCCCCCGCGAGCTTGAAGAAGCGCCTGGACGAGTCGCAACGCGGACGCTCACGGGGGTGGCTCATCGGACTTCTTTTGTTGGGGGTTCTGGGTGGCGCCCTGGGCGTCGCGGCGAAAAGCGAGGGCTCGCCGGTCGCGCGTTGGTTCGAGCAGGCCAAGGTACAGTGGCGCTCGCGCTTCAGCCCCGAGCCCGTCGAGGTAGCACCCGCAGACGATCAGGACTTCGACCTCGCTGAGGTGGCGATGGTGCTCTCCCCCATCGATGCGCGCGTCTACCGCGGTGGTCAAGACCTCGGACCGATGCCGCTGACCGTGCGCATTCGCAAGGGACATCGCGTCACTTTCACGATCAAGCGCGAAGGCTACGTCTCCGAACGAGTCGCGGTCGACGGCACGGAGGCGACCAAGATGGTGGAGCTCTCACCGCTGCCCGGCACGACTCCACCGGCGCGCGCGGCGGCGAGTCCTGCCGGGGCGCGCCGCTTCATCACCATTACCGACACCACCGCCGACGACACCCCGGCTGATGCCGAGCAGGAGCTCGACGAGGAGATCGCCGCCCTGCTCGGCGACGGCGGAACCGGCGCCTGGTTGGACCAAGCTGCCGCAGCGGACCGCGACGCTGGCGCCCCACGCGCGCCAACCGCCCGCGATGAAGCAACACCAGGAGCAGACAACACGGAGCCGAGCGCCGGGAGTGCCCCGAGCAACGCAACCAGCTCGCCCTCGACCGTTCCCCCAGCACCAGCACCGGCTCCACCTGCTGAGGGAACGCCCCCACAAAGCGGCAAGCCCAAGCCCCCTACCTGGCTCGCGCCCAAAGACCAGAGCCCTGCGCCCGGCAGCAGCGAGCGCCCGATCTTCGACTCTCCACCGAAGAGCGTCGACGACATCCCCGTCGTCAAACCGGAGCACCCCGAAGGTGCCGATGAGGACATCGCCGAGTAGCGCGACGCGGCCCTGCGCCCAGCCGCAGCGCATCCCGCTGGCGTGACGCGGCCCTGCGCCCAGTCGCAGCGCATCCCGCGTGATGCGCAATGGCACCGCCCGTATTCGGACGAGGTCCGTCAGCGGCACCGCGCGCGTTTAGACGAGGTCCGTCAGCGGTCCGTCGGCGAAGTCGGGATGACCGAAGCGCGTGGCCTCGACTCCCATCGCGTTGAGCACGGACACCATGAGCCCTGCGTGGCTCACGTCCCCGTAGTCGATGAAACGCCCCATGCGCCACTTGCCGCTGACGCCCCCCATCGCAACGAAGGGGATGTTGGTGTGGACGTGGGTGTTGCCAACGCCGATCTCGTTGCCGAGTAGGATCAGGGTGTTGTCCAACACCGTGCCGTTGCCCTCCGGGATGGCATCCAGCTGCTGCATCAGGTTGGCCAGCTCCTGCACCATCCAGTTACCGCGAGCGACCCGCTCGGCGATCGCCTCTTCGTTGCTGGGGCCCGCGTGCGACAGCGTGTGGCCCGAGCCCATGCTGTCGAGCCACGGGAAGCGGATGTCGTTGATCGCCGAAGAGTATTGGATGCTCGCCACGCGGGTCAGGTCGCAGGCGAACGCGGCGGCGAGCAGCTGCCCGTGCAACGCCGAAACCTGCGGCATCGTCTCCTCATTGTCCGGATCGAGCTCGGGGGGTGCCCCCGGACGTTCGCAAAGCCCGGTGTCCACGGCGATGTTCAGCCGACGCTCGATGCCTCGCACCAAGTCGAGGTGCTGCTCGAGTTTTTCGCGATCGACCGACGAAAGCCGTGGCTCCAACGCCGCGTACTGCTGCTGCACGGTATCGATGACGCTCTGGCGCGACTCACGCACGCTCTCGTCGACGTCCGAGAAGCCGGCAAACAGTCGATCGAAGGCGGCCAACGGCGCGTTGACGGGCGGCATCGGGTTACCGGGCCCGGCGTAACTGATGCGGGCTCGAACGTCAGCGTCGATGGCGCGCACCCCGAGCTCCAGACTGGGCAAGAACGTCTGGTCGCCGATGTGTCGAGCGATCTCTTGGTCGACACTGATGCCGTCGGCGTAGCCCGCACGCGAACCGTCACCGTCGACGAAATCGCCCTCTTGCAGCTGGTTGTTCGTGTACAGGCCACCCATGCCCTTCTGGTGGGGACCACCCGGTCCGACCTCGTTGACGCTGATGGTCAAGCCTTTGAGGAACAGCAGCCGGTCTTTGAACGGCTCGAGCGGCTGAGTGATCGACCCCAACGTCATTTCGCCCGTGGCCGAGACGCTGGGCCAGAATTGGTCTTGGATGGTGCCGTTAGGGTGGTAGACGAGCAGCAGCCGCGTCGGGAAGGCGTCCTGGGCACGGGCGGAGAGCGAGGTCAGCACTGGCCAACCGAGCAACCCGGTTCCGGCAGCACCCAGTTTCATGAAACGTCGCCGAGAGCGGTTCATTGCGCGACCTCCGTATCGTCGCCGCTGGCGACGTCCACCGTCTGAGTGCGATACATGAACGCGTCACTCGTCGCCAACGCGACCAAGAGTTCGCGCAAGTTGCCCCCCGACTCGAACATCGCGATGCGACCTCGGGCGACCGAGCACAAGTCCACGTCTTGTTCGACGCGACCCGAGCCGTAGCGGTACCACTGGGTGACCAAGCAGTCGCTCAGCTGCTGGCTGCCGGCCAAGCGTTGCCCCAACTCGAGTGCCCCCTTGAAGTCTCCTCGGATCGCCTCTTCGCGCGTCCCCGGCAAGGTGCCACTATCGTCGATCGGCAAACCGTTCTCCTCCGACCGGTAGCGCCCCAGATGGTCGTAGGTTTCGAATGCGAGCCCCACCGGGTCGATCAGCGAATGACAACCCGCACACGTCGGATCCTCGGTGTGCTGCGCGAAGCGTTCCCGCGTCGTGGCATTGGGATCGGGATCGGGCGGGGTCGGGTCCACCGACGGTGGCGGTGGTGGCGGCGGCTGACACAAGAGATTCGTGAGCACGAAGACGCCCCGCTGAATGGGCGTCGACTGATCAGAATGAGCCAGCATCGCCATCAGACCCGGCTGCGTCAGCAGCCCGCTTCGCCGATCGGCTTCGAACTCGACGGCGAAGAAATCGTACTCACCCGCCTCGGGGGGCAGTTCCACCCCGTAGAGGTTCGCCAGAGTGGGGTTCATGTACACGATCGGCGAGCTCATCAACGTCGCCGCATCCCCACCGTCGAAGAAGACGCGTTGCACGAACAGGTCCACGGACGTCTGCCAGTGAAAGCCCAGAGCCAACTCCCCTTGCCCCGGGACCAGCCGCATCTCGGCGTTCAGGCGGTCCAATCCCAGCCACTGCCGCGAAAAGTCCGATAGCGTCTGCAACACCTTTTCGTCATCGAGCATGCGACGCGCTTGCGCCTCGACCTGTTCGCGGGTCGCGAGCTGCCCTGCGGCCGCAGCTGCGAACAGCTCTTCGTCGGGCATCGAGTTCCACAAGAAGTAGCTCAGACGCGACGCCATCTCGTAGCTACTGACCTGGTAACTCTCTCCGTCGACGGCCGGCAGCACGGCGAGCATCGGGCGGCTGGTGTCGGTGTCGAAACGATAGAGGAATTGCGGCGACTGCAGGAACGCCTGGATCAAGAGCTGGATACCTCGGTCGAAGCCTTGCGTCGCCGACGTCTGACGGAACAGCTCCAACATCGGAGCGCGTTCCGCGTCCAGCAGCGGACGCCGGAATGCCCGGACTCCGAAACCATCGATGAATTCGACGGCGCAAGCCTCGTCGGCGCTCTGCCCTGCGCAAGGCAAGACCTCCGTCAGACGCCCCAGGACCAACTCGCTGATCGCCTCGGCGGCCGTCATGTGCCCCTCGGTCAACCAGGCGCTCGCGCGATGAAACTCGGCGTTCGTCTCGAAGCCGAGAACCTGATTCTCCGGCGGAAACGCGTGGGCGTAGCCCTCCTCGACGATGCCCGGAAACAAGTCCCGCACGGTATTGTCGTACTGCAAGCGGGTTAACAATCGCCCTTGTGCCGGCACGGGGTTTTGCTCCCCACACTCCAGCGAAGAGAAGTCGGGCTCGACCGGAGTGGGCAGAGTCGACGTCGGCGCCGGCCTCGGCCCAGCTTCGCTCATGGCCGCTCCGGGATCGCGCGAGACGTCCGCACACCCGGACGCGAACGCCACGAACGGCAGAGCCGCCAGCGCCGGCAGGCGCCAGGCTCGGCGAGCTGGACCTAGGAGGAACGGCATGGAGTGTGCACAGTCTAGCCCGTTAGTCGGCCGGTCCAAGGGGACATCTGCGGTATCGCCCCTGGTCGGCAACGATGCACCCAGGGGATCACCGAGCTCACGCAAGCCGGTACGCCGAGCCACCGGATCTGGGCTCCCAGTGCTTCAGATCGGCAGCCTCAGCGCAGAGCTCCAGCGCCGTTGAAGACCAGACTAGGCCGGTCGCTCGAATCCCGCTGTGTCGCCGTCGCCACGGTCAGCCCACCGACGGCGGCAGGCGCGCTCCGCTCCTGGCGGCCAGCGGCTCAGCCGATCAGGGAGTTGACCATGCTGCTCAGGCTGGAGCGGCGGCGGGTCAGAGACGTCTCT
>JBNKZR010000201.1:0-13164 GCA_050301735.1 Polyangiaceae bacterium | reverse complement strand
CACCTTCAGTTGCGGCATGCCCTGGCGTGCGTCGCGCTGCTGGTGGTAGTGGAACCAACGAATCAGATTGGAGTTGAGGTAGCTGAGCAAGAGCGGCGCCGGAAGCTCCGGGCCTGCGAAACCGGCGATGATGGAATTGCGGAACGCCAAGCCGTCGGAGGCGGCCGCGATCGGGTAGCGGGCTGTTTGGCGGATCAGCAGCTCGACCGCCCGCCACTGGGCCGCCGGGCGAAGCTTCTGGCTTAGTCTCGTCGGGTCGGCGAAATAGCGTGGAGGGCCCCTGCGGAACTCGCCGATTTCCGTTCCGCTGCGCAGCGGGACCAGCCCTTGCCGATCGTCGGGCTCTTGGAGCAGCGCCTCCTTGTCCTCACGTGTGGTCTGGTAGCCACGCTCTCCGAAGCACTCGCTGGGTATCTTCTGCAGGCTGGCGAGCTTCGTCAGCAAGCTGCGGCTCGTCGGATCGAGGTCGTCGCGCGAGAGTCTCCAGGGGCGGGCCGTGCTGTCGTTCGCCGCGCGTCGCGTCGACAGCAGCACCATGCACGGTTGAAAGACGCCGGCAAAACGCCCGTCGCCTAGATCGGGCAGCTCCTCGTCGACCACGCAGTAGCGGTCGTGCGCTTGGCGAGTGGGTTCATAGCCAGCCAGATCTGCCATCGAGGTCGGCAGCACGAGCCCCAGGCGCCCTCCTGGTCGCAGCAGCGTTGCGCAGCGTTCGGCGAACACACCGTGCAGCGTGCGGTAGCGCTTGAAGCTCGCGAAGACCTCCGCGTAGTGCGCCTTGAGTGCTGGGGCCAACGGTTGGGTGGCGCGTCCGACGTAGGCGACCCAAGGGGGATTGCCCACGATGGCATCGAAGCCTCGGCGTTCCTGGGTGAAGGCGCTGGCGAGCTGCGTGTCGAAGTCCAGGCCAGCTCCTGCATAGCCTTCGGGCTCCTTACCACGGTCGAGCAATGCGTCTGCCAGCGCCAGTGTCGCTTTGGGCTCGGTCTGGGGTTCACCTGCGAGCTGCCACAAATTCAAGCGAGCAAGAACGACGGCGGTGGGATCTCGATCGATGCCGCAGATGCAGCGCGCGCAGACCTGCTCCAGGGCATCCGCTACTGACGAGGTGTGGTCAGACGCTCGCGACGAGCGCTGGGACAGCTGCTCTGCCAGGAACGTCGCTGCCGCCGCGAGGAAGATCCCCGCGCCCATCGTGGGATCGCAGACTCGTAGCTCCAACAGTTCGTCCGCGCTGCGTCCATCGACCAGTGGTTGCAGCGTCCAGCGCACCACCGCATCGGCAATCGACTGCGGCGTGTAGTGAGCGCCCGCGTGGCGTCGCGCGGGACTTGTCCGAAGTTGCCAGCCGCCACCTTGCGCGTGCTCCAGCTCGAACTCCAGCAGGCCTTGATACAGGGCGTGGGGCTGAAGCGCGGGCAACTCCGCCGTCAACAATGGCGCGATGGCTGCGTCCGGTGGACGCTGCGCGGGCCACAGTGCCTGTCGCAGGCTACGCGGAAGACGGGCCTCCAGCCGTGCCTCGACCGCAGCAACGGAAGAGGCCGACTCCTGCTCGTCGGTGCCCAACCAGGCCCGGGTCAGCAGGATGTGTTGCGCTGCTCTCCACGTGGAGCTCGCCGTTTCCGACCACCCGAGGTCGTTCAGCTGCCGCGCGAATGCCTGAAGTGGCTCCGCGAGGCGCTCCAGGGGCCGATCCCTCACTCGCTGTCTTGCGAATTGGCCTTGCTCTTAGGAGTGCCGAGCATGAGGATGGCAGGAATGCAGATCAGGCAGAATATCTCCATCGAGACGATTGCTGCTAGGTTCACCAGGCCGTTTTCCATCGACCGCGACCTTACTCGGGCTGGAGGCAAGCGCAAGCGATAACGGTTGGTATGAGGGCCAAAAACGCTGGGCACGCGCTCGCGGCGTACGGGGCGGAGTGCTATAAGCCACGGGATTTCGGAGTGAGAAGATGATCGACGACGTGTTGAAGGACTTGCAGCAGGCCACTGAGAAGGCGCACGACGCGCTCAAGCGGGAGCTGAGCAAGCTCCGCACTGGCCGCGCCCATCCCGGCCTGCTGGAAAGCATCAAGGTGGACTACTACGGCACGCAGACTCCGGTGGCGCAGATGGCGACGGTGTCCGTACCGGAAGCGCGCATGCTGACGGTCAAACCTTGGGACAGGAGCACGTTGCAGCTCGTCGAGAAGGCGATTCGCGAGAGTAATCTCGGGCTCAATCCTCAAACGGATGGCGACATCATCCGGGTTCCGGTCCCGCCGCTGAGCGAAGAGCGGCGCAAGGATCTGGTCAAGTTGGCCAAGAAGACGGGGGAGGACTGTAAGGTGGCCGTTCGCAAAGCACGTCACGACGCGATCGACGTTCTCAACGATTGGAAGAAGGAGGGCGAGCTCTCCGAGGACGAGGTCGAGCGCGGAAAGAAAAGGGTCGAGGAGCTGGTCGGCACGGCTGGCACAGCGGTCGATGAGCTGATTGCGGCCAAAGAGAAGGAAATCCTCCAGGTCTGAGCGGAAACGGGGCCAGTTTGCCGGCCCGCATCCTCCGACATTGGAGCCATCGGCTATGGAAACGGGGAGAACCGCCCGCTTTGGGCTAGCGCGAGTTGCGCCCCCTACCGATACCGGAGTAGCATACCTTTGATGCGGGCCAGAGCGGCAGGGATCAGTGACGTAGGGCTCCAGCGGGAGCACAACGAGGACTGCTATGCCGTCGTTCCGCAGCACGAGTTGTTCATCGTTGCTGACGGCATGGGCGGTCATCGCGCGGGGGATGTCGCGAGCAAGCTCGCCTCGGAGGCGATCACTGATTTCTTCAGGCGTTCCGAAGCCGAGGACATGACGTGGCCCTTTCAGATCGACACCCAGCTGACGGACGAAGAGAACCGTCTGCTCACGGCGATCCGTTTGGCGAATCGGCAGATCTACGAGCACAGTGTTCGCTCGCGTGATCTGCGAGGGATGGGCACCACCGTCGTGGGTGCGTTGTTCAGCCCCGAGCGCAAGAAGATGTACATCGGCCACGTCGGCGACAGTCGCGCCTATCGAGTGCGCAACGGTGAAATCGTCCAACTGACGCGCGACCATTCGCTGCTCAACGACTATCTCGCGGCCATGCCAGACATGACCGACGAGCAACGCAGCGAGTTGCCGAAGAACGTCATTACTCGCGCGCTCGGCATGCAAGACAACGTCGAGGTGGATTTGCTCAGCGACGAAACCCAACTCGGCGACGTCTACGTGCTCTGCTCAGATGGTCTCAGCGGCATGGTGGAGGACGAGGACATCCTTGCCGTCGTCAAAGAGAACCCGGAGCCGGAAATGGCGTGCCGTCGTTTGATCACGATGGCCAACGAGCACGGCGGTGAAGACAACGTGACTGCCGTGGTCGTCGCCATCGAGGACTCCGTGGCCCGCAATCGCCTGGAATTGGCAGCGACCCAAGAAATGCCGGGCATTCCCCCGATGGGTGCTTCGGAACCCAAAGCCGGCAGCTGATACGAAAGACCGCATTCCGCACCTGCGTTGGAGCGCGGTGGGGATCGCACGGGCGTGCCGTGGGCTCTGGTTCAGCGGTGCGTGCGACTCGAGTGGTCCGTCAGCCGCCGAGCTAGCCCGAGCACCGGCTGCGCCGAACGCGCTCCACGAAGTAATGCTCGGCCGAGGCCGTTCGTCTCACGTGCGGGGCTTGGCGCCCCGCAACGTTCACTTCTTGCAGTTCTTGACGTACACCTGGCCTTCGACGGGGCAGGTGCGCGCTGGCTGCGCAGGAGCTTGGAACACGAAACACTCGTAGTTGACCATGCCCTCGCCGCCGCCCTCTTCGACGAGCGCCGTCGAGATGGTGCAATCGCTGGCCAAAAAGGTTTCGCCTCCGGACATCGGGCTCTTGTAGGTCACGCGAGCGTTGACGCCGCCGTTGTTTGCCGTCTGCCCAAACACCGTGAAGTCGCGACCTTCGGCCTTGATGGCGATGGATATCTCGTGCTGACCGGGCATCGCCTCGGTGAACGTGCAGCTCAGTTCGGCTCCTCCGTCCCCATCCTTGAGCACGGACATGTCCAACAGGGTCTCTTCCGGCGTACCGGCTGCAAGCCTGCCAATGACGGTATTGTCGGCGGGTACGGTCTCGTTCGTCAGTCCGCAGCCGCCACCCGGTGCGATGCTGAACGTTCCGCGGGGTGGGGGAGAATCCGCATCCGTGCAAGCCATGGCGGCGAGACAGAAGGGCACGAGAAGGCATTGGCGTGTGTTCATGAGTATGTTTCCCGACAGCGGATCTACTCAGGATAGCGGAAAGAGGCAATCGACGAACGGAACAGACGGACACCGGGGGAAAGCGGGTGCGCGTCCGTGGCGGGCAGCGAGTGATTATTCACTCACAGTGCTCCTCTTTGCCGTTTGCGCGGCACACGCAGTGCGGGGCCGGGGCCCTCTGAGGGGCCTGCCCGCAACCGCGATTTGGGGTGAGTGAGGGGAATTGAACCCCCGACAGCCGGAGCCACAATCCGGTGCTCTACCACTGAGCTACACCCACCATGGGTGCCTTGGACGGGTCGTCGAAAGCGGACAGGGCTTTTACCGCAAGCCCACCGAGTCCGGCAACCTTCTCTGCCATGGGTCACTTACGTAGGACGCGTTTATGCTCAGGGCCCAGCCTGTGAGCCGACTGGTCGATTGGTGCGAGCTAGCACGGGGCCGCTCGTCGCACGAGGTAAACGTCGATGCCGGACTCTGCCCGACGCTCCCCAAGTTTTGCTTTTGGTGGTACGACTCACGCCCTCGGCGCAGCCGCGCCGCTCAGCCATCGAAGGTGAAATGGGTCTTCTCGATTTTTTCCGCAAGTCCAACGGCTCCGACAAGAAGCAGGCGAGCCCGCGCGAACTCGCACGCTTGACGCGGGTGGTGGGCAACAAGCTTTCGCAGGACTACGACCGACAAGAGGCCATCGGGATCCTCTCCGCGATGGGGTCGGCCGAAGCCGTTCGGGCATTGCTCCGGCGCTTCGACTTCAACATGGAACCCACCATCACCGACCAAGACGAGAAAGAAAGTGCGATGGCGGGCATCGTCGCGGCGGGTGACGTCGCGCTGCAGCCGATTCGCGACTACTGCGCGCGAGCCGAGAGCATCACGTGGCCGATCCGCATCCTGCGCAAGATCGTGCCGGAGGAGCACTTCGTCGACGAGTTGTTGGAGCTGCTCGAGCAATTCGACACGGAATACGTTCGCAACGCGGAGCCGAAAGTCCAGTTGATCAACTCGCTCGAGGAGTTTCCGCGAGACGAAGTTCGGCTCGCCGTCGAACCTTTTCTGTTGGACGTTAACGAGAACGTTCGTTTCGTTGCAGTCAGTACCGTCTTCGCCATGGAGCGCGAGGAGGCGGTGGAGGCTTTGGTCGAAGCGCTCGCCGAAGAGGAATCTCTTCGCATCAAGAATCGCATTGCCGGCGGGTTGGACCAGCGCGGGTGGCAGATCCCCGAGGCGCTTCGCGAACGCTGTGCAGACGCCTTGCCGGACGGTTTCAAACTCGCCGACGGCAAGGTATCGCGCTAACTGCGTGAGGGGCCGCGGGGCCACACGACTCACGCCAGCGTTCGTTTCGTCGCGGCCGGTGGGGTCTGTTACTCGCATCGAACGCACGCACCAACGAAGCCCGCACACCCCGAGTGGTAGGTGGGGGACGCCGAAGGGGCTCGCAACGAAAAACGCCGAACTCCGAAGAGCTCGGCGTTTTTGCCTGCGCGAAGCGAGACTTCGCTACTCGCTGACCTCGTAGTCGAACGGTAGGCTCACACCGAACGAGATGGAGATCATCTGGTTGAAGCGAACCTCTTGATCGTCCCCGTTGACCTGCAGATCGGGGAACTCGCCATCCGGGCCCTCGCCGCGGTTGTCGAAACCGCCGACGTTGCGAGCGAACGGAACGCCGCGCCACTCCACGCCCAGCGCAGCCCAGCGGCTCATGTAGAATTGGAAGCCCAGGCCGAACGACGGCGCAATGGCCATGTCGGACGTCATCGGGAAGGGTTCGGAACCTGGCGTTGCGGGGGTGTTCGCATTGGGCGGTTGCGGACCGCAAGCGCCACGGGCGCATTCCGCACGCTCGTTGAGTCCGACGAATGCGGGACCACCGAAGATGTAGAAGTCGGTGTCCACGTAGATGCTCTGGAAGATCGCGATCTTTCCGCGGAACGGCACCAGCGTGATTTGAGGAGACGCGATCCAGTCGATGGTACCCAGTTGGGCCGTGTAGTCCTGCCCGATGTTGACGGAAGTGAGGCGATGCTCCTGGCTCGGCTCGCCATCAGCTTGGGTTTGCGCCTGGCGTTCCTCGTTGACGCCCTGGATCTCTTCGGACAGTGCGGTGTCGAGCTTCAACGGGTCCGGGCTGAACCCGCCCCACACACCGATCGCCAGCCAGTCGGTGATGTTGTAGTTGAGTCGCGCGCCGACCAGGATCTGCCGCTTGTACTCATCCAACAGGGTGAACGTCGCCGAAGGGGCGATTTCGAAGCGACCCTCGCGGTATAGGCGCTGCTTGCGCACTGCCGGGGCACCTGCCATCGGACCCGTGAGCAGGATCTCCTGGGCTTGGGCGGGTGCCTGGTAGCCCACCACCGTCGCGGTCAGCACAGCAGTGGCTGCGAGGAGCTTCAGGAAACGTACCTTCAATGCTTTGACCATCTGTAATCCCGTCCTTATCAGCTTATGCAGTTCTCGTCAGATCGGTCTGCGTCACTTGGGCAGTCGGTATTCGAACGAGAACGGGATGAAGACCGAAACGCCCAGCTGAGCTTGAACGTTGTTCGTCAGCTTCTGCTCTCCGAGCCAGGTATCTTCGACGTCTTCCTGGCCAGCAACCGTTTCGGTGGCCTCCAGCTGATCATTGAAGATGTAGTCGCGAATTTCCGCGGTAACCGCAAACCAGCGGTTCATGAAGATGTGAATGCCGATACCGGCATTGAATGCGAGCCGAGGCTCGAAGTCGAAGATACGATTGTCGGGGTCCACGACTGGAATGGGGCGGGTGCTGATCGCGCCCACACCGCCGACGACGTACGCATCGTACTGGAAGATGAAGTCTCCGAAGCCGGCGAACTTGCCGATGATGGGTGCGTACGTGAAGTTCAACGCTCCGCCCCATTGGTACTCGGTGAGGGGCACGTTCACGCGCGCGGCACGTCGAGTCTGGAAGTTGAACTCGCTATCGACGTTGAACGGCTGGTAGTAGCTGCCGTTGACGCCCACGGCCAGGACGTTGGTGATCCAGAAATTTAGGCCCACACCCGGAGCGTTGTGGGAAACGAATTGGTCGTTGAACGTGAAACCCCAGAACGGCTGCAACTCGAAGCGACTGACGCGCAGCACGTAAATCTGCTGCACCGCGAACAGCGGCTCCTTGATCTGACGTGCGGCTTCCTTGTCGAAATCCAGGGTGGGGCAGGCTTCAGGATCGATCTTGCAGATGTTGCCTAGACCGCCACCGCCGTCTTCGTCAGCTCCGCTACCGATGCCGAGCTCTGCATCGAGGGCGGCATCCTCTTCGCTGACTTCCTCTTCTTCGCCATCAGCGCCCTCTTCTTCGCCACCAGCGCCCTCTTCTTCGCCTTCGCCTTCGCCTTCGCCTTCGATAGCTTCGTCACCGCCTTCTTCTTCAGCGGCTGCCTCGTCCTCGTCCGGCTGAGCGAGAGCCGTGACTGGATAACTGCACACCAGGGCTGCAGCTGCGAGGAGCAGTATGCGAATCTTCTTCATCGATGCCTTCTTCCGGTGGTTCTCGCGATGATGATTGGAATGATTAAGAGGAGTTGTAACTGCCCGAAACTATAGAAAAATTCCGTGCTCGAAACCGCGGCGCGACTATATCACCAAGAATTTCGACCTTTCAACATAGAAAACGATGTGGCTTCAATTCGTCGAGGTGATCATTAGCGCCAGCTCAAGTTTCCTTGCCGAGCAGAGCTTCGATGAAGTCGTCGGGAACGAACTCATGCAAGTCGTCAGGACGCTCACCCAACCCAATGAACCGGACTGGCAACTTCAAGCTATCGGAGATGCCGAGTAGTACGCCGCCTTTGGCGGTACCGTCGAGCTTCGTGAGCACGATGCCGGTCAGATCGAGCGTCTCTTTGAATTCTTTCGCTTGGGCCAAAGCGTTCTGGCCGTTCGTCGCGTCGATCACCAATAATATCTCGTGAGGCGCGCCTTCCAACGCCTTGGCGGTGGTACGAGCGATCTTCCCCATCTCGGCCATCAGGTTGCTCTTGGTGTGCAGGCGGCCCGCGGTGTCTGCCAGAACCACGTCTGCGTTGAGTTCCTGGGCTTTCTTTACGCCGTCGAAGATGACGCTTCCGGGGTCGGCACCATCTTTGCCTCGCACCACTTCGCAGCCGACCCGCTGGCCCCATACCACCAGCTGTTGAACCGCCGCAGCGCGGAAGGTGTCGCCCGCCGCCAAGACGCAGACCCTGCCTTGCGACTTCAGTTTGGTTGCGAGCTTGCCGATAGTCGTCGTCTTGCCGGCTCCGTTGACGCCGACGAAGAGGATCACGGTAGGCTTGTGTTGCAGACCGAGGCCACGGCTGGCGCCGTCCACGTCCAGAATGCGGTGGGCTTCGTTGCGGAGCGCTTGCCACACCTCCGTTTCGTTCTTGAGTTCACCTGCCGACAGCTGCTCCCGGACGCGGTCCAGGATCGATTGGGTGGTGGCGACGCCCACATCCGAGGTCAGAAGGACCTCTTCGAGCTGTTCTGCGATCTCCGGACTGATCTCCTTCTTGCCGCCGAACAGGGAACGCAGCTTTCCGAAGAACCCTTCGCTGTCTCGTGATTTCGCCAGCCCGGCGCGCAAACCCGCGATGTCGCGTTCGGGGCGCCTAGGTTCCGTCGTGACGGGCTGTTGGGGTTCGGGTTCCGCGGCGGGAGCCTGTTCACCCGACGGCGGCGGCTCTTTGGTCCGCGTGCCCCCGTCGCCGCGCTGGCTAGGTGGTTTCGGCGCTTCGGCGGGCTTGCCCGCAACATCCTTCGGGGCAGCCGCTTCCCGAGCGGGCAGGGGTTTGGGTGGTGTGCGTTCCGGCTTCGCTTGCGGCGTGGGTTCTGCGCTGGCCTTGTTCTTCTTGCCGGCGAACAAGAAGAGCAACACGGCAACGGCCAGAGCGATCGCGATGTAGAGAATGACGTCCATAGGTGCTGCCCCTCGTGGGGCCGCGACTATTAAACGCAGGGACTTTGGCGTCAACGCTAGAGGAGGGCAGTCCGCGGTCCGAGGGACGGGCTTTCGTCACATGCGACGCAAAGGTGGGCTTTTCTGAGTCAGGTGAGTTTCTCGCTCTCGGCTCGGAGCTTCGCTGCCGAATGCGGCCTCCTCGATCTCACTGGCCCATTGCGCCGCGAGGCTGGCGTCCTGGCTTTCGGCGATCAGGGCGACCTCGGCGGGTGTTGGTGCTGCCTGGGCAGGCCAGCCGTGATCCTCCGCCCAGCGAACCAAGTGCGATAAGAGACTGCGGCGTCGCGAGCTGAGCGCGACACGCAGTTCGCCGCATGGCGGGACCGCGCGGCTCAGGGTGCTGTGGTCGGGGGCTTCCGCGACCCAACGAGCGCCTTCCGGCAGTCGCTCCAGCGGCTCCATCCGAAAGCGCCCATCCTTCGACGTGTGAGCTTCGGCTGCGATCACCACCTGGTCGACGGCCGGCATCAGAATTCGCAGCGTCGCCTCCGCGATGGCTTGGCCGGAGTGGGCGTCGACGACGAGGCCGCGCCAACCGGCCTCCGCGCTGCTCGGTTCCACGACCTGCACACCGGGCTTGCCCGTGGTCTTTTCGTTTCTGACCTGGCCTGGCTCCGAGCGACGCGCGGGGCGTCGCCAAGCTCGGAAGATCCAGATGGCAGCCAGACTGCCGGCCACGAGCCACGGAACGTGCCACCACCAAGGGATATCGGCGATCGAGAGCTCGCTCACCAGTTCTGGGCCGGGCGATAGCCACGGATGTTCCGGCACGTAGCGTGCGTGCAGCTGAACCGACTCGTGGCGACTGGTCATGAAGCGGCAGGCTACGGTAGCCTTGCCTTGCTCGACTTTGGCGGAGCCGATTTTGGTCTCACCCGCAGACACCTCGACCCAACCGGAGTCCGCGGGTCCCACTGCGCTGTTCGCTTCGAGCTCGACCACGAAGCCGAGTTCGGGGCGAACTGGGCCGGGGGACTCGAGCCAACTCAGGTTGACCGTCGCAGCCAGCACGAGCGGCACCGAGCGCAGCGCCAAGGGTTGACTCGGGTCGTCACCGACCACCGCGGTCAACGTCGCCGGACCCGGCTGCCCGAGGTCGGCAGGGTCGAGCTCGAACTCCTCCTGACGCAGTGTGGAGATCGTGCGTTGCGGCGTCAGCGCTCGCGACTTGCCTCCTTGATCGAAGCGCAACACGAGCGGGTGCGATTCGTTCGAATTCCCCTCACCGACGAGTGAGACGCGCACCGGCTGGGGATCACCTCGGATGTTCCAGGTTGCGACCTCGACCTCCAGCTCGACGAGTAGTTCGGGCGCGCTCAGTTCGAGCGCGATGTTCTTCTCGACCGGTTCGAGGTAGTCGCTGCCGACGTGCTCCAGCGAGGCCCTATCAGGTAACCTACCGCGCACGAGAAAACAGAACCGACCGCGTTCATCGGTGATGTCCTCAGGCGCGCCGCTTTCGCAGGCGGTACTCACGGCTCCGGGGGTGCGCAAGGTGACCGCCTGCCCGGCTAGCGGCGTTTGGGTTTCGTCACGCAATGTCCCCGTGAGGCGCGCTCCGCCTGGGTGCGCTTCCGTGCGGATGGCGTGGAAGTCGGGTCGGGCACGGACCCGCAATTTCGTGGCGAGGGCCGGCGGACACAGAGCGGTAGTCGTCGCGACCACGATCCCCGTCAACAGTGACTTGCTCAGCACAACGTGGTCGTACGCACGAAGCGGGGTGGGACGCAAGCCGACCAGCTTTCGCCACCGGTTCCGATGCGACTCAAACTGCCGAGGGTAGGTGTGAGTGGGCGGTCTTCTCGCCTGCGCGAGCTCACAACAATCGCGGGGTGCGTCTCTGGCCATGTGATAGCATCCTAGGGAATGACCGTGGTTTTTGCCCGCTACGTCGCTTTGCTGTTGGGTGCGTTGCTGTTCTTCTCGACCACGCCAGCGGGTGCTCAAAGCTCGTCCGTTCAAGAGCTCGCGCAGCGTTTGAAAAATGGGGCTGACTTTCGAGTTCGAACCCAAGCGGCCCTCGCCCTTGGTGCCAGCGGCGAGCAGGCTGCCGTCGAGCCCCTGTGTTCGGGATTGTCGGACTCGAACACCACCGTTCGTGCTGCTGCCGCCGCGGCGCTCGGGCGTTTGGCGCTGGGCGGACGCAAGTGTCTATCGGAACGCTTGGCAATGGAACAGAGTGGCGAAGTCCAAAACGTGATCAAGCGGGCGCTTTCTCGCTTGGAGCCTGCCGCTGAAATCGGTCCGGACACGAAGTACTACGTGGCGATCGGGGAAGTGACCAACGACACCGAGCGAAGCACCGCCGCGCTCGACAAGGAGGTGCGCGCCGCGCTGGCCAAACACATCGCCGGCCTGAGCGGTTTCGTCGTCGCGCCCAAGACCGAGACGGAGGCGCAGGCAAAGAAGCTGCTGGCCAAGCACAAGGGGGTCAAAGGCATCTTCGTTTGGCCCAAGGTCGCGGTGAAGTACTCCGGAGGGCAACTCAACTTGCGGTTGGAGTTGTCGCTCTTTTCCTACCCCAACAAGGACTTCAAGGGCACGATGTCACGCAAGCTCAGCCTGGCTGGAGTCGGCAGCGGTGACACCGAGTCGGAGAACGAGATGATTCAGGTCGCCGCCGAGGCGTTGGTCCCCGACTTGGCCCGCAATGCGGCACGCATCTAGAATTCGGAACAGAGCCATGGAACGAGCGGACTCATCAATAAGACCTTCCGGTAGCCCTTCCGGACGCCACCAGCGTCGGCTGAAGAACTACCTTCTAGACCGGCACTTCCAGCTCAAATACGCTGGCTACTTGGCGGGGGTGGCGCTGCTGATCGGCACGGCCTCGGGGGTGCTCTTGTGGAGCGTCAGCGAGGAGACCATCGAGCAGAGTCAGGCTAGCGTCGAGCTTGGCGAAGAGGTGCTGTCAGAGAGTAGGAAGGTCAGCGAGGTCGTGGCGATGAACATCGTCAAAGATCCCGTGTACAGCGACAACCCGTCGCTGAAGGCGGCCTTCGAAGCGGACGCGAAGCGACAGGCCGAAAAGCTGCAGCAACAGCAGCAGGGTTTGGAGGCTCAGGCGCAGCGTCTGGAGCAAGTTCGCATGCGCGTGCTGTACATTCTGATCGGCGTGCTGGTGCTCTTGGTGGCTGGTTTGTGGTTAACAGGCATCGTCGTCACGCACAAGGTCGCCGGACCGGTTTTCAAGATGAAGCGCTTGATGCGAGCTCTTGAGAGAGGCGACTTCGAAGTTCCGTCGCCGCTACGCAAAGGAGACGAGCTCAAGGAATTCTTCGACGCGTTCAACGACATGGTGCGCTCTCTGCGCACTCGCCGCCAAGGCGAGGTGGAGGCACTGGCAGATGCCATCAATGAACTCCGCAACGCGGCTTCCCCCGACCAGCTCAAGCCGCTCGAGGATCTGAAGGCTCGTCTGGAAGCAACGCTCGAAGGGCCCTCCAGCTAGACGGACCCGAGCAGCTCTGCACTCGGCCTCGGACGCTCAACTGAAGGCGGCGGGGCAGTAGTCGATCAGCACTCCCTGCGGCCGGAAATGCACCGCTGCGACGTCGATTCGCAAGCGACTGACGCTCGGATCTCTTGCGTAACGCGTGCGCCAGAGACGGGCCGCGGCTTTTCGCAGGTGCTTGCGTTTGGGCCCCAGGACGCTTCCGTGTGCCGTCGTCCAGGAACGGCTACTCCGCGTGCGCACTTCGACCACCACCACAAGATCGTCGCGGCGGGCCACGATGTCCAACTCGAGGTGCCCCAAGCGGAGGTTCGTCGCGACAATTTGAAAGCCCAACTGCCGTAGATGCTCGACGACACAGTCCTCGGCGCGTTTCGCCAGTTGCTGTCGTTCGTCGGAGCTGAAACTCATTCCCCGGCGTCGGTCTAGCTGGCGCAGCGGTTGCCAACTATCCACCAGCCCAAGGGTCGCGAACTG
>JBNKZR010000200.1:0-13165 GCA_050301735.1 Polyangiaceae bacterium | reverse complement strand
CTCGAGCTTGGCCATTGCCAGATTCGAGCGCTTTCGATCCAACACGACGTAGAAGAACATCGACGTGCCCACCATCCGGATCAGGTGGTACTGGCCTTCCAACGAGATGAGAATGTCCTCGATGCGTTGCTCGAGATTCAGCTTGTCGCGAATGCTCTTTTTTGCGCGCACGACTTCCATGTTGCCCGCCGCAGCCAACTCCAAGTCGAAACCGGGACTGCCTGCAGTTCCGAGGCAAAGGCCCGTCTCGAAGTCGACAAGTGCCGCTCCGAGGCAGCCGTCGATGTCGAGAGCACTCTTCACAGAATCTTTGATGTCCACGTTTCTTCCTCCTTCGAAGCCGACTGCGCGGCCAATCGCGCATCAGGAGCACAAACGGCTTGGCGATCCAGAAGTTGATCGCGGCAGCTGACTTTGGTCGGAGCCGACCCCTCGCAGCGCCCCACGTTCCGTTTGGTGCCAGTTTCGTCGGCTGATGGGCAAGGGCGCACACCATGGGGATTGCGCGACAGCGAAGCAGGGCGTCGGTCGTTCAGTGCGCGCGTGTCGGATGGAAAGCGTGCCCGGAAATCCGGTAGCCGTCGCGAGTCGCGGCGCCACGAGGGGCCTCGTTCACTATCCACGCGTGCCGCATCGATGGAACTCGCCCGACGGTGGGGCCCGGGGCATTTCGGGACCCACGAGCATCGGAGACCTGACACGGTCCCATTGCCTGTATTTACGAGCTGTGCCAGCGTCGCCTGTCGTGAGACTCGAATCGGTGCCTGGCGTGAAATTCTGGTGGTCGTTCGGGTGTGCTGCGGGCGTGCTGACGTGTTTGGGGGGCTGCCTGAGCAGCGCAGGTGGGAGCGGCGAATCCTGCCCGGAGGGCCGAGAGCGCTGCGAGTGCTATCCAAACGACACATGTGACCGAGGGTTGTCTTGTCGCTCCGGCTTGTGTGTGGACGCGGAAATGAGCGGCAGCGACGAAGACAGCGGGTCGACTTCGGACACCGACGGGGCGACCGACGAAGAGGCATCGGATCGCAAAGGGTCAGACTCCGGTGCTGCCGCGACCGATGGCGGGCCAACCGCGGGGGGTGCGGACGAAGACACGGATGCCAAACGCGACGCGACGGATGTCGAGCCAACGGATACCAGCGAGGCGACGGGCGACGAAAACATCGACGCGACGGACGGCGGCGGCGTGCCAGAGACTGACACGGCCCAAACGGACATGGCGGTGACTGACGGCGCTGCAACCGACGTGGCAGTAACTGACTCCGCGACAGCGGACCAGATCACCGACAACGTCGAGACGGACGTGGCGGTGACGGATGAACCTGTGCAGAGCGGCTATGTCGAAGTCGAGCTGATCTCCAGCTGTTCCGGACCACGCGGAGAAAACTTCGACGGCGCGTGGTTCGCTGGCGCGGGGCCCGACTCCTCAATCACACCAGAGGACTCGTCCGGGACGTTCTCCATGACGAGCGGCGGCTACTCCGGCACTTCAGCGCGTGTCGTCGGCACCGTAGCCCCCGGTGACTACGCCCACGTCGGCCACGTCATGTACCGCGGCTCGGCGTTATTCGATGCCAGCGACTATGACGGCATTTCCTTCTACGCCAAGGCGGGAGCAGCCATCGACGTGCGGGTCGAACTCGCACAAGAGAACAGCGATCCATTCTACGGTTTGTGTGTCGAGGACGTCAGCTGCTACAACAACCCAGCGCTTACCGTCGCCGTGGGCACGGAGTGGACTCGTTACGTCGTGCCCTTCGCAGCGTTGACCACGAATCCGGATTTGCCTCTTCTAGCGGTGACCCCGGGTACCATCAAGCACTGGCAGTTCGCGATGCCTGTCGGAGACTTCGACTTCTGGCTGGATGACTTGTACTTCGTGCAAGCCACTTCTCCCTGAACGTCTCTCGAGACCCGACCGGAACGGTCCAAGCAGAACACGCACAGACCACCACCTGAGCCAACTTTTGGGCCCGCATTCGAACGAATCACGCAAGGGGCTGGTTCCGCGCCGAGCAAAAGCGAGCTAGGTTGCTGTCCATGGCGACCCAAGACATCCGTTCGAAACGCCCGATCCTCGTTGCGCTCGACTTCAGCGCGAGTGCGCGCGAGGCGCTCCGGCGAGGCGCAGCACGAGCGAGAACCCTCGATACGAGCCTGGTGGTGCTGCACGTCGTCCAACGCCCAATTCCGCTCATCCCTGAGCTGTCTCAACTGCCCGAATACGACGTTGGAGCAGAGGCTACGCGACGAGCAGAGCTGACGGACCAGTTGAGGAAGCTGATCGACGAGGAGCAACTCGGCACGCAGCAGGTACAGGTTGAAGTCGAAGTGGCCGCGTCGACCTACGGTTGCATCGTGTCCAAGGCCGAGCAGCTCCAAGCCCAACTGGTCGTCGTGGGTCATCGTGGAGATGTCGCACTGACTCGGCTACTGCTTGGCAGCGTCGCACAACGCGTGGCGCGAAGTGCACCGTGTCCGGTCTTGGTCGCTCGCGCTCCCAGCGCAGCCAAGCGCATGCTAGTCACGACCGACTTCTCCGACGCAGCCCGGCGGGGTGTCGATCACGCGGCCAGCGAAGCACGGGCCTTCGGTTTCGAGCTCATCTTGCTGCACAACCTCGAATTGCCGTCCTTGCTGTGGTCGAGTCTGGCTCCACTCGGCCCGATTCCGCCGCAGGTAGACACTGAAACGCTGCAACAACTCGAGCAGTCAGCGGAGCAACTGCTGAGAGGTGAACTGGAACGCATCGGGCTCGACGGCGATGTCATCGTGACCGCTGGCTCTCACACGGACGAAGCGATCGTCCGCGTCGCTGAGCAGCAACGGGTTGATCTGATCGCGATGTCCAGCCACGGCAGGAGCGCGATAGCCCGCATGGCGCTCGGTTCGGTGACGGAATCCGTGCTCCTTCACGCTCACTGCTCCGTGCTCGCGGTACACGCGACTCCCGAAGCGAAGTGACAGACGACACTCGTGCAACTAGAGAGCTCACTTGCTCACGCTGGGCGGTTTGAGCGCGACGTAGAGCTGGCCTGACACCCCAGAACCAGCGAAACCCGCGCAGCCCGGCGAACTACGCCCCCTCGTGCTCCGGGTTACGAAGGGTGGACACTCGGAGCGTGGTGCGAAGTTTGAGACAAAGCCTGGGCCCGATTCGCGCAGCGCCTGCTCCCGACGAAGTAGGCCAACGGGGCCACCAACGCCGCAAGGGTATAGGGTAGCGCCTGGAGAAGCACAGTTCGCGTGTGCTCATCCAGCGCGGAGGGCACCTGCTTGACGAGCATGAAGACACCCATCACCACGACGAACCAAGCGAAGCCCTTGCGCAGGCGCTCTTGGGGGATCCTTCCCGCGATTTGGCTGCCCGCGAAACTGCCAACCACCGCCATCGCCGTGACCAAGGCAGCAACCTGCCAGTCCACGCTGACGTGCCCCAGATACCCCACGAATCCAGCAAAAGACTTCATCGAAATCACGACCAGTGAAGTTCCAACCGCGATCGTCATGGGTAGCCCACCCAAGAGCACCAGCGCGGGTACGACGAGGAAACCGCCACCAGCACCGACAAGACCCGTTACTCCGCCGACGACCAAGCCTTCGACGATTACCTTCGCGACGGGCAATTGCGTGGGTGGTGCCTCGCCGCGACGCGCCGGCTCCTTCCGACCGCGCATCATGGCCACCGCGGTGACGAGCATCATGACCGCAAACGCGATCAGCAGCGCCCCGGCGGGAATGTAGTGCGCGACACGACCGGCAGCATAGGCCCCCACCATGCCCGCGGTGCCAAAGATCAGGCCCGTCCGCACTTGAACACGTCCGGCGCGTGCGTGGGGGATCAACGCTGCCGCGCTCGTGACACCGACGACGAGCAAGGAAGTCGCAATCGCGCTCTTCGCCTCCATTCCCAAGGCGTAGACCAAGATGGGAACGGTCAGGATCGACCCTCCGCCGCCCAACAAGCCCAAAGACAAGCCGATGGCCAAAGAAAGCACGAGGGCGAGAACGAGGGTGGTCATGGGAAGTCCTTTCGGTGGAGTTCAGTCGATTCCATCTCCCCATCAGCAGGATCCGTACCAGGCGGCAAACCGCTGGAATTGGCGCGATTTCCTGATCCATGAAACAACTTGAGACATCGGCGTTTCAGGCTTTTCACGGTGTGTCGAACGCACGGTTGCAGGTGTTCGCCATCTCCCACAATCTCGGTCGGGCAGCGTCTGGACGGGGTGGCGCGCACTGCCTAGCTTCGGGGTGTGTTTCCGCACAAGATCCCACACCCGGCAAACTTCTCCTTCGCGGGCCACCTCGACGGCGATGGCCTGACGATCGGCGGTGAGCGCTTTCGAGTCAGCATCACGACGCTCGTCGACGGCGGCGTTCACCTTCGTATCGACGAAGCGATCCCTCGTCGCTGGGAGCGTGGACCGCAGGAGGCGAACATCGAGTTGCACGCGGCAGAACTTCAAAGTTCGCAGCTGACGCTCGACTCGAGGGCGGGCCTCGAATGGCGGGGCCACGACGGGCAGACGATTCTGCTGGGCACGTCCGGGCGCACGTTCGGGATTTCAGGATCTCAGTGGGTGCTCGACTTGGTACCGAATGCCGAGTTCACCTTCTACGGCATGGGCGAGAAGTGGGGCCCTCTCGACAGAACGGGAAGCAACGTTCAGTTTTGGAACTCGGACGTCATGGCCGACTTCCCACCGTGCCAGTGGCGGAGCGCTGAGCTCGATCCGACCTACGCCAGTATCCCGTACCTCCTCGTACGGCGCGGCGATCGTTTCTTCGGGTTGTTGGTGGACAATCCCTACGCCGTCTTCATGTGCGCAGGCGGCGGCTTCGAGATCCAGGAACCCAAGACGCCGAGGTTCTTCTTGGGCTCGACCAATGGCGCACCCTCGCTCTTCTTTTTGGAGGGACCGACGCTACGGGAGCTGACCCAAAAGCTGCAACGACTGGTCGGAGTGACTCCGCGCCCGCCACTGTGGGCGCTAGGTCACCACCAGTGCCGGTGGGGCTACGAAAATGCCCAACAGCTTCTCGACCTCGCCGAACACTTCGAAAAACACCAAATCCCGAACGACGGACTGTGGCTGGACATCGGCTACATGGACGCCTTCAAGGTGTTCACGTTCTCCGAGGAAAACTTCGAGTCGCCGGAACGCGACATCGGGGCGCTGCGTGAGCGCGGCACGCACGTGGTGCCCATCGTCGACCCAGGAGTCAAAGTCGAGCCAGGGTATCCCGTATACGACGAAGGTCTCGCCGGAAGCCACTTTTGCTCGACGCCAGAAGGCAAGCCGTTCACCGGATTCGTATGGCCTGGCAAGACCCACTTTCCCGACTTCTCTCGACCAGCAACGCGCGATTGGTGGGCGGCGTGGATGCAGAGCTTCGCCCGATGCGGCATCAGCGGCGTGTGGATCGACATGAACGATCCGTCCGTCGGCGCCGTCACGATCGACGACATGCTGTTTGGTGAAGGCCGATTCTCGCACGCCGCCTATCACAACCAGTACGCCCTCGGCATGGCCAAAGCCACTCGCCAGGGCCTATTGCACGCCGCCCCCAATACGCGCCCCTTCGTCCTGTCGCGCAGCGCCTCGACCGGCATGGCGCGCTACGCCGCCGTCTGGACGGGAGACAACGGCTCTTCCGAAACATTCTTGCAGCGGGCAATCGCCGTGAGCATGAACTTGGCTCTGTCAGGCATTCCGTTCAACGGCTGCGACGTGCCCGGATTCGCCGGCGACGCAGACGACGATCTGATCGTGCGCTGGTACAAGGCGTGCTTCCTATTCCCGTTCTTGCGGAATCATTCGTGCCTCGGAACGCGAGCCCAAGAACCGTGGGCTTTCTCGGAGCAGACGCTGCGCCAGGTGCGCAGCCTGATCCGGCTGCGGTACAAGCTGCTGCCATATCTCTACCAGTTGTTCATCGAGCAAGAGCGAACCGGTGAGGCCATATTGCGACCGGTGGCTCACGACTTCGAGGGGGAGCCCTTGCGCGAGCACGATTTTCTCGTCGGGCCTCACCTTCTTCAAGCACCGCTGTTGAGCCGACGGGAGCCGTGGCGGCAGCTCGCTTTGCCCGCTGCACGGTGGTTCGGCGTTCACGACGGGCAATGGCATGACGGTCCAACCTCCGTCGCGTTGCAAGACACCCCCGGTCACACGCCACTGTTCATACGTGACGGCTCAGTGCTTCCAATGCAGCTCGGTGAGCGGTTGAACAACCGCAACGCTCTTGCGGACATCGAGCTCCACGTCGTGCTCTCCGAGGGCAGCGCGACGCTCTGCTACGAGTTCGACGACGGCACGAGCTTCGACTACGCCAGCGGCCGAGTCACACGCCTGGAAGCGACGGCCACGTTGAAGGACTCGGTGCTGCGCATGGACGTGACGTCCTACGATGCAAGCTATCTCCCCCTGGCCGTCAACGTCGTGCTGCACACGATGCGCGATGTCGACGCGGTGGAAATCGAGTTCGAAGGCCGCGTGCGATCTTTCGCCCTGCGTCCGGCACACGTTGAACTGATGACGCCGGTCAGCGCGTGGCTTTCGGAGTCCATCAGCATCGCGAACTGACGCCCCCAGCCGCGACGAGGTGGACGACGGCTGCAGTTTCTTGCACAGTCAAACTCGTGACCGTTGGCAGGAAGTCGCTGTTTGGCACCTGGGCACCAAAACCACGCGCTCTGGCAAACAAGGCGCATGACATCTTGTTGACCCGCTGAAGCGGAGGTAGCGTTCCACAGCGCCGCTCTCCGGCTCCGGCTGTTCGACGAGCCCATCGCGCTCCAGCAGGGCGCCCTCGCCGCTGCATCTATTCGATGTTCGCGGACATGAAGTCCCAGCCGGGGTCGTCACAAAACTCACAGGTGGGGCCAATCAGAAACGCCTTGCCCGTATCCCCTTCGTCGCCCTTCAGCTGCCAATTGAGCCAGGCCAGGTTGACCAGATTGAAGTCGCCTCTGCCCTGACCCAAGTCCCCTCCATGACCCGCGCTCGTTTTGGAAAAGTAGAGAATTGGGATGCCACGCGAGCTAATCGCCTCGTAATCGTTTAGGCCATTCTCATAGGCGATGTCGCTACTGCCACCGTTCATGATCTTGAACGGCGCGTGCATGGCATCCCAAAGGTTGTTGTTCGGCCCCATCAAGCCGCTGCTCGTGATCCCGATGGCGGTGAACCGAGGATCGTCGGCGACGTTCTCGGACATCAACCCGCCGCACGAAAACCCGTCGGCAGCGATCTTCTCCGTGTCGAGGCTCTCGTAGTACACGCTGCAGGGCTTGTCGTTCTCGGCGATGGCCCAGGTGATGTAGTCGAGAAACGCTTCCCCACTTTGGCCGCCTTGGCAGCTGTTGTCGCCGCCCGGCGTGCCGTCTGCGACGATGAAGTATCCCCAAGAGGCGATCTCTGCCATCGCGGCTTGATTCGAGAGGCCGTTCTGAGAGCAGCCGCCCTCACCCCAGACGAAGATCGGATACTTCTCGTCACCACCCATGTCCGCCGGCCTGAAGATGGTGCCACACTTGATGCCATCCTCGGAATTCGTCTCGATGACCACGTCGTGCGGCCCGCTCCCTGACGCGTTCCTGCCAGTGTCTTGGGACTCGGTGCACGTGCCATTGAACTCCGGATCGGGTTCAGGCTCGGGCTCGTCCATCATGCCTGGAGCGCCTCCAACCTCGGGCTCTTCAGTACCGGAGCCCCCCATGCCGGCACTTTCCATGCTGGCACCTCCAGTGCCGGAGCCTTCCATCTCAGCGCCCTGCGTGCCTGCGCCTCCCGCACCGGAGCCCTCCATCTCGGGACCTTCCGTGCCCACGGTTGCAGCGCCAGGGCTTTCCGTGTCGGCACCTGGAGTGCCAGCACCTGGATTGCCAGCACCTCCAACGTCAGCGCCTGCTGGATCGCCAGTCGCGGGTGTCCCGCCCCCAGCGGCCACTGCACCCGGAGGCTGCGAAACACCGCCGCCAGGCATCGCTCCGCCGGTCGTGTCCTGTCCGGCGCCGCTCGGCGTTGCTGCAGTGGCGCCCGACGTCGGGGTAGCGCTCCCGCCGGCAGGCGTTTGCGGTGAGCCAATGCTCTCATCGCTTGTCTCCGTGCCATCGTCGGCACAGCCGAAGCCCATGACGGTGATGCTCACGACCCCCGCGATAAGGGTTTTCACTGGTAGGTTCTCTGTACTCATCGATCCGAGTCCTCTGCCCAGGGCTGATGGGCGCTCAACGTTTCGTGTGCAGTGAGCGCGGTCGGCAAGAACGGTCCAACAAAGCGCAAAGCACGTCCCGCGAGCAATCGAACTGCAAAAAATGGCCGACGGCAGAAGCTTCGAACTTGCTTGCCTATCACCGTACTCCGAACCGGAGAATGCTCGCAGGTTCACGACCGCCCGCTCGATGCGCTAGAGCGTGCTCATTGCCGCGGAGCCGAAGTGTACACTCGGCCCGTGCTGACACGGTGAGCGTCGCTTTCCGTCGTGGACCTGACGCGGGCTTGTCGACGAATGCTGGCGCCCCAGCGCGGCGCTGAGTCGGCGGCCGGAATGTGGCAGATGCTGCGAATCCTTTTCGTACGCACTTGGCTCTCACTATCGACGCCCGACAAGCCAAGCATCGGGCGGCGAAGGAGAAACCATGTCCGTACTCGAGTTGAACAAAGAGAACTTCGAATCCACCGTGACCCAAGACGGCGTCGTGTTGGTCGATCTGTGGGCTCCCTGGTGCGGCCCATGCCGGGCTTTCGCACCGATCTTCGAGAAGGCATCAGGGCGACACCCCGACGTGACGTTCTCCAAGCTGAACACCGAAGAGCAACGCGAGCTGGGGGCGGCGCTTCAGATCCGAGCCATCCCGACGCTGATGGTGTTCCGGGATGGTGTGTTGCTACTGAAGCAAGCAGGCATGGTGCCGGGGCAAGCGTTGGACCGCCTGATTCAACAAGCGAACGAGCTCGACATGGCCGAGTTGCGCAAAAAGCTCGAGACGGCGAAGGACGAGCAAGCCGTCGCGTCGTAGTCTGCTAGGGTTCTGGCGTGGCAGTCGACGAGGGGCTCCTGGCACGAGCGCAAGCAGGCGACCGGGACGCCGTTGAGGAGCTGCTGACACAACTCGCACCGAAGTTGCGCCGCTTCGGGCACCATCTGTGCAACGCGTACTCCGAAGATGCTCTGCAGGAGTCGTTGTTGACCATCGCGCAGCACATCTCGGGGTTTCGCGGCGAGTCCGACTTGAGTTCGTGGTCCTACGCAGTCGTGCGCTCTGCCTGCGGACGCCTGACACGGCACGGGGTGAACAAGAACTCGGCTCCGCTAGAGGCGGCTGACGAATTGGCTGGCGACGTGAAAGACCCAGAATACCAGGCGATCGAAACCGAGCGCTGGCGGTTGCTCAATTGTGCAATGCATGCGTTGCCGCCGTCGCTGCGCGAAGCCGTTTTGCTGCGAGATGTCGAGGGGCTGAGCGCCGAAGAAGCGGCGCAGGCCCTGTCGCTATCCGTCTCCGCGCTCAAGAGCCGGCTCCATCGCGGGCGTGGCGCCTTGGCACGAGAGCTCGACCGCCAGCTGAAGAAGGGTCCGCCATCTGGCAGTTGCCCCGACGTGATGTCCGCGCTGAGTCGCCAGCAAGAAGGGCAACTCCCCGAGCGGGAGTGCGAAGAGCTGACTGCGCACCTCGCAGGCTGCGAGCGTTGCCAGAGCGAGTGCGACGACCTGAAGGCGGCGCTTCTGGCGTGCCAGCAGGGCTCCGTCGGCATCGACACCAAGCGCTGTGTCCGCGCGGCATTGGAGCGTTGGCAACCACGAGGCTGAGCACGGAACCGCCGACTGTTCATCCCACACAAACAGTCCTCCAGAGCATCCAGTCAGAAAGCGAATCTGTCGCCTATGGAGCCAGCGGGAACGGCTGAGCCCGCGGAGGTTTGGCACATCTGAGGGGGACATCGGCAGAGAAGCCGAACTCACCCGCCGCCAGGGCGGCGCGCAATACCTGGGCTTCCGCTACATCGGCGACATGGGCACCGATACACTGCCCGCCGAAACAGCTGTACTGCAGAAGCGGAACGTCGCGGAGTGGTGGGTGACGCACGATCGCCTGAGACAGCAGGCCGCGTGCTTGCTCGACGCTGAGCTCCAAGTCGCGCTCCGTATCGTGGGGGTGACGGACGATGAGATCGGCGAACGGATACGCACAGGACCCGGCCGCGCGTGAGTCCAGATCCGGAGTGGGCTCCCGATACATGGTGGCCGGTAGCTCCGTCGCCAGCTTGCCGCCGGCCGTATTGAACAGGAGATACTCACCTTTGCTTGCGGGCCCTTTGTCCGGGACGCGCGCGATGAGCCAGATGTCGCCTTCTCGAGGTTGCCAAACCGATAGCACGAGTTCCCGAGCGGCGCGATGGGTCGGCAGTTCCTTGGGCAACTCGGTCGCTTCCCAACCCTGACTCGACCAACGCAGCAGACTGCGGCCACGGATGCCCCAAAGAGCATGACTTGACGGCGCCTTGACGGGAGTGAAGTCCGACGATAGGCGCGGAAGGGGCACTCTCTTGCTAGCGCCCAGCGGTATCAGCCGGCGGGCGCCAAGCTGGTCCGGCGAAGTGAGCACGAACAGGGAGCCCTGCTCCACCACGACTCCCTCGATCGCCGCCTCGTGAAGCAGCTCGACCCGAATCTCGTCCGTCGTCCCGTCGCCGTACCAGGTTTGCGCGCGCAACGCTCCTCCCTCTTCGGGCCAACGGGCGAGCTCGCCGCATACCGATCCAAAGACCGTCACGGCATCGTCCTGCACCCAAGGAGGAAAGCCCCAGTCAGGAGGGGCGCAAGCGTCAGTACCCAGGTGCCTGAGGGACGACGGAGAAAGCACCATGATTTCTTGGAACTGGATCACGGGCACGGAAAAATGCGCCCCGACGATCAGCACGCCGCCGCGCCAGTTCACCAGCTGCCCAGCGCAGGTTCCCAATTCGTACTCCGGCACCCAACCCGGCGCCCGTCGATTGCCAACGTCGTCCATCGAGCCATCGGGATACCAACGATACAAGGTGGCCCAACATGGCCCTGCATCCGACGAGCCATTCACCGCCATCCAAGTGTCGTCTGGCCACGCCCCGCCCGCCGCGGTCGTATAACCGAAATCGATGTCGAAGTCCGCAAGGGCTGGCGAGAAGCGCAGCTGGTCGTTCTCGATCAGCAGCGGAGCACCCCCTCGACCCTGGTCAGTCAGCAGAAAGGCATGTTCTCCGAGAGGAGCGAATTCGATGTCGTAGTCGACCTCCGCCACGAGGTGGAAGTGCAGTCCGCTGTCACGGACCGAGCTCTGCTCCTTCGGTTCAGAGTCGCTGCGGACCCCTCCTCGCTCGATGTCGACGGAAGCCGCAACGGGGTCCTTCGTCGGCTGCGCGTGGCATGCTCCAAGCAAGAACGACCAAAGAACGGTCGTCGCAGTCAGGCGGGATCGCGTGTTGCGCATTGTTGATCAGTTAGCTGATGAGCCGACGCCCCGGGAACTCCGCGAACACTCCACCGCGCGAAAAAGTGACTCACGCGAGTGCCGGCCCCCTGGACGACCCCCAGCGCGGGTGAGTGCGGCGTACCCAGTCTGGGGTAGGGGTTTGGCTACCGACGCGTCATTGCAGCTCATTGCAGCAATGGCTAGCGGCAGAATGCCCTCGACGTTTGCAAGCACATGCCGCAGCAGTTCACAGCGGCGACTTCCGTCGCGACGGCACGCTCAGCAAGAGCGAGCAGGCGCGCTGTGCACCGGACGAGACACGCCCTCGACGACGCTCTCACTGTCTAGGGTTACTTGCTGCGCAGCTGAACTCCTTCTGCGGCAGTGTGTGCTGCGGTAGGAGCATTCAGCGCTAAAAGTGCATTTCTCGTGGATACCTCCTGGTTACCCCTCGCGATGCAGCTACAACCAGCGCATGGCAAAAGGGGAAACGAAACTCTCGATGATGTTGTGCGGTGCGCTCGGCGCACTAGCTGTGTTGACGGTCCCGGCGGTAGTCCGTGCTGAAGGGGACGACGACGCCGGCGAGGAAAGCGCCGCTGACGACGGGACCGAAGAGTCGGAGTCGAGCGACGCGGAAGCGAATGATACGGAGTCGGAGGGAGACACCGATACCGAGTCGGACGAAGAGACAGCCCCCGAAGGCAGTGTCGTGAAGCTGGTCAGCTCGGCAGGCGGCGACGGTGGTCGCTTTCGCTTCGGAGTCGCAGGCGGCGGAGGGCCATTGTCTACCGATGGTCTCGACATGACGTATTACGGCGTGGATCTGCGTTTTGGTTGGCAGTTCAACGACGCAATCGGTGTCTGCGCGACGCCTCAACTGGGTTACTACAAGCTCGACGGCGCCGATGCGTTGTTCGGTTCCGGCGGCCTGATGGGGACTTCAGTGGATGTCGACTACACCCTCTTCGACAGAGTATTCCTCGGCGGAGGCCTCGGCTACGCGATCTTGAACAACCCTTCGGGCTCAGAGTTGCACCTGCGTGCTGGCGGTTACCCGATCGTGTCGAGAAGCGATGAGAAGATCCGCCGCAAAGCACTGATGCTGGGCATCGACCTGAGACTGCATTTCGTCGAGGGCTACACGTTCGTCGCACCTACGTTCAATATCGGCTACGAGTCTTTCTGAGTTCGGGTTGGCGCTCCCGCACCGCGTCCCCGCGCTCTCGCTGTGCCGGTCGAGCGGGCGGCTCGGCCTCGTGCACCTCACTGAAGGGCGCTCGTCTACTTGGTACTTCGCAACCTCGAGACCAGGACGGCCAATGCAGTCGCAGAGCCGAGAAGGGCGTAGGTTAGCTTGAAGCACCACGCGCTCGGCCCCGAATGCCCGACCGACTCGATGCCCTACGCGCACTCGAGCCAGCCCCAGAGCGGGAGGAGGAAGAACGTGGCGATGAAACCCGCCCTCGCTACCAGCGGGGTCGTCATCAGGACTGGCGCTGGCTTCGCCGGAGTCGCTTGCGTCGGCAGGAATGGCCGGAACGGCGACTTCCGGGTCAGTCGCCTCGGCCTCGACGGACGGTTCGTCAGCCCCCACCTCGCCGCTGCTCTCCGGCGTCCCGCCGCCGTTGGCGGCTGCCGTGTCGGGCACCCCGTTCTCAACTCGAGGGTCCGAACCCCCGCCGCCGCAGCCAGTTGCCGCGT
>JBNKZR010000199.1:0-13191 GCA_050301735.1 Polyangiaceae bacterium | reverse complement strand
CAAACGGGAGTCTTCCGACAAAACGAGGCCGCCCCAGACCGCGTCATGGACTCCAACGACTTGGAGAAGGAGCGCGGCATCACGATTTTGGCCAAGCATTGCAGCGTCCAATACGAGGGCACGACGATCAACATCATCGACACGCCCGGCCACGCCGACTTCGGCGGTGAAGTGGAGCGCACCTTGATGATGGCGGACGGAGCGCTTTTGCTCGTCGACGCCGCGGAAGGTCCGCTGCCTCAGACCCGCTTCGTGCTGGGCAAAGCGCTCAGCTTGGGCATGCCCGTGATCGTCTGCATCAACAAGATCGACAGGCAAGACGCGCGCGCCGACGAAGTGCTCAACGAGACCTTCGACCTCTTCTGCGACCTCGACGCGAGTGACGAACAAAGCAGTTTCGAGACGCTCTACGCGGTCGGCAAGAGGGGCGTGGCGTCGCGCGACCTCGAGGTCGAAGGCAAGGACCTCCGTCCTCTGTTCGAGACCATCGTGGCGACGGTGCCGGCGCCCGGGGGTGACCCCAACGCGCCGTTGCAGCTCCTCGTGCACAACACCGAACACGACGAGTACCTGGGCCGACTCGCCATCGCGCGCATTCGTCAGGGAGCGATTCGAGCGGGACAGCAGGTCATGTTGCTCAAAGAGAGCAAGCAAGTTCAGGCCAAGGTCGGCACGCTGCTCTCTTTCGAGGGCATGCATCGGCGCAAGGTCGATGTTGCCTACGCTGGTGACATCGTTGCAATTTCTGGTGTTGCAGAGGTCGCTATCGGCGACACTCTGGCTGACACCGAAAACCCAGTGGCGCTGCCCCGTATCCAGATCGAAGAGCCCACGATCAAGATGCGCTTCATGGTCAGCACTTCGCCCTTCGCCGGCAAGGTGGGCAAGTACGTCACGTCTCGTCACCTTCGAGACCGCCTCTTGCGCGAGTCAGAGCGCAACATCGCCATGCGTGTCGAAGAGACGGAAGAGCCCGACGTCTTCGTCGTCTTTGGGCGAGGGGAGCTGATGCTCGCCATCTTGGCCGAGACGATGCGCCGGGAGAGCTACGAGTTTTGCGTGGGCATGCCCGAGGTCGTGATCCGTGAGATCGACGGGGTGGCGCACGAGCCCGTCGAGCTGGTCGTCGCAGACGTCCCCGAAGACTGCGTGGGCGCAGTGACGACTCACTTGGGCGAGCGCGGCGGTCAGATGACCAAGATGAACGCCTTGGGCGCGGGGCGCGTGCGCATCGAGTTCCGCATCGCGTCACGTGGCTTGATCGGCTTCCGCTCGATGTTCCTGACGGAGACTCGCGGCGAAGGGCTGCTCAACACACTGTTCGATTCTTGGCAGCCTGCCAAACCGCAGGCGCTGCGTCGTCGCAACGGATCGATGGTAGCGGACCGAGCCGGTAAGACCACGCCGTATGCGCTCTTTCATCTGCAGCCGCGTGGCACGTTGTTCATCACGAGCGGCGTGGATGTGTACGAGGGTATGGTGGTCGGCGAGCACAGTCGTGAGAACGACCTCGATGTGAACGTGACCAAGGAAAAGAAGCTCACCAACATCCGCGCAGCGGGCAAGGACGAGAACACCATCCTGAGTACGCCCCGCAAGCTGACGATCGAAGGCGCGATGGAGTACATCGACGCTGACGAGGTCGTGGAGATCACACCGGACGCAATTCGTGTCAGGAAGGTGATCTTGCAGTGCAATCGGCGACCCAAGCGCAGCCTCGCCACTGCATAGCGGTGCTCAGGCGGCGCTTTCGCGGCTCACATCGACGAGTTTCGCTCTCGCAGCTCGAACGTAGTCGCCGGGGGAGAGCCAGAGTTGGAGACCGCGCTGACCGGCGGACACCGAGATGGTGTCGTACAGCTGCGCTAGCTCGTCGACGTACACCGGGTACGTCTTCCTGCTGCCCAGGGCGGTCACACCACCGCGCACGTAGCCCGTCAGGTCCGGCAGCTCTCTGACCGCCACCGGCGCGACCGACTTCTTGTCGGCGGCGCGTGCCAGGGCTTTCATGTCCAGTTCCCGGTCTCCGGGGAGCACCGCCAGCAGGATGTCCCCGTCGTTGGCGCGCAGGCACAGCGTCTTGAACACCTGTTCGACCGGCAAGCCCACCTTCGCGGCGACGGAACTCGCGGAAAGGTCCGTCTCGTCCACGTCGTAGGTCACGAGGCGGTAGCTGATTTTCAAGGCGTCGAGGACGCGACACGCGTTGGTTTTTTTTGACTCCTTCTTGGCCACGCAAAACCCCGTTTGGGTGGGGCTTGGCGTCTAGCACGGCGCAGGACGCCGCGAGGAGGGTTTTCCGTGGGAGGTGCCGCCCGCTCAGCTGACGACGTCGAGGTGACGTCGAGTTACCCCTCGGGCATCGGCGGGGCGCGGCAGGTCGAGCCAGTGGTCGAAGTTCTCTGGCAGTGGGCCTGGAAGTGCGGGCTGCACGGTGCGTTCGAATAGCTGGAACTCGTGGCGGGCTTCGAGCGTCAGGGGAAGCCCCTTGACCGGACCTCCGTCGACGTACCAGCGACGAATGGTCTCTGCATTGCGCGCCACGACGTAGTGATATGGGTCTTGTCGCAACGCGCGCTTGAGGTGGGCTTCGAGTGCTTTGAGGTCGTGGCGCGCGGCTGCGATGCAAGCGCGGTAGTTGTGGATCAGCCCTGGGCAGGGGTGGTGGAGGCTCTCCGCTGCGTCGAGATGCTTCTGCGCCTGTTCGTACTCCCCCGCGCGGTATAGAGCTCCCGCGAGGTCGAGGTGGGCAGCGTGGTGTTCGCCTACCGCATCTAGTATCTGCCTGCAGTCCTCGACACTCTCCACGTACATGCGTTGCAGCCCGGAGTTGTCGTTGAACCACGCCGCCATCAGTGCCGCGTCGGATTCGGAAGCGTCGAAAGGGACTTTCAGTTCCTGGAATTTGTCGGTGAAGTAGACTTCACGGTCGAGCCAACCTGCCTTCTCCGCATCGTGGAAGTCCACCGTTCCGGGGTACACGGACAAGCACGAGAACAGGTATTGGTGCGGCTGCGTGCGTTCGAGGAAATCGAGGGTTTCGTGGAACGTATCTCGCGTTTCGCCTCGGTTGCCCAACATCATGTAGAAGCGCACCTGGATGCCGTAGCGTTTCGCCATCTGAGCGGCGTTGGATATCTTTTCTGCCGTGATCTTCTTGTTGATGGCCTGCAGGATCTTGGGGGAGCCTGATTCGACGCCGAGGCTGAGCCGCTGACAACCCGCCAGGCGCATTTCGCGAAGTAGCTCCTCGGTCAACACGTCCACGCGCGTATCGCAACTCCACAGGAAATTCAGCCCCCGCTCTCGAATGCCCTTGCAGATGTCCATCGCGCGACGCTTGTTCGCGGTGAACGTATCGTCCTTGATCTGGACCATCTTGACGGGCAGTCGCTCCAGAGCGTGCTCGAGTGCATCGAGCACGTAGGGAATGGACTGCCCTCGAAATCCTCTGCCCCAGGTCGTCTCTGCGCCACAGAACGTGCACTGCCAGGGACAACCTCGGGATGTCATCACGATGTGGGTGTCGAAGTAGTCGTGCGGAGACGCCAGCGTATCCAAATTGGCGATCGCGGCGCGCGGGGGCCCACTCTGAACTCCGTCTGCGCCGCGGTACAGTGTTCCCGCGATGCCGTCCGCCGGCTTTCCCGTCTCTAGCCGCTCGAGCAACTCGAGGAATTGCTCCTCGCTCTCCCCCACGCACACCGTATCGATCGCTTGGTAGTGTTCGAGCACCTCTCGCGCGAGGGGGGTGGCGTGAGGACCGCCGACGACGACGTGGGCACTTGGGTGGCACTCCTTGATCAGTCGCGTGACGAGGTCAACCCCGCGGCGGTTCGCCGTCCAACAAGAGAGACCGAAGACGTCGGCGTCCAGACGGCGGATAGTATCGCATGTTTGCCTCCAGGTGAACGATGAGAGGTTGAGCACCTTGGCTTCGTGCCCTGCTCGCAGCGCTTGCGCACCGAGAGAAAACAAGCCGTACGGCGTCTGATGAAAGTCCGGGTCGAGGTCCTGTTGGCGGAAGTTCTCTGGCGGACCATCGGCGGGGTCGGGTGATTGACCCGGCTCGGGGATTTTCCAAGGTGGTGGATAAAGTAGCGCGACGCGCATCTCGCAGAGTCTAAGGCCAGCGTGGTTCCAGCGCTACTTTGCGTGATTGCACGCCGGAGTTTCGCCCAGCGCTGGCGCGGGTGGGCTCGTCGGCGACAGTTGACGAGGCTCGCTCAGTGCCTCCTCGACGAGAAAAAGGCCTGGGCGTCCGATTTCCGTGATCAGCGGTTGCTGCTCACGAATGTAGCGGGGGCACGGCATCGTCGCGCCCGAGATACGGGGCTTGGTGCCGAGTGAAAACTTTTCACACAGGCACAAGCACCCAGGGGCGCTTGCGTCAACCACGAGGCAGTTCGCGACAGCTTTCGCGGTCATCGAGGATGCGGCGAGTGCGAGGGAAACGTGGCGAAAGAGAGTTCTCATGTGTAAGTCTAGTGCACGTAGTCCGCGGCACCTCTGGGGGGCAGGCGTCGCTGGACCGGCCTCGGTCCTGCTGCTCGCTTGCAGCGCTAACGAAGCTCCTCCCGCGCCGCAGTCCGGCTCGCTCACCTCGGGAGGCGGTTCGGAGGTTGGGGCCTCGAGTGGCTCCGGAAGTGGTGCCTCTGGCACAGGTGGTCTCACCGAGGGTGCGTCAGGCGGGGAGGAAGGCCCCGCTGGTGCACCGTCGGACGGTGGCGGCACTGTCGTCACTGAAGACGGCGAGGTACTCGTCGTCGTCGATGAAGCGTCGGTTGACGAGGTCGACCCCAACTGCGTTCCCACCACGTGCAACCCTTCAGGGGGACAGTACTGTGGCGAGCTCGGGGACGGTTGTGGCGGCGAATTGACGTGTCCTGCGACTTGCGACAACGATTGGATCTGCTCCGACACCGGACTGTGCGTGGGTGGAGCGAGCTGCGTTCCGTTCGACACTTGTGCGCTGGATGGGGCAGTTTTTTGCGGATTGCTCGGCAACGAGTGCGGGGGTGAGCTCGATTGCGGTCAATGCTCCGAAGGGCTGGTCTGTGACGACCGCGTTTGCAAAGACCCAGCTTGTGTCCCCCTGAGCTGCGAAACGCAGAACGGAACCTATTGCGGGAGCATCGGTGATGGCTGCGGAGGGACGCTCGACTGTGGGGATTGCACGGGCGGGGCTGTTTGCGGAGGGGGTGGCATCGAGAATCTATGCGCCGGAGGAGATGACTGCACTCCGGTTACCTGTACGCCAGAAAATGGCGAATACTGCGGTCTGATCGGCGATGGCTGCGGTGGGCAGTTGGATTGTGGTGAATGCTCCGACGGCGCAACGTGCGGTGGCGATGGCATCGACAACGTGTGCCCAGGGTCGATGGGTGATGGTGGTTGCGTCAGCCTGCAGTGCCAGGTCGACGAGTGCGGCACTACGACGCTTACCGGCACGGTTCTGGACCCAGCGGGCGAGCTGCCGATCTACTCGGCGTTGGTATACATTCCGAACGCCGAGCTCGACCCGGTGCCAGAAGGCGCGAGCTGCAACCGATGTGATGCGGATGCCTCGGGCTTTCCGATCACTAATGCGCTCACCGACGTCAACGGCAACTTCACGCTCGAGAACGTGCCTTCGGGCAGCGACATCCCGCTCGTCGTCCAGGTTGGCAAGTGGCGGCGAGAAGTGACGGTGCCCACCGTCACCGGCTGCCAACGGAACCAGGCGGAGCCGATTCGACTGCCGCGGAACCAGAGTGAGGGACACATCCCGCAGATCGCGATGATCACGGGCAAGTCGGAGGCTTTGGAGTGCCTACTGCTACGTATCGGTATCGACGAAGCCGAATTCACGACGGACGCCGGCAATGGGCGAGTCCACATGTACGCTGGGGGCGAACCAGGTGGCGACGGTGCTGGCACGGGCAGCTTCGCGGGTGGCGGCAACTTCCCCATAGCAGCCGATGCGCTGTGGGGCGATACCAACAAGCTCTCGGAGTACGACATCGTCTTGGCCTCTTGCGAGAGCTCGAACTACCGGCCCTACAAGGACCCATTCCACCAACCCGTTGCAGACTACACGGACCAAGGCGGCAAGATATTCCTCAGTCACCGCCACGATGACTTCTTGCGCTTCGGGGAAGACACGGGGTGGGACAGCACGGGGACGTACATCGGCAACGGCGACAACATCGCCGACGGGACGATTGGACGAGTCAATCAGGGCTTTCCCAAGGGGGACGCACTGGCGGAGTGGCTATTCAACACCGGAGCAACTCAGGTACGCGGTGAGCTGCCGATCTTCGAAGGGCAACATTCCGTCACCTCGATCAATCCACCGGCGCTCAGCTGGATCAACGTACCCAACGCTTCGAGTGATGGTGACTCCGTCCAGTACATGACTTTCAACACTCCGCTCGGCGTGCCGGCGGAAGACCAGTGTGGGCGAGTGGTGTTCACTGATTTGCACCTGAAGGAGTCGGTCGAATACAACGGCATGACGACCGGAGGTGACGACTCGGATCCCGGCAAGCCGTTCCCGCAGGGCTGTCGGTTGGATCGAGGGTGGTCGCCCCAGGCCCAGGCGCTACACTTCTTGTTTTTCGACTTGTCTTCCTGCGTGCAGGATGACGAACAGCCCCCGACGGCGCCGGTCCCGCCCCCTATCGTGCCTGGTGGCGCGTTGCCACCAGCAGCAGTGCCCCCACCACCTCCGCCGCCGCCTCCACCGCCGCCCCCGCCGCCGCCTCCACCGCCGCGGATCGTGCGCTGATTGGCGCGGCGGAGCGATGCCCGCAGCGTTGGTGCCGCAAAGGCAGAAGACCCAGCGACGGTTCGCGCCGCTGGGTCGTGCGGCCATCGCTCACTCCGTCCGAACGCAGACCTCGCCGGGGCCGTCGGCGATGGTTTGGCAGCTGGTGCCTGTCGGGCAGACGTCGACAGAGTCGGCACAGGGGATTTCGCAAGAGCAAAACTCAGGGCCGCTCGGTCCGGCGATGCCGAAGTAGGTGAGCGCCGTTAGTCCATCTGGGCAAGCGTTGTCGACACACGCCGTGCCAAGGAGCGCGAGATCGAGCTCTCCGCCGGGGGTCATGTCTTGCGTGCCGGGGACGATGCCAGGACAGCCGATTTGCAGTGGGAAGCTCTCCATCAACACGCACTCGTCGGCATTGGGGCAGGAGAGTTCACAGGCTTCGTCCGCGGGGATGCAGATAGCGGAGTCGCAGCCGTCAATCGCGATGCAGTCGGCATTCGTCGGACAAGTGCTGTTGTCCAGCGAGCAAGCGTCATACTCGCCACAGGCGACGCCCGCTGGCTCGGTACCTGGCGTGTCTTCACAAACACAGGTTTCTTGGTTCATGGTTTGGCCGTCAGGGCACGTTTCGGGCGAACAGGCAGGATCGGTCGCGTCACCACAAGCGATCTGGACCGGATAGCTCTCTTGTTGCGTACAGCTCGCACCCTCGGGGCAGCGCACCTCGCAAGCGACGTCTGGGGGGACGCACACGCCGTACGCCAGGTCGTCTCCACATTCCGGCAAGGTGACGCAGATCGAGCCGTCTGGGCACGCGATGTCGATGTCTGCCGCACACTCCTGATAGTCGCCGCAGGCGAACTCCTCGCTCGAGGGAGCACCAGCGTCGACGTCGGGATTGCCCCCTGGGGCAGGCGTCGCAGGGATGCGTTCGCCTGAACAGCCGAGCTGTGCCGGGTAGCTCTCCAGAATCACGCACTCGTCGTTCGGACAGCTGAGCTCGCAAGCCAGGTCCGTGTCGATACAAATGGCGTGGCCCGTCTCGTCGCTACCGCACTCCGGAATGATCAGACATTCGAGTCCTGCCTCGCAGCCCTCCCCCGCTGGGTCGCACACGGGATGCTCGACACACTGGATGCCGTCCGTAGGCGTCGGATCCTGCCCGGGCTCTCCTGGTTGGGCAGGCACCTGGCCGTCGCAGGCCAATTGGAGCGGGTAGCTCTCGAGGATCTCGCACTCACTCTGCGCGGGGCAGGACTGTTCACAGGCTTCGTCGTCCGCGATGCAGATCGCGCCGCCGCACTCGGGGAAGCTGAAGCACGACGTTCCGTCGGCACACTGGGTGTCGAGATCACACGGCTCGTGATCCGCGCACATCACCCCAGGAGGATCGCTGGCGGCGGGATCGGTCACATCGCCGTCGGTGCCCGTGTCCGTTGCGTCGCCATCCGTCCCCGTTCCGTCAGTGTCCGTACCGTCGTCCGCCGGATTGGCGTCGACCTTGCCCTCGCAGAACAGCTGTTCGGGGTAACTCTCGGCGAGGGCGCAGTCGTCGGGATTGGGACACGACAGCTCGCAAGCTTCATTGGCGGGGATGCACAGCGCCCCGCCGCACTCGGAAAACGCGATGCAGTTGTTGCCGTCGTCGCATGGGGTTTCCAAGTCGCAGGAGTCGTAGTCACCGCAGTTGACCCCGGGGGGCGTCTCGCCGTCGTCGCTGCTGGGGATGCACGCGCCGCTGCTACAGGTGCTCCCGGTGCTGCAGTCGTCGTCCTCGTTGCAACCCTCCAAGCAGATTTGCTCCGCTGCGTTGGAACCGCAAGCGGCGACCCCTTCGGTGGCTGCGCACACAGCGCCCTCGCCCAGGGCGCTGCAACGGTCGTCGTCGTCACAAGTCTGCGTGCATACGCCGCACTCACAGCTCAAGCCGTCTTCGCAGTCATCCGACGAGTCGCAGCTCTTGAGCCAGTGTGTTTGGCTGCTCGTTGCCGGCTCCTGTGTTTCGCTGGAGCAAGCCGCAAGCAGCAATAGTCCAACCCCCGCCGCGATGAATCGCTGGATTAGGTTACTGCGATGACGGGTGGCAAGTTGATGGGCGAGTGGGTTCGAAGTGCGGTTCATCTCATTCTCCATTTTCTCTTCCGCTGACTGCTCGTTGAACATCTGCGGGACCGATGTGGACTCGGTCAAGCATCGGTTGGCCCTCCTCCTGGGTGGCGGATTGGCCGCAGTAGAACGTGACCCGTTGAAGGTGTTGGGGCCTGGCGGGGTTTTCGGCATTGTGCTCCGTAACGGCATCCCACATTTCGGAAAGCCGAGTTCTAGTATCCCGCAGGAGTCCCCTGACGCTTTCCTCGTGCGGGTGCCCCGGCCAGACATCGAAGGTGTACGTGCTGCCGCCGACTTCATCGTCGGGCAGCGCGCGGGTTTGGCCGTTGGCCAGCTTGATGCACATCGAACGGACCAGCGCCTGGAACTGGTCCAGCAGTGCTGCCTCCCAGCCCGCGTTCGCCCCCAGAGGGATCAGGCACTGATCACTGCGATACATCACCGGCGAGATGCCCTCTTGGACGACCTGTTTGTCTTGGACGAGCGCGTCGAGCGCCGCCTGAAGTTCGTTGCGGTCTAGGCTGACGCGTTGCTCGACCTGTTCGATGTTGAGAGGCCCTTCGTGATGAATGATCACCCACAGTAGGGCGGCGAGGCTCTGAGTGTCGGCGTCGGCACCCGAATACAGGTCCTCGGGGGGCGTCATGCGGTAAACCGTCGCGTCCCCCTTGCCGGTGCGATAGACGAGGCCGCTGTCACACAGATCTTTGAGGATGCTTTTGACGCTGCTCTCGTCGTCTCGACAGAAGCGCTGTAGAACGTCCACCCGGCGCGCGACCTGTCGTTCGGAGAGGTAACCGTAGACAGCTTCCCATAGGGTCTTGCCCTGGTCCGTGGCGCTCTCCGAGAGTCGACGCAGCTTCTGCTGATACGAGCGCAGAGCCAAGCCGAACATGTCGGCGATGACCTTTTGCCCCACACCTTGGCGCTCGAGTTCCGCGGTCAGATCGACGAATATCTGGTTGGCCACGTGGGCCAGAGGAGCGCGCAGCCCCGCCGAAGTCGCCACGTGCGCGATCAGCACTGTGGTCTGCCGGACCAAGCCGTCGATCAAGGCCTTGGTGTTCATTGCCATTCAGTATGCCCCCCGCGCTGGACCTGTAACAGCGTGATAAATCACGCCCCCGCGTGGCGCGAGGCCGGCATTTCTCCTCCCCAAATGGGAAGGGCCCGACTCGAAGGAGTCGGTCCCTCGGCGGCAGGTGCCGCTGGATTGACGGGTTTGGGGAGACTTACATGCCGCCGCCGGTGCCCATGTCCATGCCGTCGTCGCCGCCGGCACCGGTGTCGCTGCCGCCCGCGCCACCCGCGCCACCTTCTTGGCCACCCGCACCGGTGTCGCTGCCACCCGCACCGGTGTCGCTGCCGCCAGCACCCATACCGTCGCTACCACCAGCACCCGCTGCAGGCTCACCTCCCGCCAGGGGAGTCAGCGCGACGGGGTTACCCGCGGCATCTATCCACGCCAAGTTGCTGATGCAGAAGTCGAACTCCTTGGGCATGCTCGGCTGGGTGGTAACTTGAACCTGCATGCCCTTGAGGTTGGTCGGATCCATCACGGTTTCCGCCAGTTCTGGATGCGAGCCGTCTGCGCCTATTACCCAGCTGGGGAGACCGAAGTCTGCGAACATGAACACGGCGGGGTCACCGTCGGCCTTCAGGTCTGAATCGCCGGAACCGTGCACCCACGCTGCTTCCTCGGGTAGATCAGCCTGTGCGAGTTGGACGCGCAGCGCAGGACTCGTCGCCGTGAGTCCGGTGATCGTGAACTGCAAACCGGCGACGCCCGCTGCGGTTGCGTCCCACGGTGTCGTGACCATCGAGTTCTCCACGACCGCCATGTCGATGCCAAACCCGGCGCCATAGCAAGAGTAGTCTGTCTGCGCGTCTGCCGCGACGCCTCTGAAGCACAGCGTGCCCGGCGTCGTGTCGTCGATGCAGTGAGTCGTCGGCGCCACGCAAGTGCCATCGCCGTAGGTGTAAACGCCGGTGGCGCCACTGAGGCCGTCGATGGAGGCACTCCCTTCGGCGGTGTTCATGCACATGGCCGCAGCACTGGGCGTTTCAGGCTCTGGGGTGGCTGCCGGACCCGTGCCACCGGGGGCAGCGGTCGCACCACCCGGCGTCTGTCCAGCGGGGGTTTGCCCTGCGGGGGTCTGTCCAGCGGGGGTCTGCGGGGTACCCGGCGCGACCGTACCGCCTGGGCCCGCGACGGTCATGCTGCCGCCGGGGGTGGTGGAGGCGTTGTTGTTGCCAGTGTCGCCCTCTTCATCACCGCATGCCGCTGCCGCAATCAATGCCGTCAATGCGGGTGCCAGGAACTTGAAAACTCGTGCTTTGCTCATTCTAAGACCTCCGACCCGTACGAGGGCCCGGTGTGATTCGATTCGAGTGGCGCAGCTTACCTTACAGACTTGGGGATGCAAACCTGCGGATCTGCTCCAGAGGGCAATTTCCCCGGGTGCGGAGCTGGTGATCACGGTGACAAGTTTCCTTTGGAACGTCAGATACACCGAGGCCGCACTGCGCTAGCCACAGTTGACACTTGGGTACGGTTCGGGTCGCCAACGGAACACCTGCCAAGCGGCTCGAAGCGGCATCTGGCACGGCAATCTCGGCGCCCGCGGGCGTCGCGCGCCCCCCAAGAGCGTATTGAGGTGCTGCCCACGTTCGCCATGGAACGGCGGGATCGCAGCCGCAACGACGTCAGCGCTGGATTTCTACGGTGCCCGATCGCACCGCGCGTACCTGGTTCCCCACCTGCACCAGCAGCTGCCCCAGGGCATCGATCCCGCGCGCGATGCCCTGCACACCTTCCACCAGCACCTGCTTGCCCGCCAGCCCATCGTAGCGGCTCACTTCTGCGACGATTTTTGACAAGTCACCGCGCTCGAGCGTCGCGATCCAGTGATGAACCGCGGGCAACGCCCGCGCCAAGACGTGCTCCCGGCGGGCACTGCAGCCGAGCAGCCGCAGCGATGTGGCGATCGACGTGAGCTCCGCGGGGAAGCTGGGAGTTCCGACATTCACGCCCACTCCCACGACCAAGCGCATGCCGTTGCCGGACGCCTCGGACTCCACCAGAACGCCCGCGAGCTTCCGTCCTTCGAACAGCACGTCGTTCGGCCACTTCAGCGAAAGCTCCTGCTCGGCAAATTCCGCCAAAGCCTCCCGCATTCCAAGTCCGACCGCGAGCGTCAGAGGGCTGAGCTTTTCGGGTGGAAGGGACGAGTCGAGCACGACGGAGAACAGCAATCCCTGGCCGGGTTCGGAATGCCAGACGCGGCCTCTCCTCCCGCGGCCCGCGCTCTGGTGGTCGGTCAGAAAGGTGGCACCCGACGGCACGCCCGTCCTCGCTGCCTGTTTCGCAACGTCGTTCGTGGAGTGCGTTCGGTCGAGATAGGAGAACGGTTCCCCGAGGGCGCTGCCCCGATGCCGGAGCAGCTGCAGAAACAGTCCGACGTCGAAGGGCTCGAAATTCGGCTCGAGTGTCATCGCTCGTTCGGCTTGGTGCGCTTGTCCGACTTCTTCGGTTTCTTGCTCGGCTCGTCCTCGCTCAGGGGGCCGAACTCGACCTTGGCCACGAAGAACTTGTTGTTCAGGGTTTCGTCCGTCAGCTGTTCGAACCCGTCCGGATTGCCCAGCTCCCGCTTCAGGGTGCGTTTGCGGGTGTGCTCGGTCGTGAAGAACATCGTGTCAATGCCCTTCTTGCGCTCTTTCTTGACCCAGTCTTTGAACTTCTTCCCGGTAGAAACGAAGGTCGCCATTCGGTTTCCGGTGTAGAAGTTCTCACCTTTCCAGTTCATCTGGTACGCGACCAACTCCTGTTTCGGGTTGTCGCGGTGCTGATAGTAGGCGAGCATCGTCTCGCGCTGTCCCCAATGGGGGGCTAGTTGGTTCAGGTACACGCCCATGCACCAAATGCCAACGACCCCGCCCATGCACAGCATCATCACGCTGGCATGAGGCCGCATTCGAGGTGCTGCCATCAGCAAACAGCAAACCGCCGCCAAGACGGTCAACGCCAACAAGGCGGGGCTGAAATCGAGCGTCTCCGGGTAGGGACGCCCATAGTTGTAGGTGAACAGGTGCATGATGCGTGATGGGCCCTCGATGTCACCCTTGCGCGTGACGACCATGTCACGCCCAGCAAGCGCGACTGCCAGCGTCGAGCCGATGGCCAACAGGCTCTGCGCCGGAGTCAGGGCGCTTGGCTCGTCCTGGCTGTGCAGCTCTTTGCCAAAGCGCAGGATGCCGAGCGCGACCAAACCGAAACCCACGGAACACAACACGACACCGAGCAGTCGCTGCGCCGGCGGTTCGCCGGCATC
>JBNKZR010000198.1:0-13288 GCA_050301735.1 Polyangiaceae bacterium | reverse complement strand
GGGACGCACAGCCTCGATCACCATCTGAGTTCGGCCCCGGGGTGCCCAGAAGGTCGCTCTGCCGAACACCTGCACACGCGCGCCTTCGGCCAAGTGGCGACGGACTTTGAGAGCGTGGAAGCGGTACGCCACGCAATCGACCATCGCCTCCTCTCGTTCATCTTTGAGGGCAAAGTAGCAGTGGCCGCTCTGCACCTGCCGCACCGCGCCGACTTCTCCCTGCACCCAGTCTTTGCCAGATGCAGACTCGAGCGCGCGCTTCAGTCGCCGACAAAGGTCGGCCACCCCGACGACATCTCGTTGCACCTCGCTCATCTGTTGGCGGTATATCAGAGCAAGCCACCGAGAGCCTCACGCCTCCGAGAGCTCGCCCGCCGTGCGCCGACGATCACACGGGGGCTCCCCCTCACCGACCCTCCGACCCATGGCGACAACCGAGCACATTAATCTCTTGACAACGAGAAATCTGAAACACGCGAAACATTTGCACTCATGACCTGATCGATCCACATTCTCTGGGAGGCCCTGTGCCTGTCACCGAGGCACCCAGCAGCAGCAGATCGAAGTGAAGAAACCACGCGTCCTAGGCAACGTGCTGATCGAAAGACGCATTCCCAGGGCGAGCGGCGGTGACGGGCGCCACAACCCACCTCGATTCCCCATGTCGTCATACCGCTACCTGTCACTGTGCCTAGTGGCGCTGGGCCTGCTCCAATGCAAAGCCCACGGCTCTCCGAGCGCGTCCGAGCAGGTCGGTCCGGAGTACGATCCGCCGCCGCTCGCCGCTCTTCGGGTGGTGCAGAACGACCAGGACGAAAAGCAGCGCCTCGCATGCGAGGCGCGCATGCGCGAGGTGCTGAGTCAACCGGCGGTGCCCGGCGCGGCAGCGTTCAACGAACGCCGCCTGGCAATCCTGACAAAAGCCAAGGCCGAGCCCTTGTGGCTGACCCAAACGCCACAATTCGAGGATGACGACGACAACCCGCCTGGCCCCCTGGTACTGGGCTATCGGAAGCTACTGGCGGAAACCGACCACCCTTGGGATGCACTCAAGGCCCTGCTACCCAAGTTCAAGAAGCGACCGTTCATCGGTCGAGCCGTGTTGCTTCGCGACGGCTACTTGTATACCGATAGCCCCAAAATGGCCTACGCCATCGTGGCGCAACTGGGCGCGGAACACCTCTTCGGCCACGACCGGATCTGGATCCAGCGTGGTTCCGCCACGTACCACGCCGAACGAAAGAACAAAGGGCTCTACTACTTCGTCGACGGCCCCAACGAGGGCGACGAAGTCCGCCTACTGCTCTACGATCGCATCGGACACGGCAAAGCCCCAGATCCACACGACACCATCGTGCGCGACTTCCGCGAGCTTCGGTATCGCCTCCACTTCAATCAGGCCAAAGTGCGGCACGTCACCCGCGACGCACTGGTCGTGAACCTGCGCTACAGCAACGTTTGGGTACCGAGCGTGCTGTCGAGCCAAGGCGCGCGCCTGGATCTCGAATGCGAGATCATCGGGGATGCCCTCGCGCCTCAGGTAGGCGACGCCAAGGCGGAAGCTGATCGGAGAGCCAAGGTCGTGCAAGCGCTACGCGCCAGCATGATGGCGCAAATCGAAGACCAGTTGCCCTTCGACGAACCGCGCCACGAATACGGGTTTCAACTAGACGGCAAGTTGCGGCGCAACTGGCTGCACGCCTACCTCGAAGGCAGGCCAACCTACAATTTCAACGGCGACAGGTACTTCGTCTACAATCGCCGCGGCAAACCTCTCATCCCTCAGGTTTGCGTCGATTTTCTGACGGACACCTTCGAGCGCGCCAGTGGCACTTGGTGGGCGGAAAAGGGAACCGCCCCAGCGCGCATCGTCGGCAAGCTGGACTACGAGCCCATGAACTTGCTGGAGCGCGCCAAGCTACGGCGAGTGCCTGGCTTCTTGGCGCACGCACGCCAGAACCCGGACAAGTTCGAGGTGCTCGACGTCGCACAACGCGAGCGCGTGCCGCTGGGGGAACGCTCACGGTTTCTCGGCTTCTTGCAGGAGCGCAGCGACGACTTCCAGCCCGGTGACATCGTGATGATTCGCGGCAAGACGCCGTGGGACCCAGTGGAACTGCACTACCACTCGTTCTTCGTCTACGAGAGCGACCCGCTCAGTGGCATCCCCCTGGCGGTGGTGGGCAACGCAGGGCGCCCCACGGTGCGCTATTGGGAAGTGGAGGCCAAACGCACGCCGGAGCGCGAGATTTGGCACCGCATCCGCCCCACGACGAGCTGGCTCGAGTCCATCATCGCCCAGCCAGATAGCGCGAACGACACGCCCGCTCCAATCTCTCCGCGCGGCAACGCGGGCTGAGTAGGACGAGCTCTCGAAAGGCGACGCTCTGCGTGCATTCAGACTCACTGCGAGTCCGAGCGCACCAAGTCCATCATCGGGTGACACTGTTCGCTCACAGCAGAGTACTCCCAGCCCATATCCATCGCGATCTGGCAACGCAGTTCTTGAACGGAGAAGCTCTGCGGATACTTCTCGAACAGCGGCTGTCCTCGTTCCCACGCCGCAGCGTTCTGGCCGCGATGCCGATCGTCTTGGACTTGCCGAAGCAAGACTTGGTCGGCGGGACTCAGGGCGGGGTCGGCGCTGGGCGGGTCCGCCGTCTCCACCGACGCGATTGCGGTTTCGCCCGGATGCGCTCCAACCGGCGCGCCAGCCGCCGAGGCGGGGCTAGTAGACGGGGACGCCAGCGAAGTTGGAGCTGCCGCCGCTTGCTCGATCTCCTCGAGCAGCAGCAGCGTTTGGCGATAGGAGGCGTCGACCCATGGCGCCTCCTTGGCCTGCAGCAGCCGCTGTTTGAGCTGGCGCGCCACGGCCACGTCGAGCCCCGCGGCCGTATCGCTCCTGGCGGGCAGCGCCAACTCGACCAGTGCTGCGTTGTCGACAGCGAACTGTTCCATGGCCTCGTCGTAGAGAGGGTTCATGAAGGCGCTCGTGTCCTCGACGTGCACACAGCCCAGCGTGTGTCCCAGCTCGTGCAACAAGACGGCTGCAGCGCGATGCGTCCGGCGCTTGTCGTATAACGACTCTCGCTCGTTTTCGGACAGTTCCGTGAAAGCTCGTTCAATCGCCTCACGCTCCGCTGGGTCGCTCGGAGTGCGCATCACCAAATGTTTACCCAAAACATTGGCAACGCCCAGTCGACGAAAGTCGGCTTCGACCCGCGGCACCTGCCCTGCCAGACCGATGACCCACGATGCGGATTGACCGTCGTCGGCACGCTGCAGTTCCTCGATGAGGTGTTCGAGAGCCTCGTCCGTCTTCTGGGTAGGCCAAGGCCGGGCTTCGCTCACTTGCAGCTCGACGCCGTGGTCGCGCACCAGGACTTGGTTGACGACCTCTAGGTAGCGCGAAAATTGACTGGGCCAATCGAACACCTGGGCGGCGTGTTGCGGGGTGGCATAGATGCGAACGTTGAGCACGCGCGCCTGACGACGCAGCCGCGGGCCTTGGGCGGCATCGAGCTTGACCGGCGTGGCGTCGCGAGCCGCATTGCGCTGGGCGTCCTCCGCTTGCCCCCACCGCGAATCGTAAAAGAAGCACCCGCTGACGAACAGCGTGGACGCGACGAGCACGAGCAGCGGGGGAAGAAGCTGATACGAAACGCGCGCATCCTCCAAAGTGCTACGCGCGCTGCGCCTCCGGCCCTCATCGTTGCTCGCCATCATCCACCCCACGCGACGAGAGCTCGTCGCCCCCCCTCACGCCTCGCAGCCCCCATTCGGACTTGCCGAGTGGGGCAAGTCGAAAGGGGGCGCACCGGGACTTCGAGCCTCCGTCACTCGGGCTGAACGACGAGCTCGACGCGGCGGTTGTTCGCGCGGCCATCGGCCGTCGAGTTGCTGGCGACGGGGCGAGACTCACCGATACCCACGGCGCTGATCTTGCTCGCGTCGATACCGCGACTGACGAGGTGAGAACGCACCGCTTCCGCGCGCCGCTCGCTCAGCACCAGGTTCGCTTGGTCTGAACCACGAGAGTCGGTGTGACCTTCGACGACGATGCTCTTGTAGCCTTGCTCCGTGAGAGCCTTGGCCACCTCGTCCAGCTTGGAGCGAGCGATCGGCAAGAGCTCGTGCTTGCCGCTGGCGAACAGCACCGCGCCGGAGAGCGTGATCACGACACCACGTGCTTCCTCCTTGACCTTGGCCATCTCTTCCAAGCTCGCGAGGGCTGCTGCAGCCTTCTTCTCGGCGGCCTTGCGACGACGCATCTCTTCGTCCAACTTGGCGTTGGCCTCCCGGGCTTTGGCCTCCTTGTCGCGCAGAGCGCGCTCGGCAGCAGTCAGACGATCTTCAGTGGCTCGCTGGTAGGCTTCACGAGCTTTCTCCATCGCGGCGATAGCATCAGAACGCTCCTTCTTGGCCTCTTCCAAAGAGCCCGCCGCGGCTGCCAGCTGGGAGCGACGCTCGGCGATGTACGCCAAGTCTTTGGTCTCATCTTCGTCCCCGTCGCTGAAGGCGCTCTCCGCCTCCTGCAAAGCTTGCTTGGCCTCTTCCAATTGCGCGAGCGCGTACTTGCCAGCTGGACCTTCCTTGGCCTTGTGGAACGCTTCGCGCGCATCCTCCAACTCACGAGGAGCAACGGTAGCACCACACGCAGCGACCAGTGTGAACGCGCTTGCGATGAGCGCGACGCCCAGGCTTCGATTCAACTTCATCGTGATACCTCCTGCCGAGCTCATTGGCCCTGGCTCCTGCGCTGCATCTCTTTGATCTCTTGACGTGCCGACGCAGCTTCAGCTTTCGCTTCTTCCACGCGAGACAACGCCAACGCGAGTTCGGCGTCGATCTCCGCACGCGCCAACAATGCGGCCGCGGCTTCGTTCTCGTCGTCCTCGATCAGCTTCTGCGCTTCCGCGATTTGATCCCGCGCGTACTTGAGGTGCAACGCAGCTTGGGGATTGTCCGCCGCACCGCCAACTTCAGCAGCGCGAACCGCCGCCTCCGCTGCGGTGAGCTTGTCTTGCGGGACCGCTGCCCCACCACAGGCGCTCAGTGCGAGAGCGCCAACCACGAGTACACCCGAAATCCGTTGTCTTCTGAACACTTGGATCCTCCTGCTGGCGAGGGATTATACACCTCGGCAAGCGAGTCAACAGCGATGCGACTCGGAAGGCCGATCCGTTGCCGGGCTGGCCGCCCCCAAGCCACCAGCCAGCCCCCGTAATTTCGCTGACGGTGCAGTCCTACACAACGATATACATCAGCTCTGATGTGGGCATGGCTGGGCAGTAGCTCACCATGCAAGACGAACCGCGAGCCAACGTCCGTCTTCGGGATACCCCTCCTCATTACCGCGCTTTGAGCCCACGGCGGCGGGTCGGATGTGCTCTAAACCCGACTCCACGGCTCATGCACGGAGAAAGCCAAGAACCCGGAGCTTCCAGCTGGAGCAAGCGCGCTCGCCAGATCACGAGCCTCGCGCTGCCGATCATCGGGGGGATGGTGTCGCAGAACGTGCTCAACCTGGTGGACACGTGGATGGTCGGCAAGAAAGGGGCCACGGCGCTGGCGGCCGTCAGTGCCGGCGGGATGGTCAACTTCGCATTTGTGGCGACAGTGATGGGATTGTCGGCCGGAGTTCAGGCCATCGCCGCGCGCCGGCACGGCGCGGGGCAGCGCACGGCGAGCGCGGAGAGTCTCAACGGCGCCCTGATTCTCGCCCTCGTTGTTGGCGCGCCATTAACAGCCCTATTCCTCCCGCTGATCCCCACCATCTTCGGCCACCTCAACCCAGACCCAGCAGTGGTCGAAGTGGGAGTGCCGTATCTCAGCGCACGCGTACTGGCACTCACCGCCGCCGGCGTCAACTTCGCCTTTCGCGGCTACTGGAACGGCACGGGGCGCCCCAATCTCTACCTGATCACGCTGCTCGTCATTCATGCAGCGAACATCTTGCTCAACTGGCTGCTCATCTTCGGGCAATTGGGCTTTCCTGAATATGGCGCGGTAGGGGCCGGCGTCGCGAGCGCGATCGCCACGGCTCTGGGCTCTTGCGTGTACTTCTTTCTCGGCATTCGGCACGCGAGGGGCAATGGCTTTCTCGCGAGGCGACCGCAGTGGCTGACCCTCCGCGCGATCGCAAAACTGGCAGCCCCCACCTGTATTCAGCAGTTGCTCTTCGCAGCAGGCTTCGTCGCACTATTCTGGATTTTGGGTCGATTGGGCACGCTTCAAACCGCCGCAGCGGGTGTGCTCATCAACGTGATGTTGGTAGCGGTGCTGCCCGGACTGGCGCTGGGCATCACGGCCACGTCGCTGGTGGGCCACGCGATGGGCGCAGGATCCCCACGAGATGCCAAACGTTGGGGCTGGGACGTCGTGCGGGTTTCGTTGATCGTCTCCAGCACCCTCGCACTGCCGATGCTGCTGCTGCCAGACGCTATCTTGGGCACGTTTCTCACCGACCATCGCGCCGTCGAGATCGCGCGCTGGCCACTGCGCATCTTCGCGCTGGGCATCTGGATCGACTCGGCGGGGACCGTGCTGCAGCAGGCGCTGCTCGGTGCCGGCGCGAACCGCAACGTGATGCTCGTCTCGGTGATGACCCAGTGGGGAGTCTTTCTCCCGACGGCATACGTGGTAGGACCGGTGCTCGGCTTCGGCTTGGTCGGCATCTGGACCGCGCAAGCGGGCTACCGAACGTTGCAGGCTTTGGTCTACGGTGCGATGTGGCAACGGGGAAAGTGGACGAGTATCGAGCTATGAGTGGCAAACCGATCTTCAAGCGAGTCTTGGTCGCCAACCGAGGTGAGATCGCATGCCGCATCCTACGAACCTTGCGCGACATGAACCTGTCGAGCGTGGCGGTGTGCAGCGAACCGGACAAGGGCTCGCTGGCTGTACGCATGGCAGACGCGGCCGTGTGCATCGGGCCAGCGTCGGCAGCGGATAGCTACTTGTCGATGGCGCGCCTCTTCGACGCCGCCAAACGTCTGGATTGTGACGCGATCGTGCCGGGATACGGCTTCCTCTCCGAAAACGCCGATTTCGCCCGAGAATGTGGACGCCGCGGGATCACCTTCGTGGGCCCTTCGCCCGAGGCGATCGAAGTCATGGGGGACAAGCTGGCCGCGCGTGACGCAGCCGAACGCGCCGGCGTGCCGTTGGTGCCCGGGGGCTCTGCCAACGACCCTGCCGATGCCGTCGCCACGGCCAACCGGGTTGGCTTTCCGGTCGTGCTCAAAGCCTCCGCCGGCGGCGGTGGCAAGGGGATGCGGCTGTTGGAAGACGCCGATAGCCTGCTGACGGCCTTCGCCCCCGCGGCGCGCGAAGCGAAGCGAGCGTTCGGCGATGACCGCCTCTACGTGGAAAAGGCGATCGTAAATCCGAGGCACGTCGAGGTCCAGGTACTCGGGGACCAGCACGGCAACTTGGTCCATCTCTTCGAGCGGGATTGCTCGATTCAGCGCCGACATCAGAAGATCGTCGAGGAATCGCCCTGCCCCGTCTTGAACGAAGATGTACTCCAACGCATGACGGAAGTGGCCAAGAGCTTGGCCCGAAGCGTGAACTACTTCTCGGCAGGCACCATCGAGTTCCTGCTGGGCGAAAACGACGCGTTCTACTTCCTGGAGATGAACACCCGCCTCCAAGTGGAGCATCCCATCACCGAACTCGTGACGGGAACGGATCTGGTGCGAGAAATGCTGCGTGTCGCCGCGGGTCAGCAACTCGACTGGACTCAGGAACAAGTGCAGCGGCGCGGTGCCGCCATCGAGTGCCGCCTCTACGCGGAGGACCCTGCGGCGGGTTTTCTTCCGCGCACGGGCACGCTCGAGGTATTTCGGGAGCCCGCCGGTCCCTACGTCCGAACGGACAGCGGCGTGCTCCAAGGCGGTGTGGTCGGGAGTCACTACGACCCGTTGCTCGCCAAGGTGTGTGCCTGGGGCCCGGACCGCGCGACGGCCCTGAGTCGCATGCGACGCGCACTTGCTGAGACACGCGTCGAAGGCGTGACCACCAATCTGGAGTTGCTGCGTCGCATCATGAGCGAGAGTGACTTCGAGGCGGGCGAATACAGCACCGGCTACCTCGCGGCGCGCCCGGAGCTGACGAGTCGACGTGCAACTCCGGCCCAGCTCGCGGCACTGGCAGCCGGCGCCTACGATACGCGGGATCAGCAAGCGAGCCGCTACCTGCCGGGGGGCAAAGCGACGTGGTTGGACGGCTGAATCAGGGCGTGAAGGCAGCCCGCGTCGAGGGCGCTAGAACGTGCCGGACAAGGTCGCGTTGACCCCGCCACGGCCGGCCCCGATGAATAGTCGCGAGGAGTGCTGGGCGCCGCGCTCCTGAGGGCCATCGGACAGAAGATATATCGTCGCCCCAGCACCCATCAGGGCGGCCCCCGTGAGACTGAAGATGGTGGCGAGATCGCCCTGGTCGACGGCATCGTTGCGCAGGCGAACACCATCTGCATTACAGACGTTGCCCTGACACTCTTCGTCTGCATCCGCCTTCTTGCTCAGCGCGTCCATCAGAAACAGGCCTCCGACGCCCAAACTGATGAGCCCACCGCCTGCCACTCCAATGCCCACCCACTGCTGGGTATCCAGCCCCTCGTCGGGGGTGCTCTTGGGGGGAGCTCGACGCTCGCGCGTCGAACTCGCTTCGGCGCTCGCCGCGGGCTCGGCCACTGCAGCCCCCTCCTCGACGGGAGCCAGCTCGAGCAGTGGGACGGCCACGGCCTCCACGGCCTCCGAGTTGGCAACGGTGACCGTCTTGCCCCAGGGGATGCGCCCGGGAGCTCGAGCTTCGATCTGATGTTCGCCTCCGTCGACGGGAGCTGCGACGTTCCAGGCACCCTTACCCACGAGCACACCATTGCGCTTGATTTCCAGCCCTTCTATCGCCCCAACGTCCGACCCGACGCTGATCGTCAAGGTCGACAGCTTCAGGCGCAAGGCGTCGGCTTTGCTCTTGGCGAAGTCCACCCGCTTCTGTTGCCCTTCGCGCTTCGCCATCCCTTGGACCTCGACGAATTCGGCCCACGCTGACGCGAACTTTCCCTGCTGCTCGTGGCACATCGCCAGCCCGAGCAGCGTCCCAGTAGCGGGATCGAGGCGGTGACTTTCTGCGAATTTGGGGCAAGCCTCGGCGACTTTGCCTTGCTCCAACAACGCGCGCGCTTCCTGAAATAGTGACTCCGCCAACGCCTGCTGCGCCCTCGCCGGGGCTGCACCGACCCACATCACCATCGAAAACAGCGCCACGCACAACACCCGAAGGCGCCACGACACACCCCTGCGGCGCGCCCGGTCACTCGTCATCGACCTCTCCTCATCGACGCTCGACAATCCTTCGACACCCATCTTTCGTGCGCCCAACCATCCGATTCGTGCACCCACCATCCGCGTACGCAAGCATTCCGTACCCAATCGAAGCGGGGGTGCCGGCACCGTCGATTAACCTCTAACACGAGGCAGAGTACTCAGCTCGCGCCACCGCGTCAATCCGACCGACCCGGGCGGTTCCACTCTGACTTGAGCGTGGGCGGGCATTCTGCAGATCCTCCCATATTCTCCTCAAACCCAGATAAAGAGCTGGCCTGCGCGCCCTCGGCTGACAGAAGATATCGCGCAATGAGGGCCAGTTTCATTGCGCGTGCGCTGAGGCGACACATTGGCTGCTGCAGTGCGGCATTGCTTGCGATCTCGGGAGCGCTCGTCGGCTGCAACGCGATCTTCGAGATTGAACCTGGCGAACTCGCCGCGGCCGATTCTGACGAGCAGGAAACGGAAGTCGACGTCGAGGGCGACGCAGGCCCCGAATGCGTTCTCAGCTCGGACTGCGACGATGACTCCTTGATCTGCATCTTCCGCGTCTGCAGTGAACCTTGCCGCGCCGACAGAGACTGCGAGCGCGGCGAGCGTTGCCTTCAAACCGACGAGGGCCTGGCCTGCGTACTCGCCGAAGCCGCCCAATGTGATGATGTCGCCGACTGCCCCCCGGGCAGCGAGTGCAGCGATGGGGAATGTCGCAACGACTGCGAAGAGAACTCGGACTGTCTCGACGATCAAGAGTGCACTGGGCAGCGCTGTGTCGGCAGCGACGAAGCCGTGACCGTCACCACCGGCGGTGATGCAACGGACTCGGAAATCGACGCGGGTGAGCAAACCGACGAGGTGCAAGGTGTCGACGAGACGGACGCAGAGGCGTCCACCGATGGCAGTACGACGGACACGGTGACGGACGAGTCCACGACGGACGTGGATGGCACCGACGTGGACACTCCGGCGGGCACCGACGAGTCGGCGACCGACACGACGGACACCATGCCGGGCGGCACTGATGAAACGGGTACCCCCTTGCCGACCGACTGCAACGAGCTCGAAGAAGGTACGATCGTCTGCGACGGCTACGGTGGTACGACACGCTCGATGTGCCAGGGCGGGGAGCTGGTCGCAACGACGCCGTGCACCTCCGGCGATGTCTGCGATCCGGCAGATGGCGGATGCGCTGCGCCTGCGACGGAGTGTATCGGTCGCGCGCCAGGCGCGGTCTACTGCGACGGCGTCAACCGCGTCGCGTGTGCCGCCTCTCTGCTGACGGCCGAAACAGCAACCTGCAACAGCAGTGCACACTGCCAGGCCGGCAACGGCCCCGATTGCGCCCTGTGTCTGCAAGACACGTTCACGTGCGTCGGCAATCAGATCCACGACTGCTCGCCAGATGGTAGTGAGTGGGTGCCCACCGACGATCCACCTTGCACGACGGGCTCTCCATGCAATCCCGACACCGGTACTTGCACCTCGCTGGCGTGCCTGGAAGGTCAACGACGCTGCCAGGGAGATTCGCTACAGGAATGCAACGAGGATCTGACAGCCTTCGCCGAGGTCGAGCTCTGCGCCCCGGGCCTGTGTGACGCCGTGAACCTGGAGTGTGACGTGTGCGCAGCCAGCAGCTCCGAGTGCTCGACGGATGGCAGCCAACAGCTGGTGTGCGACTCCGCGGGTCAGTCGGTCACCGCTCTCACCTGCGGCGCGGCGACTCCCTATTGCCGCGGGAGCGGCGAGTGTGTGGAATGCAAACTCGACATCCACTGTCCGGGCGACGAGTGCTCGACCGCCACCTGCAACGTGGGAACCGGCACGTGTTCGACAGTTCCCGTGTCCTCCGGCACGGGCTGCTCGACTGGCGTTTGCGACGGCAACGGCAACTGTGTCGAGTGCGCGAGTCCCAACGACTGCACTGCGGACGACGCCTGTCGCTCGGTCGACTGCGTGAGCGGCATGTGTGAACAGGAGCTGCGCGGGGCGGGCGCCACGTGTAACTTCGACGGCGGTTCCGTCTGCAACGCCAGCGGCGATTGTGTCGAATGTCTGACGCAAGCGACTTGTTCGGTCACCAACGCCTGCTACACGGCACAGTGCACGGCGATGGGCGCCTGCAGCGAGACTCCCGCCGGAAGCGGTACTTCCTGCAACTTCGCTGGCGGTCGCGTGTGCGACGGCGACGGCAGTTGTGTCGAATGCAACGGCCCCACCGATTGCACGGCGACCAACGCCTGCTATCGCCCCACCTGCACCAGCGAACGCTGCGACGAGACGTTCCAAACGGCGGGCACGTCCTGCAGCTTCGGCGGCGGCTCGATGTGTGATGGCGCGGGCAACTGCGTCAACTGCCTCGACAACGACGATTGCGCCCTGACGGACATCTGTCGCGACGGTGATTGCGCATACTCGATCGACACCGCAGGCTGGCGAACCCCCACAATGAGCTCGGCCACGGTGTGGCCAGACGACTTGTACATCCGGCGCGTTGGACGGCTCGGGTACGCCGCCACGGTGCTGGCGTTGGGCAGCGTCGGCATCGACAACGGCGCCAACATCCGCATCGCGCTCTACGCAGACAACGGCAATGGCACCGGCCCTGAAGGGCCGCCCCTGGGGCAAACGTCGTTCCAGTTGGAGAGCGGCTACGACGAAGCGCAGGCCGGGCCGAGCCCAGCGATCAGCCTGGCCGCGGACACCTACTATTGGCTCGCGTTCAAGGTGAACAAGTCGGTGAGTCTACCGCTTGCCAGCGACGGCCCATCGCCATTCGTTGGCCGAGTCGTTCCCTACTACGTCGCGGGCTACTACCTCGACAACTTCTACAACTTCCCCGGTGGCGCAAATCCCGGTGGCGACGACGTGGGGGCGTTCGCTGTTTATGCCGAGATTCAATACACCGAGTGAACTGCATCTCTGCATCAACGAAAAAGGAACCCATGCAAGCATTCATCAGAAAGCTCGGCGCCGTGGCAGCTGTGGCGCTTTCGTTCATCTGCGCCCCGGCGCAAGCGACGACCTGCATCCAAGGCCCCATCGCGCTGCCTTGGCTGTCCGGCCCTCCCGAGTGGGACGACTTCAACGGCGACTCCTTCTGGCGTCCAGAACTGCACGACCCGCGCTGGTCCGGCACCCCCTTCCGCTACCTGCGCTTCGATCCATCGAGCCCCACGGAAGGATTTTCAACCGATAGCGCCTACCGCGTGTTGGAAGACGGCAACTTCCTGTACGTCTCCTTCCAGGTGATGATGGACGACAACGGTCCGAACCTGAACGACTTCGTCTACCTGGCGTTCACCAAGGGCGGCACCGACGGCGCCATTGCCATTCGCATCAACGCGCGCATCGGCACGGCAATCGGTGCACCTGCGGATCCCGACGGCGCCGGCCCAGCTGAGGTCGTCGCCGACGTCGATGTCCCGGAAACAGTCGTCGATGCCGCAGTGGCTTGGTGGGAAACCTCGGACGCCAACGGACCTGCCGCCCCCTCTTGGACACTCAATACCGGCGTCCCTCCCTGGTTGAAGGCCGCCCGCTGGAACCGAGTCACCGCGGACAGCCCTCGCTGGGCGATCACGATGCGCATCGACTTGAGCGCCGTTTCCGCAACCGGCGACCGCAAGATGTTCTTCGGCACCAACGTCGACGTGACTGCCCCCGACGACATCATCATGGCCAACACTCAGCCCCTCGACGATGCAACGATCGCCGCTTCGGTGGGAGATGCCACCATCATCCCGGAGATGTCGACCAACTGGGAACAGTTCGTGACGACCGGCTGCACCAGCGGAGCCACCATCGCCAAAAGCGACGTGGGCGTGTTCACGGGCACGCCGGGCACCAATCCGGCAGGTGCTCTGACGACCAACATCTGCGCCGGGGGAACCTGTGGGTCTGGGGAAAACACGTTTCGTGCCAAGGTCAAAGGGCTCAGCGGGGGGCTGAGCAACTGGATG
>JBNKZR010000197.1:0-13302 GCA_050301735.1 Polyangiaceae bacterium | reverse complement strand
CCTCGAGCTCGAGCGCAGCGCAGAACTCCTGCACGAACGCTGCGTAGTCGGCGAGTCGGTGACCGAAGTCGGGTGCCGCGGTCGAGCCGCCAAAGCCCGGAAAATCCGGCGCGATCACACGGTGCTGCTTGCGCAAGTGGCGGATGAGGCGGGTGAACCCCAGCGATGTGAAGGGCGCCCCGTGGAGCAACAGCATCACAGGGCCGGAACCTTCGTCGATGTAGCGAATGCGTCCACTGCCCAGAGCCACGACGTGGGAGCGATGGCCGAGGAAGTGGGCGGAAAGAGCGGTGGAATGGGCGACAGGGTCGGGGACGATGACGGGGGATGACTCGGGGATCGATTGCATGGTGGGAACCTCCGAGTACGAGACGAAGTAGCGCGTCGTTTCGTGAGCTGGCCCCGCAGGTTTGTGCCGAGGAGGCTGCACGTCGCCGACTACGTGGCCGGAACGGAGGCGAGTGGCATCCGGTGATGGGCAATGAAGCCGGACGCCATCGCGCGGACGCGTTCCGCGTTCCGCGTTCTCGCCACGAAGTGGCGAGGAACGACTGTCTCCTGCTACTCGCTGGGGTGCGTGTCCGATAGTACGTCAAGAGTAGACAGAGATTTTCACGTGTCGGTGAATCAGTTGTGGCAGGGCTCTCCCCTCCGTGCGTGCAACAGGGACCTCCGTTGTGAGCGTGGCAATGGCTTGGGGAAGGTTGTCGCCGCTCCATCTCAATCGGAGTCGTGGACCGTCGTTGGCCCAACCACGTAACGGTTGAATAGCACCTGACGCGCTGCGAGCTTGCTCCGAACGAGTTGATCCGGACTGCGCGTGAGCAGGTTTGGAGGGGTCGCTATCGGCTCGAAACCGAGTCGTCGTGGCAGGCTCTCGTAGAGTGAACGCGGGGGGTGACCCATCGCTGGCTCCTTGAAGAGGTTGCCGCTCTCGAAGGTGTGCATGAAGACGCTGCGGACTCCCAGCTCGTCTTGCAGGAACCAGAGCGTCGCTTCCAGCATTGCCTCCGCCCAGATCCGAGTGTACGGCGCCAACACGGCGTCCAGGTAGCGGTCGACTTGTTTCTGGGTGACGCAGGCGTTCACCTCACCAAAGCACAGTTCGCGGGTGCCGATCCCGCGGCGGTCGAGGCGTGCCCTGCGGGCAGACTGGGCATAGCGCACCCAGTCAGACTGCAGCTCCTCGATCAGCGCCTCGCCGGAGTCCAAATCGATGTCCATCCGCGACCACGCCAAGGTCAGCGCCCGGTCGGAAATGGGGTGTCCGTCGAACGAGAACGGGTGACGCACTGGCTTGAGCAGGCGTTGGTAGGGCAGGTTGTGCTGCGCGGTGAAGTTGAGTTGCAGCACCAGGCTGCAACCGGGCCGTGAAGTCTGCGCGTAGCCGCGCCCCTCGTCGATCTCATTCCAGGTGCCGAGAGTGAGGCTGAAGTTGAGCAGATCCTTCGGCCAGTATGCGTCGAAGGTGTTCGGCGTGAGAGACTGATTACCCGCGAGCGCCAATAGCCGACGCACGCGCGGCACGTTGAGCCAGCGCGCAGCTCGGCCCTGGCGCAGGGCGGAAACCCGCGTTCTGTCCTGAACGTGCTCGCGCACGCGACGAAGCGCGTACATTCCGCTGGCGTAGCGGAACGGCGTCAATTCTCTGGGGAGACAAGCAATGATGTCGTGGGCTTCTGTCGAGAGCATGACGGTGCCTCCGACGGGCGAAAAAGGTGGTCAGCACGACTGCGAATGAAGTTGCGTCGGTGTGCCGCGGTTTCCGTGGACGTTTGGGCGTTGCGGACGTGGATCGGCTGCGGTGAACACGCACCGGAGCGCGACGCTCGTCGCCCTTCAGGGGGACGTGACCAGACGAGGAGCGGCTATGCCCAGCCGCAGGGGCTGAGCAGGCAGCGTCTATGGCGCGGTTGCTTCAGCATGGTGCCGGCACGTTAGCGCCAAGTCGTCGGCGGGTCAAACCCGGCAAACCCCAAGCGAACAACAGGGCGGCGCAGCTTCGCCGCGGACGTCGCCCAGGGACAACCCAGGCCGGCAAGTGTGAGCTTGGGGCGCGAGCCTTGAGGGGTCGCACGGAAGCAGCCGACTCCGACCACCCCCGCTCACGGAAACTCGAGGTCCAACGTGCCGGAATGGGGCAGATCGCAGGCCCAGAAGTGCGTGTTCTGGGGGAGTTTCTTGGGGATGATCTCGATGCCCGTCTTCGTGAAGCGTACCGTGTGCGAAGTCTGGCCGTCGCCACTGGCACAACCGGCTTCGAGCCAAGGGCTGCAGCTGGGGTAACCTGAAGGGCCCACCGAGCACACGCGGAGGAGCCTGGGCGCGCTTTCCAGGGGGCCGATGCCCTGATCTGGAATGGGAGTTGCCTGGCCTGGGGTAGTCCCGTTCGTTGGAGGTGGTGTCGGCGCCGTGGACTGGGCTCCGTCCTGTTCGAACTCGTGTACCTCGAGTTCTTCTGCAGGGCCGATGGGGTACGCTTTCGACGCGGTGTCGATGAGTGCCATGGGTCGCCCGCCCATGCTGAACCAGCGTGGGGGCAAGGATTGGGTCCGGTGCACGCTCAGCGGCCCCTGCCACTCGCACGTGTTGTTGTCCCGCGTGAAGAACCAACCGCGTCGTGTGCGCAGAGCGATGCGGCAGTAGTGGACGTCGCTGTCGAACTCCGTCGGATAGGCCACATTGAGCAGCTGCACCTGCCGCAGTTTGCCGTTGGGGCCCAACTTTCCGCGAAACCGCGGTGAGTCGACGCAGCGCCCCCGGCTAGGCTGGTCCGACATCTCCGCGTCCATCGTCCGAAACGAGGGAACGTCTTCGCAGTAGCTCTCCACACTGGGGAATGGACCGTAGGCGGGGATTGCCACTGCTTTGCCGGCGTCGTAGCTGTCGTAGGAAGGGTAGTCCTCCTGCGCATCCGGTTGCTCGGCGAGTGAGCGCGGTGGCGATAGCGCAGCGTCCTCGAACGGAAGCCGGTACCTGCCTTCGGCCAGCAGCGTACGCTCGCATGGAAAGTCGGGCCACATCGGGGACGATTGAGGCACGATCAGCAGGCCGCTTCTGGTTTCGAATGCCAGCTGTTCACAGTTGGCGACTAGCCGGGAGGTGCACTGGGGTCTTCCGCCTTCGCCCATGCCGCACAGGACCAGCGATTCGTGGTCGAGGGTCGTCTCCCACGCCAACTCTCCCCACCAACGCCAGCTCGTTTGGTGGCGGTCGAGGGTGTGCTTCGCCTGCACCGAAAGCACGCCCATGCCCAGCTCTTCCGCCCAACGCAACTCTCGGAGCGAGGTTTCGATCTGACCGAGGGGTGTCGGCCCTTTGCACGCACGCGTCGTGGTCGAGACGAACCAGCGCTTCTGCGTTTGAAGAGCGATGAAGCACATCTCCACGGGGTGGGGGCCGTGGTGCGCGGACACTCGCAGCAATTGCGCGTGCTCGAAGGGGCCGCGCCAACCGCGACGCTCGCCCGTGTCCCAGTTGTTTCCAGAAGGAAGGCACGCTTCGAGCACGAAACCTTCGCCAATGCGGACGCTGGACAACTGCGCACAGAACTGCTCGAGACTAGCGTAGGGGCCGAGCATGTTCGAGACGGGAAGTTCGACTTCGGCTTGGGCTTCCGATTCAGCCGCGAGCTCGGGTTTCGCATCAGCATCGGCCTCTGCTGCGAGCTCGGGTTTCGCATCAGAATCAGCTTCTGCTGCGAGTTCGGGCTCGGCCGCAGCCTCCGCCTCGGCCCAGGCCGGAGTGCTTGCCGTCGAGAGTGAAGCCCCCACCCACAGCAAGCTCGCTGCCAATCTTTCCCACATTCGCATCTCTGGCGAAGAGTACGGCATCGGCGGGCTTGGCACCAGGCACGTCGGAAGTGTACCGTCGAACGATGGCCAGCATGGGAATGAACAGGGGCATCTGCGCAGCAGTCTTCGCCGCGGCCTGCGCGGCAGCGGTCTTTGCCGCGGCCTGCGCGGGACCGGTCAGCAAGACGCCGGCTCAGAACGCCGAATCGCAGGGCAAAGCGGCGACTCCCGTCTCCTCATCGGATAGCGCCCAGGTTCCGCCGCTACCCCAACCTCTCGTCCCTGTGGCTGCGGGGCTCGACCAGCTGTGGGCGCAGCGGGCGCCAGCCGCGTGGCTCGCTCTTTTCGAACCCGAGGCGACGATCCACTGGGGGCGTCGCTCACAGCCCGACGCACACGACGTGGTCTTCGACGTTCCCTCGTACGGGGTGTTCTGGCGCTATCAACTCGAGGGGCTGGCGCCAGGAGGCTCGGGGGGCGTGAAGATCCGTGACGTGTCCCGAGTGGAGTCGGAACAGGACCGAGGAGCAGCGCAGGGCCAAGAAGACGTCTACGAATGGACGGTCGACTTCGGCGTGCCGGGAGATGCAACGGAGACCGTGCGCTACCGAGCAAGTCTGAGCAAGAAGGGCGGCGGCGTGAGCATCAGCGGCTTGAGGCGTTGGCCGCTGGTGGTGACCGTCATTGGCGGCGAACGACTCTTCGATGCGGCGAAGCTCGCCGACTACGACACCCAGGCCGACGCCATCGGCGCCGAGCGCCCACGTGAGAAGGCTGAGGCCTGCCGTCAGGCGCTGCGCTTCGCCGAAGCTGCGGATTGGTACGAGAAGGTCGTGAGCGCTCCCGACGCGAGCGCACGGGATTGGCTCGACTTGGGCTGGGCGTCCATCTTTGCCGGGCGTCTGGCGCGAGCAGAGCAAGCGCTGGTCGAAGCCCGCAAGGAGGATCCGGCGATGCCGATGTTCGGAGATCGCTAGCGCGCGTGACAGCACTCTGTGTGGTCGAAGTCGAGCGCCCGCCCGGTGACCGTGTTCTCCACGGTCGCCGGCGCGTGCCCGCGTCGTGTCCCGGTCAGGTACATCGAAATGAAACCGAGTCACGTTTCGGCAGCTTCTCCTGTCCTCCCGTGTTGCGGGCGGGAAGCCGTCGATCGCAGCCAGGGCCTCGCGTCGCCCACATCGGACGACGAGATGGACGCCCGTCTGGCTCGGTGAGTATCATTCGCAGCGATGGCTCTCTCTTCATCCTCGGTTCGAGTGGCTGGCATTCCTTTGTTACTGGCGCTGCTCCTGTCCTGTAGCGACGGCACCGATGAGCGCACCTCTGCGGGCGGTGCCGTGACTCCCGCCCAGCAAGCGGGCGGAACTACGGCGCCCGGCGCGATGCCTGATGCGACCCAGACACCGGCTGCCCCAGGGGCGTCCGACCCTGCGTCGGTTGGGGCCGCGTCGCCGGCGGTGACGGAGCCGGTAACCGGTAACGTTGCAACGCCCAGCGACGGTGCGATGCCGAGCGACGGTACGTCGCCGAGTACCGTGGCCACAGCCACTCCTATCGCGGGCGACGTTGGGACGCCCGGTGCCGCGCCCACGGCGGCCGAGCCCACACCGGTCGATGCTGCGTCCCCAGCCACCAGCTCCGATCCGCCCTCCGCCGAGGTGCCCAGCACGCCGGTCCCCGCGACGCCAGCCGGCGATGGATCGGTGTTTCCGGAGGGCGTGACCACTCCGCGCATCATGATCGTCGGTGATTCGATCTCCGCGGGGCCTGGCTGCTACAAGAAGTACCTCGATCAAGAGCTCCAGGCCAACGGCATCACCAACTACGAGTTCGTCGGCGAGTACGACGACGATTGCGGGGGTGGTGTCCGCCACAGTGCCGTCAGTTGCACGACGTCCGGGCAGTACACAGAGGAGTCGTTCACGGTTCCGAATTGTTTTCCCGACGAGACGTACCCAGGTATGGCGCCGCTGATGGCGAGTCACAATCCCGATCTGGTCATGTTGCAGCTCGGGGTGAACGACGTCTGGGGAGGTGCCGCACCCGTACAGCCCATTGTCGACAACTACGCGACGTTGATCGAGCAGGCGCGGGCGCACAATCCGAACATCGTGGTGTTCGTTGCCCAAATCCAACGCATCATCACCGACAACTGCACCAACGACAATAGTACCGCCAATGCCGAGGAGTTGGTGATGGCCGTACCGGCCTGGGCCGCCGAGATCAGTACTGCTGAGTCGCCGGTGTTCGTTGCCGACCTTTGGACCAACTCCGATCCGCAAGAGGCGGACGATTGTGTTCACCCCAACGATGACGGTGCTCGCCGCATGGGAGAGAACTGGTTCAACGCGCTCAAAGCCGTCCTCCAGTAGGCCTCAGCGCGACGCTTGGTGACGTCGACGACGAGCCCAGCTAGAGTAAGCCCGATGCCGTGCTGCAGAGGTCAAGACTACGATCAGGTTTTCGACGCGCGGCAGGCGGGGCGAGAGCTGCGCACGTACCGCAAGAAGGGGGCTACGGGCGTCACGGCCAAGCTCCTGAAAGCCGTGCGTCGAGCTCTCGCCGGTGAGGGCGACTTCTCTCACCTCGACATCGGTGGCGGTATCGGGGTGCTCCAGCACGAACTCGCCGCTGACGGTGCCGATCGCACCGTTGCGGTCGATGCCTCGACCTCCTACCTGGCCCTGTTGCACGAAGCGGCGACCGAACGCGGCTACGCGGAGCGCCAGAGGTGCATCGAGGGGGACTTCACGCAAGTGGCGGCTCGAGTCGAGCCGGCCACGGTCGTCACTCTCGACAAGGTGATCTGCTGTTATCCCGATGTCGAGGGTCTCGTGCGGAGCTCCGCCAGCAAAGCCACGCGCTTCTATGCGATCACTCTGCCCAAGGATTCTCTCTGGGTCCGTGTTGCGGTCTTGGTCGGTAACTTCTTCACGCGCACGTTCTTGCGCTGGCGCTTTCGGACCTTTGTGCACTCACTGGCAAGAGTCGATGGACTCGTTGCCAGCGAAGGGCTCAGGCTCGTGCACACGGAGGCTGCCATCGTGTTCTGTGTGCGCGTCTACGAGCGCGCTCGAGTCGGCACGCCGCAAGGGACCTAGCTCACACCAGCCGCCACTCGAACCGTTCAGAATGCGGCGCGTTCGTCAGCGGCAGTGCTCACCTGCGGCGTTTGTGACTGGCTGGCCCTGATGGACTTTGCGCGGGCGAGTATTTCGTCGCCGTTCCGTTCCTCACCGATGATGTGGATCGCAAAGCCACCACCCGCCGAGTACACGTCCACCTCCGTCACCTTGCCCTGCGCGGGGCTGAACGGATCGTGGGGATGTTTGGGCTCCCCCGCGATGGCGTGGCACGAAAGCTGCCGCTCCAGGTACTCCTTCGTGACACCGGGCGGCGCATGCACGTACAGCTTTGCACCCACGGTCTCCTCTTCATTTGAGAAGAACGAGCCCCGGGTGATCGGCTTGACGTCGTAGATCGCGCCGGGTTCATAGACGGCACCCAGGAGCTGATCGTCCGTTTGGATGTTGCAGCTCGCCGCACCCGCGGCGGCAACCTGGGGCGGTGTGGGGGTGGAACATGCTGCGGCGATGAGACCCATCGTTCCGACGACAATCCAAGTGGCTACTCTCATGACGTTCTCCTTTGCTCTCGTGTGGTAACTCGTTGCTGACTGCTCGTGTGTTGGGCATCGTCGCCCGCGCGAGTCATCGTTTGACCGAAAAAGCCGATGCTTGTGATTGGTCAAAGCGATGTATGAACGGCAACGACGTTCACTACTCGGACTAAAGAGTTCTCTAAGGCCGACTGAAGCGTTGCCAAGGTCACGCGTGCACAAACGTGCGTTGCCGACGAGCGAGCGGGTGGACTCGGCGCGTGCGGACGCTGAGCGCTATGGTGCCGTTTGGCTTCGGAGGTCGCTCAGGCGTTGCGCTCGGTAGATCGAGTGGCGCGAGGTGTTGGACTCGTCATCCGAACGGTCCCCGACGTCGAGCTCGAACACCAAGTCCCCTTCGGGAGTGACTTCGAGAACCTGCCCGTACGCAGCGCCGCTAGCGGTCCGGATGTTGCCAGTGGCCAGCACCATGTTCCCGGTTTCCGGCTGCCAATCGGCGTCGCCCCGGGTGGGGGAGAAGAACGCATCGTCGCCCGCCGAGCCATAGCTCCAGACTTCCTCGACGCTGAAGTCGTCTTCGTTCACTGCGTAGATCACGGCGCGACTGTAAGGCTCTGCTGGCGTCTCGAAGGCTGCGGCACGGTGATTGCCATTGTCGTAGAGGGCGAAACCCAGTGGATTCAGTTCGACGGAGTGTTGATGGAACGGCCACTGCAGCTCGCCCACACGGGTCAGCAGCTTGTCGCTCCAGGGCGCGTCCCAATTGGCATGGGTGCCGAGGATCCAGAGCAACTCCTTGGTGGAGCGCTTGATCTTGATGACGGCATCCTGGTGGCGCAACGACACGTAGTAGGCATCCGCGGCTTCATCCAGCGCGACGGCGTTGGCATGGTCCCAATCGTAGGCCGTCACGTCGGGCGCAGAATAGGAAGCAGGCCAACTCGTCGACAGAGAATCCCGGCTCACCCGCGTCGGGTCCAAGAGGTCCAACAACGGCACTTCCTCGATTACTTCTCCGTCGGCAGTGAACTCGACGATGATCGCTCCCATGACGGCCGCAGCCGCGCGCGGTGCGTCAGCGTCGTCGACCGACGTTGGATAGTCCTCGACCATCCTGACTTCGGTGGAGAGCGCCAAGAAGTTACCACTGGGCAACCGCTGCACGTCGTGATGCAACGCTTGGATGGGCACGGGCGTGCTCCAGTCAGGGACCTCGCAGGTGCCCGGGAACTCCGAGGCGTGCCACATGCGCACGATCTCTCCCCGGAGATCGACCTCCATCACGCTGCACCGACTGCGAACCACCAGGAAGTTGCCGTTGTACAGACGACGTGGGTCCTCGAATGCGGGGTTGTCTGGGTCGAGGAAGAACCAACGGACCTCGCCCTCGTGGTCGACGACGACCAAGGACGCGGAATTGGGAGTGTTGACGTTGAACAGGGTCATGCCCGGTTCCATGCGTGAGGGCTCCGAGTGCACGAGCTTCAGTAGCGGAAAGTCCTCGGGCAGCGGTGGGCTCGTCCACGAAAGGGGGGCGGCAAGCAGGTGCTCCTCGCCGTCACTCGCGTCCAGCTCTACGGAGTAGGTCGTGTCGGGTTTCAGTCCGACGATGGCTTCTTCGAAGCTCGTTGCTTCGGGCAGGGTGAGCGTCCACTGTTCACCACCCCCGGAAACGGTCACGAGGAATTCCGCAGGACGATTGGTCTCGAGTTCTAGTATTGCCACCAACGGGGCGCTCGCGCGCTCGTTGTCCCTCAGAGTGGGCGCTACGATGAAAGCCAGCGACGAAGCGTCCACGACGGGCGATTGCACCTTCGCGTCGGAGCCCGTGTCGACGGCAGCTGCATCCCGCAGTGGAGCCGCAGGCTCGCTGCCTGTGCCCGCAGCGTCCCCATGCCGCGCATCGTTGGCTCCGGCTCCTGCCGATGCGTCGAGCGACACCGACGCATCGGCATTGAAGCCACTGTCCGCCAGCTCACTCGCGCCCGGAGCGGAAGAGTGGAAGCTCGCGCCATCCCCGCCGTCTTCGCAAGCGAGCAGCAGCAACGACAGAGGCGCTCCCCATCGGAGGCTGCGCGCACGTGCTGTCGGATGGTACGCCGGCGCAGCGAGATGGGGTGACACCCTGCCCGAAGAACGGGCTGGCGGTTGAGGTCGACTCAGCACCCCAACACTAGACCAGCAACTCGACCCCGTGCACAAGTGCCCGCGCGCGCGCGAAATGCTTGCTGCTGATGCACGCGTCGGGCGAAAGCCGTGCGTCGTGCGGCGCGCACGGCACCGCCACGTCATCGGGTCCCCCCGCAGCCGATCGTTGGCCTCGGTTTTGCAAATCTGGTCAGCATGGCAAGTCTGGTCGGCAATCTCGACGATACGAACCTCCCGGCGGCTCAAAAACCGGAGCCCCGCACCGGGCGCGACTTGACGGCGGCGACGAAGCCGTTCGCCGAAGAGGTCCGCGCCAAGAGCTGGTGGTTTCTTTGGAGTACGTTGGCGATTCTGCTCGGCGTGCTGGCCGTTGCCGCGACCAGCTCCGCCTGGCCACTCCGACTGGCAGCGTCCTTGGTCGGGGGCTTGTTGATGGTGCGCGTGTTCATTCTCTACCATGACTACGTTCATGGCGCGATCCTGAGGCGCTCAGGTGTGGCCAAGGTGGTCCTGTACTTCTGCGGGTTCCTGCTGCTCGCCCCGCCCAGCTCCTGGCGCCACTATCACAACCTTCATCACACCCACATGGGCAAGCTCGGTCATCCACAAGCGGGTGGGTTTCCGTTGATGACGGTGGCCGCGTATCGCGACGCGTCGAAGTGGCAGCGCGTGATCTACCGGCTGAGTCGCCATCCGCTGACCATCGCGTTGGCAGCGATCCCGATCTTCTTGATGTCGATGACCATCGTACCGCTGTTCGAAGACTGGCGGCGGCATACGGACTCCCTGGCGGCGCTGTTGGTGCACGGCGGGTGCGTTGCCCTTCTGTGGTGGTTCGGGGGCGGCGCAATGGCCTTCTTCGCTTTCACTCTGCCCTATCTGGTCGCGAGTGCGTTGGGGGCGTACCTGTTCTTCGTTCAGCACAACTTCCCGGGGATGATGCTGCTGACTGAACGAGAATGGAGCAAAGAGAAGGCGGCACTCGTCTCCAGCAGTCATCTCGACTTGGGGCTCATCCTGCGCTGGTTCACCGGCGACATCGGATACCACCACGTGCATCATCTGAATCGAACGATTCCGTTCTATCGACTTGCCGAGGCGATGCAGGCGTTGCCTGAACTGCAGGGGGCGGCGGTCACCGTGACGCTCTTCCCGCGTGACATCATCGCCTGCTTCCGGGTTGCGCTCTGGGACGAGAGTACGCGTCGCATGGTCAGTTACGCGGAGGCACTGGAGTCAGGCTGATGAGCCGTTTTCGTGCGGGCAGGCTCGGCCTGTCGTTGGCAGAGCCGGTTGCGGAGAGAAATGCAGCGCTATCTTGGTTTGGACTCGCCCCGGAAAAGCCATTTCACCGACAATGGAGCCATGTGGTTGCACGCGTCTTGTCTGCTGGAGTTCGATATCGCGGTGAGCACGCCGTTCCTGCTCATGCTTCGGCCCCGTAGCGGCTGGCAGCAGTGGGTGGCGCGGGAACAATACGTGCTGTCGCCCAGCGTCCCGGCAGTCGAGTTCACCGACCCGTTTGGCAATCTGTGTCAGCGGTTGGTCGCTCCGAGCGGGCGTTTCTCGATCCGGACGTCGGCTGACATCGAGGCCGCCGACTTTGCCGATACCGCACCCGGCGCGCCGTTCGTGGAGGTGCAGAATCTTCCGGACGAAACGCTGCCGTTCTTGCTGCCCAGTCGCTTCTGCGAGTCCGACCGATTCGGCGAATTGGCGTCTTCCTTGGCAGCAGGTTGGGCGCCTGGTTACAACCAATGCGCCGCCATCGTCGACTACATACGCAGCACGATACAGTACACCCCCGGCGCCGGAACCGAAGTGATCAGCGCGTGTGAAGTCAATGGGCGCAGTCGCGCCGTGTGTCGAGACATGGCTCATCTGGGGATCGCGCTGTGCCGCGCGCTGTCGATCCCGGCTCGCATGGTCGTGGGCTATCTGGAGGCGCTTCAGCCGATGGACTTGCACGCGTGGTTCGAGGCGTACGTCGGTGGTCGATGGTACACGTTTGACCCGACGCAACTCGAGCTCACGGGCGGTCGTGTCGCGATTGCCTACGGGCGCGATGCCGCCGACGTCGCCATCTACACGCAGTTCGGTGATCCCGTGACGTTGCTGCGGATGGCGGTCGAAGTCGAACGACTGGCCCAAGCCCCGTCGTGAACGACGGCACGTCGAGCCGGGCGCTTTTCCCCTGCTGGGTGCTCCGAGCTGTCGGTCAGTTCATCCACGAACGAGTCATCTGTCGGCACGCGCCAGCGCAAACCACGCGTCCTGCGCTTTGCCGGCCTTGTAGACGCGACCAACGGTCACTCCGCGTCCGAGCTTGCGCAATACGTCGACGCTCCCCTCATACACGAAGCGGGAAAGCCTCGCCTGGTTGGAAAGGATCGGCGGCCAGGAGCTGGGCCTTTCAGAGGGTAGTTCGCGATAGTCGACGGCGAGCTCGCCCTCGACGTGATGCACGACGAAGTAGCCGGGACCGGTCAACGCGCGCATCGTCTGCTCGTTGTAGCCCCAGAGGCGTTTTGGTTCCGCGCTAGGTGGACGGCAGAATCGTTTCTGGAACTGACTGAAGAGCGGTAGCGAGTTCTTACCGTGATGGATGACCTCGGTCAGCGGCGGCACGTCGTCCGGTACGATGTCGGCCAAGCGAGCCGGGGCGTTGTCGGCGCAGACGTCGAAGAGTCGGGCCAGCTGGCGCGGCCGCAGCGTCAGGACCAGTGCCTTGCGTTCAGCGGCATCGAGTTCGTCCAGCAGGGCGCTCATGCGCTGTGGCGAGGAAGAGGCTTCGACGAGTTGGGCGATGTTCATGACGGTGTGGCTACGGGCTGTGCGGGAGCGTCCAGCAATTCAGCGATGCGCTCAGCGAGCATCAGCGTCGGGACGTGAATGTTGGCCGAAGGGATTGTCGGGAACGAGCTGGCGTCGGCGACGACGAGCCCTTCGACTCCGCGCACCTGGCCTCGGCCGTCACACACGGCCCACTCCGCCGATTCGGGCCCCATGGGCACGGTGCCGCACGGATGGTAACCCGAGTCGCACAGGTAGGGGGCCCAACGACGGATCCGCTTGGGACTGCTCAGCACGCCGTTGGTCGGGATGATGGGGCTCGCCAGTTGGCTCATTGCGGGATGATGAGCAAGCTGAAGCGCGCGCTCGAAACCCTCGATGGCCTGGTCGAGATCTCGGGGCTCCACCAGAAAACGGGAATCGAGTTTGGGGCGAGCTCGGGGCGCAGCGGACGACCAGTAGAGAGCGCCCGTGCCCACGGGGCGTTCGACGACGGTCATCAAGCTGACCAGTGGCATGTCCGCGTAGGGTGTTGCGAAGAACGAACCGGGCTGGATCAACAGTGCGCCCTCGTGACTGTCGTGCTCGGAGCCCAGGCGCAACATCGACTGCATCAGCGGCGCGCGCACGCGAGCGACGTCGCGCTTCTTGGGCTTGAGGAAGAACGCCAGGCCGGGATGGTCGAGCACGCGCTGTCCCACCGGGGAGTCGACCACGACGGGTACGCCGATACGTTTCAACACGTCGTGGGGACCGATGCCCGAGCGGAGCAAGAGGCCCGGGCTGTGGATCGCACCCGCACACACGATGACGCGCTCGGCGTCGGGGTCGCCGTGGTAGTCGAAGAGCTGGTAATGCCGGCCCGTGACCTCGCCGAAGCGCTGCATGGCACGCTCGACGATGGCGGGGGTCGCGTCGTAATAGCGATTGACGGTCTCGCGGTCTTGG
>JBNKZR010000196.1:0-13309 GCA_050301735.1 Polyangiaceae bacterium | reverse complement strand
CGTCGACCGCATGTTCGCCCTTCAATTCCAAGTCAAACAGCCGGGCCCGTACGACATCTGGGTCGACAACATGGAGTTCCGCGGCTGCGGCAAGTGAGTTGACGTCGACGGATACCCAGTAGCCTCGAAATTGCCACTCGATGGACCCCCAGGAGTAACTTCATGCAGCATTTGTGTTCCTCGTTCTCTTTGGCGCGCCGTTTGACCCCAGTGGTTGCGGCGCTGCCTTTGTTCGCGCTCATCGCTGCGGGTTGCGGTAAGCCCGCTGCCCAGCAGACGGCAGCTCAGCCCGCAGGGCCAGGCAGTGTGCCGGCTCCTCCAGGCGGTAATCTGCTCAAGGCATCTACGTTCGAGGATGGCCGAAGCCTGCCTTGGATGGCTTCGTTCACTCCGCCAGCGGCGGGTGAAGCCATGGTCAAGAAGGACGCCGGTGCCTATTGCGTGACCGTCGAGAACCAGGGCACCAATCGTTGGGACGCGCAAGTTCGCCATCGCGAGATGGTGATTCAGGCTGGTCACAGCTACACGGTGCAGTTCCGTGCTTGGGCCTCCGCAGAGACCAAGGCCTACCCCAAGATTGGAATGGCGGGGCCGCCGTATCAGGAGTACTTCGGCCGCCTGATCACCATCACCACCACGCCGCAGGTCTACCAGGCGCGGTTCACCGGTGGCACTGAGGACGATCCCACGGCGGAGTTCGCGATCCACTTCGGTGGAGGCTTGGCCAAGGCGGTACCGTTCGAGGTATGTCTCGACGACATCTACCTCAGCGATCCTGACTTCACGCCGCCGCCATCCGAGATGGCGACACCCCTACCGGACGTGCGCGTCAACCAGCTGGGATATCTTCCGAAGCGCAAGAAAGAGGCCACACTAGTCAGCGATGCCACCAGTCCTCAGAAGTGGGAGCTGATCAAGGATGGAACCGCCGTCGCGTCTGGTGACACGAAGGTACTCGGCGATGACCGCTATTCCGGCGATCACGTGCACGTGATCGACTTCAGCGAATTCGCGACGCCCGGTCAGGGTTACGTCCTGAAGGTAGGGGACAGCGAGAGCGATCCGTTCGACATCGCCAACGACATCTACTCCCAGCTCAAGTATGACGCTCTGAACTTTTTCTATCAGAACAGGTCCGGCATCGCGATCGAGATGCCGTACGCCAAGGACGAGAAGTGGACGCGTCCTGCGGGGCACCCCGAAGACAAGGCAGCGTGCACGCCAGCTGCGATCTTGAAGAAGGTTGGTTGGTACGATGGGGCGGGTTGCGACTACGAGCTCGACGTCACTGGTGGCTGGTACGACGCAGGTGACCAGGGCAAGTACGTCGTCAACGGAGGCATCTCCGTTTGGACGCTCATGAACCAGTATGAGCGTGCCAAGGCGATGGGCGGTGACCTCAAGGCCGTTGGCGACAAGAAGCTCAACATTCCCGAGAGTGGCAATGGCGTACCGGACATTCTGGACGAGGCGCGCTGGCAGATGGAGTTCATGCTCAAGATGCAGGCTCCCTCGGGTGACAAGGCGGGTATGGTGCATCACAAGATGCACGACGAGAAGTGGACGGCGTTGGGCTTGGCTCCACATGAGGATCCCAACAAGCGTTACCTTCGCCCCGTGAGCACTGCGGCCACGCTCAATTTGGCCGCCACCGGGGCCCAGTGCGCGCGCATTTGGAAGAGCATCGACCGCAAGTTCAGCAACACCTGCCTGACCGCAGCGGAGAAAGCCTGGGACGCCGCCAAGAAGTTCCCGAACTTGTACGCGCCACCCAACGACAACCAAGAGGGTGGTGGCCCCTACGACGACGCCTACGTCGAGGACGAGTTCTATTGGGCAGCTGCTGAGCTCTACGTCACCACCGGCAAGCAGGCGTACTTGGATGCGCTCTCGAAGAACAAGCACAACAAGACGTTGCTCAAAGATGACGCCACGGAGTCGCTCATGACGTGGCAGCAGACCGACGCTCTCGGAGCCATCACGCTTGCGGTCGTGCCTAGCAAGTTGCCCAAGGACCAGGTTGAGGCCCAGCGGGCGCGCTTGATCGCGCTGGCCGACAAGTACATGTCCCACGCCGACAGCGAAGGCTACGGCGCTCCCTTCGCTCCAAGCGGCAGCGACTACCCTTGGGGGTCGAACTCCTTCGTCTTGACGAACATGCTGACCATGGGTCTGGCCTACGACTTCACGAAGGACGCCAAGTACCTAGATGGCATCAGCGAAGGAATGGACTACCTCTTGGGCCGCAACGCTATGGGCAAGTCCTATGTGACTGGCTATGGTGAGCGCCCGCTGGAGCACCCGCACCATCGCTTCTGGGCAAACCAGGCGAACTCGAATTTCCCAACTCCGCCTCCTGGTATCGTTTCCGGCGGACCAAACTCGGGGCTCCAGGATCCCTACGTCAAGGCCGCAGGATTGCAGGGATGTAAGCCCCAAAAGTGCTTCATCGATCACATCGAGGCCTGGTCGGTCAACGAGATCACGATCAACTGGAACGCGCCCCTGGCTTGGGTCGCCGCCTACATCGATGAAAAGGGAGGCAACTAGGCCCCATTTCTCTACATTGGCGGCGTCGGCTGTCCAAAGCGGGCAGACAAAAGGCGCCGCCGGTGTTATGGGCTCACGCCTCATTCCCGGAAAGTTCAGCAGGAGAAACCATGCGATTTGGGCAGTTCGACGACGCGAGCCGAGAGTACGTCATCACCACCCCGAAGACTCCGTATCCTTGGATAAACTACCTAGGTAGCGAGAAGTTCTTCGGCATCATTTCGCACCAGGCCGCCGGCTACTGTTTCTATCGTGACGCCAAGCTGCGTCGGTTGTTACGCTTCCGCTACAACAACGTTCCGACGGATGCGGGCGGTCGCTACTTCTACGTCAACGACGGTGGCGATCTGTGGACTCCGAGCTACATGCCGGTCAAAGCCGAACTCGATGCGTTCGAGTGTCGGCATGGCATGGGCTACTCACGGATCACCAGCACGCGTGGGGAGTTGGAGGTCAGCGAGCTCTTCTTCGTGCCGTTGGGCGCGAATGCCGAGGTTCACCAGGTCAAGCTCAGCAACAAGAGCTCCAAGAAAAAGACGGTCAAGCTCTTCAGCTTCCTCGAGTTCTGCCTCTGGAACGCGGCGGACGACGGCTCCAACCTGCAGCGCAACCTCAGCTGCGGAGAGGTGGAGGTCATCGGCAGCACCATCTACCACAAGACGGAGTACCGCGAGCGCCGCGATCACTACGGCTTCTATCACGTCAATGCCGACGTCGCCGGCTTCGACACGGATAGGGAGAGCTTCCTCGGCCTGTACAACACCTACGGCGAACCGGACGTGCCGCGCGCTGGCGAGTCGAAGAACACGATCGCCAGTGGCTGGGCCCCGATCGCTTCACACTCGCTGAACGTCGAACTCGCCCCTGGCGAGACGAAGAGTTTCGTCTTCGTGCTCGGGTACATCGAAAACCCAGAGGATGAGAAGTGGGAGTCGCCCGGCGTGATCAACAAGAAGCGCGCTCTGGAGTTGATCGCGCGCTTCGATACCGACGCCAAGGTCGATGCAGCCATGAAGGAGCTGCGTGAGTACTGGGACGGCTTGCTGGGGATCTACGAGGTGGATTCACCCGACGAGAAGCTCAACCGGATGGTCAACATCTGGAACCCCTACCAGTGCATGGTCACGTTCAACATGTCCCGCAGTGCCTCGTACTTCGAGACGGGCATCGGCCGTGGCATGGGCTTCCGAGACAGCAATCAAGACTTGCTCGGCTTCGTGCACCAGATCCCGGAGCGCGCTCGAGAGCGCATCATCGACATCGCGAGCACTCAGTTCGCCGATGGCAGCGCGTACCATCAGTACCAGCCGCTCACGAAACGGGGCAACAACGACATCGGCAGTGGCTTCAACGACGACCCGCTATGGCTGATTCTCGGTGTGGCTGCCTACATCAAAGAGACGGGTGACATGGGCATTCTCGAAGAGATGGTGCCCTTCGACAACGACGAGTCGAACGTGGCCACGTTGATGGGCCACCTCAAAGCGTCGTTCGATCACGTGCTCAACAATCTGGGGCCGCATGGCTTGCCGCTCATCGGTCGCGCCGACTGGAACGACTGCTTGAACTTGAACTGCTTCAGCGCAGAGCCTGACGAGTCGTACCAAACGACGGGCAACCGCGAGGGGCGCACGGCAGAGTCGATCTTCATCGCCGGCATGTTCTGTCACATCGGTCCGATGTACGCCGATCTGGCTGAGCGCCTGGGCGACAAGGCTGAAGCGACGCGTGCGCGCAAAGAGGTCGACAAGATGGCTGGCACCGTGCTCGAGCACGGTTGGGACGGCGATTGGTTCCTGCGCGCGTACGACTTCTTCGGCAACAAGGTCGGCAGCAACGAGTGCGACGAGGGCAAGATATACATCGAGCCTCAGGGCTACTGCGTGATGGCCGGAATTGGCGTGGAGTCCGGCGAAGCGAAGAAGGCACTCGATGCCGTCAAAGAGCGGCTGGACACGAAGTACGGCATCGTGCTGCTCAACCCAGCGTACACCAAGTACCACATCGAACTGGGCGAGGTCTCTTCGTACCCGCCAGGGTACAAAGAGAATGCCGGTATCTTCTGCCACAACAACCCATGGGTGATGATCGCGGAGACGGTCGTGGGGCGCCCCGAAAACGCCTTCGACTACTACAAGAAGATCACGCCCGCGTATCTGGAAGACATCAGCGACATCCACCGAACGGAGCCCTACGTTTACTCGCAGATGATCGCGGGCAAGGACGCACCTCGTCACGGTGAAGCCAAGAACGCGTGGCTCACCGGAACCGCAGCGTGGAACTTCGTGGCGGTCTCTCAGTACCTACTGGGTGTTCGCCCCGAGTTCGACGGATTGTGTGTCCAACCCTGTCTGCCGAAAGAGATCCCCGAGTTCACGGTCAAGCGTACCTGCCGTGGTGCGACCTACGTGATCAAGGTGAAGAACTCTGGCAGCGGTGGGCCAGCGAAGCTGAAGCTCGACGGCAAGGAGATCAAAGGCAATCTCGTGCCTTACGCCGAAGCCGGAAAAACCGTGCAGGTCGAGTGCGAGGTTTGAGCTAGCTCCTCCTCGGAATCGAGCACGAGAGGACGCCGAGCCAGCTCGCTTCACCGCCACGGTGAGGTCGCTGGCTCGTTTCGCGTGCGACTCGGTTCCGCAGCGTGCGGCGCTTCACTGCTCCAGACAATAGAGCCGCAATGGCGTCGAGCAGGCGGGCGTGATGTTTTCCGTCCAGGCGTAGGTCGTACTGGAGGCGTTGCCGCACAAGGCGCGGTCGGCAATGTCCGCACTCGTAAACCCCCCGCAGTCGCTCGTCGCGTAGGGCTCTCCGTCGCGCAATGTGCCGGTCCAGACGTCCCCCGCGACCATGCGTCCCGTTTCATCGACGTTCAGCGGTGCAGCGAGCGCGCCGTCGACCAGGTCGGCCCAATCCTCCGCAATGAGTGTGCCGTCCAAGGTACGATACGGTTCTGTCGGATGTGTGAGGCGAGCGACGACGGTGGAATCGAGGGTGGAAAGCCAGGCGCGGAACTCGCCGTCGAGGGACTCCGCTTCGGCGTGGGCCATACAGATCGCGTCGGCTCCGTCCGGGCCGCCAAGCGCAGCGGTGTAGCGGATACTGGTCAGGAAGGCGCGTTTGCCCGCGACGCTGGTCGCGGCATCGACGGCCGCGCCCGCGTCCGTCGCGCTGGCGTCTAGTGCAGTCGGCTTGGCAGCTGTTGCGTCGAGCCGTGGGTGGCTCGCGTCTCGAGGCACTGTCGCGTCGAGTGGAGTTGCGCTGTCACTCAACGTCCGATTGGGCATGGAGGCGTCGAGCTCGGCGCTGCTCCGGCCGCCGTCTTGCGTTCCCGAATCGAGGTGTGCGGGGCGGGCACTGGCGTCAGTCGCTGCATCAGGAGTCCAAGCATCCGCTGGTTCTGCCTTCGAGGCGTCGAGTGCCTCCGCTTCGGTGGAGCCGTCCGCCATCGTAGCCGCATCTCGGTTTTCCGCCCCGTCGTCAGCGCACCCCAGCAGGGCCAAAGCGCTGGCGCAGACGAAGGAGCTGCCGCGCGCCATCACAATCCGAAGGCGTAGCCTGCCTGCAGTCCTGCGCCCAACCCAGCCGAGCCCAACATCTGCATCGCTCGGGCTTCGACCAGGAAGCCGTGAGCGTTCCCCAGAGCGATCAGCGTCCCGAGTCCGATGTTGACGAAGCCCTGTCCTGTCTTCTTCCAGGCGTCGACGGGTTGGATGACGCAGTCCGGATCCGTCGCGCAGATTTCCGCGCCCGCGCGTTCACCATCCACGATGGGGGTGCTGACGGCTCCATCGATCTGTGCCATGCCGCCGCCCAACTGTGCGTAGGGGCGGAAGGTGCCGGATTTGACGCCCGTGAACCAATAGCCAACCCGTGCCTCGGCATGAATCGGCATGAATTCCTTGCCAGGCGGAGTGGTGTCTTTTTGCGGGCCACCGTTGAAGGCGAAACCTCCGCGCACACCGATGAGGAAGTTGGGAGTGATCGCGAAGTCGTAGCCGACGAGCACGCGTTGGGTTGCGGGCACCAACCCCGAGGAGATGTCGCCCTGGCCCGTGTCTCCGACGCCGGTGCGTTGGACGTTGTTGACGGTCGTGGTGGGTTGCGGGTTTCTATAGACGCCACCGCCGTAGAAACACTGATAGGTATCGCCAGTACAGGCCGTGGTCGTGGCGTCCAGCAGCAGGAAGTCCATCTGAAAGCCGACGCTGAGCCAGTGCCGCGGGAAGTGTCGTGCGGCCTCCTCCTCGCTTTCGGCGGCCCACTGATCCTCGAACGACTCGCAGCCGGGAAAGTCCGGCGGACAATCGGAAGTGTCGAGGTCCAGTTGGGTTGCTGGCCCCGCCGGTTCTGGTTCTGGTTCTGGTTCTGGTTCTGGCGCTGGTGGGGCCGGTTCTGGTTCTGGTTCCGGCTCTGCTTCCTGTTCCTTCTCGACCGCGGCCAGTAGCTCGTCCTGCTCCTCGGGGGGGGCACCCTCGACATCTTCGTCAACGCTTTGGCGCATGGCAGCGCCGAGAGCCGCCTCACCGCTGCCAGCGGCTGCTTGAGCCTCCTCGAAAGCGCTTTCGAGCTCCGGCGTCGACAGATCCGCTTCCAGCTGGATGCTGGGGTCAGCTTTGAGCGCCTTCTTGAAGTAGTCGACGCCCTGGTCGCGCTTCTGCAGACCGGCGACCAGCAGGACTCCCATGTCTCGATACACGCGCGCGGTGCTCGCTGGGCTGCAGTCCTTCTCGCACAGCTTGATGGCCTTCTGCAGTTTCGTCCTGGCGGAGATGAATTCGAGGTTGAGATAGTCCTCGTAGAGCGCCTTCTCCGCCAACGCGAGGGCTTGGTCGTCGTTGCCCGCCCGGGCAGGTAGCGCCAGAAGGCAGAGCGATTGGCTGAAGGCCAATCCAGTCAAGAGGGTTCTCAGTCGTGTGCTCACTTGCTTCCTCATCGTTGCCCGTCGCACCCGACGCGAAGGTTCGGGTGTTCTTGGCGGAGCCGCCCCACTAGCATAGCCAAGGTCGCAGTGTCCGCGCGATTTCGCGGCAATGCACGCTCTGAGAGGCGCTTCGCGCGCCGTTGCGGGACGCCCGCGGAGAGCGTCCCGTGTGCGCCGGCATACTGCGATCGCGGGGTCCGGTCATGGCTCGTTCGACTCTTGGAAGATTTCTCTAGGGCTTCAATGCGTTCTCAAAGGCCCGACCAGAACGTCCGAACCAGGTTTTCGCTTCGGTGTGAGCCCGCTGGCTACCCAAACTGGCCGCGGTGGTTTCAGTTGGGAGCAGGGCATGGGATCGTGCTGATCCGCCGCATCAATTCGATATGCGAGTGTGCAGATCGTCGAGCCTGCGCTTCTGGCGTCTGAGATGGGCGGCTCGTATACTGCGCGGGATGTTTGCGCCTAGGGTTACTGCCTCCAGTATTGCTTTGAGTCTTGCTTTCGGTTTCGCGTGTAGCGCCGGAGATGACGCCACGCCTCCGCCTGCGCCGGGCATGGGGGCCGCCACGGAAGGGGCAGGTGCCGTTGGTGCCGGCACTCCCGCCGCCGCCGGAGCAGCCACGCCCGCGGGGGGCGGCGCAACGACGGTTGGCGCACCCGCTGGCGGCGCGGCGACACCCGCTGCTGGCGCTCCTGTTGCGGGTGGTGGTGAAGTTAACGCGGGCTCTCCCGCGACCGTGATTCAAACCGAAGGTGGCGGTACGTTCGTGGCCGAGGGCGAAGACACGATCATCGTGAGCGAGCCCGAGCCACAGGTTGCGCCCGAAGATCAGATCGTCGAAGGCGAGGTCTGCAACTCGGCAGAAGTTTCCTTCGAGAAGGTGATCCCGTCGGTCATGCTGGTGCTGGACCGCTCGACGAGTATGTTCCGCTCCAGTCTGCCCAATGGCGGCTATTCGGGCACGTCATTCGGCAGTTTCGACGACCGCTGGGAGGGCCTGCGCGCTGCAGTCGCGGGCTTGGAGCCGTACTCCAACGACGTCCAGTTCGGTGCCGCGACCTTCACCGGTTTCAACGAGCAGAACGGTGGCGAATGCCCGGTGATGGAGGGCTTGGAGATCCCGGTTGCGATGGGCAACTTCGAGCAAATCCTCGCTCTGCTACCGCCGTCGGAGACCGCGATTCCACCATCGAAGAGCGAGACGCCCACCGCCGAAGGCATCGAGCAAGCCCTCGCTGTGCTCAACGCCGTGGAAACCGTCGGCCCGCAGTACCTCGTGTTGATCACCGACGGCTTGCCCGAGCTGTGTGACCCGATGCTGCTCGACAAAGGCGTGTGGTGCGGTCACGACCCGGCGTTCGGCGTGGTGCAAAACGCCTATTTGAACGGCGTCACGACGTACGTCATCGGCATTCTCGGCGAAACCACCGATCCAAACGAAACCGAAGCGGGCGACTACTTCCTCAACGGCATGGCACATGCTGGTCAAGGCTTGGACCTGCAGCCGCCGCCGTCGGACAACCTGCATTGCATCCAGCAGGAGTCCGAAATCGGCCGTGGCGAGACGCCGTCCAACGACTTCTACGAGGACTGGCGCCCGTGGGCCGCGGCCACCTACGCACCAGACGGCTTCGTCTACGACGAATCACTCTACTTCGCACCGGCAGACGGCGATGCCCTCGGCACCCAGCTGGCAGCGGTGGTCGAAGCGACACGCTCGTGCGCCTTCGAGATGGACGATGCCGTCGTGCGTGCCCAGGCCGACAAGGGTGCCGTTCAGCTCGAGCTGGTCGATGGCAGTACCGTCGACCTGCCGTACCAGGGAGCAGACGGTTGGGACCTCGACCCGGCGAACGACTACACGGTCGTGGTGCAAGGCACCTCCTGTACTTCGATTCAGACCGACCAAGTGGCGAACATCAAAATCCAATTCCCCTGCGAGGTGCGCGTTCCCCGCGTTCGCTGAAGGCTTCGGCCGCCGAGTCGAGCTTTGGCGGGTTGCGCCAGGCGATCGACGGCCGTACACTGCTCGCCATGGTCATGCCGGCTCACAGCTTGCCCCTTGCGCTCCTTCTGCTCGAGTAGAGCAGGATAGGGCCAGCTAGTACCATTCGTTTCGACCCTTTCCTGCGAGCTGCAAAGCCGGGAAAGGGTTTTTGACTTTGTAACGTTCACACGCTTCTCTTTCCGCCAATCCCGGCTCGACCGCTCGCGCCCACCCAGAGCCCACGGAATCCAACATGTCATCGATGCCAGCCCACAAGTACCATCCCTTCCCAGCCATCGACCTGCCCAATCGCAAGTGGCCGAGCCGAACCATCGACAAGGCGCCGGCTTGGTGCAGCGTCGACCTGCGTGATGGCAATCAGGCGCTCGTTGAGCCCATGGGGCACGACCGCAAGCGCCGCATGTTCGAGACCCTGGTTCGTCTCGGCTTCAAGGAGATCGAAGTCGGGTTCCCTGCGGCCTCGCAGACCGACTACGACTTCTTGCGCTGGCTGATCGACGAGCAGCGCATTCCCGGTGATGTCACGATCCAGGTCCTGACTCAGGCCCGCCCCGAGCTGATCGAACGTACTTTCGAAGCCCTGCGTGGGGCGCGTCGTGCCGTCGTTCACCTGTACAATTCGACGTCGACCTTGCAGCGTGAAGTCGTATTCAAGCGCGATCGTGCAGGCATCATCGACATCGCGGTGAGTGGTACCCGGCTGCTACGTGAAATCGCCGAAGCACATTCCGACACCGAGGTGCTGTTCGAGTACTCCCCCGAGAGCTTTACCGGGACGGAATTGGACTTCGCCAGAGACGTGTGCGAGGCCGTCATGGAGACCTGGGGCGCCAACAAAGAGCGCCAGGTGATCTTGAATCTGCCGGCGACGGTGGAGATGGCGACGCCGAACATCTACGCCGATCAGATCGAGTGGTTCGCCGAAAACGTGAAGAATCGCGAGGCGTACCTGCTGAGCGTGCACACCCACAACGATCGCGGAACGGCGGTCGCGGCCGTCGAGCTGTCGTTGATGGCGGGTGCAGACCGAGTGGAGGGCACGTTGTTCGGCAACGGTGAGCGCACTGGCAACGTGGACATCGTGACTCTCGCGCTGAACTTGTTCACCCAAGGCGTGGATCCTGGCCTGGAGCTGTCCAACATCCGCGAGCTGGTCGAGGTGTTCGAATTCTGCAATCGCATGAGCGTCCACCCGCGGCACCCCTACGCCGGGGACTTGGTGTTTACGGCGTTTTCCGGTTCGCACCAAGACGCCATCAAGAAGGGACTCGCCGCGCGCGAGGTCGAGCAGAAGTCTCAGTGGGAGGTGCCCTACCTGCCGATCGATCCCGACGACATTGGTCGGACTTACGAGGCGGTCATTCGCATCAACAGCCAATCAGGCAAAGGCGGCGTGGCTTTCGTGATGGAGCAGGACTACGGGTTGTACTTGCCTCGCAGCCTGCAGATCGAGTTCTCGAAGGTCATCCAGAAGATCACGGACGAGACGGAGGCGGAGCTTTCTCCCGCTGAAATCTACGAGGCTTTCGAGCGCGAATACCTGAGCGGCGACGGAGATCTCAAACTCGCCGACAAGCGGGTCGATCTAGCGACGGAAGGAGACGAGCGCGTGTTGTCGGCCAGTGTGTCCATCGGCGGCGTGGTGCGCCGCATCTCGGGCAAGGGCAATGGTCCCATCGATGCCTTCATGAATGCGCTCAAGCGCGAGTGTGGAATTGACGCGGAGGTGCTCGACTACGTGGAGCACTCGGTGGGTAAGGGTGCCAAAGCCAAGGCCGTTGCCTACTTGCACCTGGCGATGGATGGACAAGAGCTCTACGGTGTCGGCCGGCACGAGAGTATTCTCTCTGCTTCTGTCGAAGCCGTGCTGAGCGCCATTCATCGGGTCCGAAAGCGTCAGGCGGAGAGCGCCCGCGCCTCGGCGTGAGCTACTTTTTGGCCGGACCGATCAAGGAGTACAACGCAGCCTTGGCGACCAGTACTCCTTGGTCGTCTCGCAGTTCGACGTCGAGCTGCACTTCTTGGCGTTCGCTCGAAAAGTGCGGCGCGCAATGGCAACTTGCGGTGATCGTGCCTCGCGCTTTCTTGAGGTAGCGAGTGTCGAGGCGAGTGACGATGAAGCGAGCATCGTCGGGCAGGGCTGAGGCCAATGCCGCGTTGCCCGTCAACTCGGCTAGGTTGCAGAGCGCGATGGCGTGCACTGAGCCGAGGTGATTGCGTACTGCTCGGCGGTCGCGCATCTGCACCAGCGCGAAGCCAGGATTGAGATCCACCACTTCGGCGCCAATGCTGCCCGTGTAAGGAATGCTGGCTGCCAGGAAACGGCTGTATACTTTAGACCCGCCCGGCAGCATGCTGGCGATTTCCCACGCCTTTCTGATCCAGGCGGCGGAGCTCTGGCGTCCCGGGAGCAGATCCCTCAAGCGCTCCGGCAGCATGGGACGGTTGTAGCAGATTGTCGCGAGCTCGGTGCTGTGAGCGTTGCTGCGGCGTCTCAGGGACTCGAGGCCACCAAACTTGGCCCATGTAGGTGAGGGTATTACATGAGAGCTGTGCCTGCCGTTTCTCGCTGGTTGTGCGTGACTTTCCGATGCGTCACCTTGACGCTGGGTACTGTCGTCTGCCTGACGCTCCTGCTGATCCCCGGCGCGCGGGCGGAGACCAAGAAGGTGCCCTCGGCGCGAGGGACAGAAACGGCAGTGGGCGCTCAGGACAAGACTGCCGCGCGGCCCAGGGACCCCGAGCAAGCTGGGAGCGGTTCGTCTGCAGCATCTGGCAAGTATTTAAAATCAAAAAACAAAGTTGATTCTAGCGCGACGGGAGTGAAGGCACGTAAGCCCAAAGCACCGAAACGGCAGCTTCCTCCGATCGCGCAGGCCGCCCGTGGGCCAGATGTAAACACCAAGATACCCAGAGACCTCAGCGGGCTGGGCCCGCTGTCGATCGGCCACCCCCACGCCGGCTATCTCCTGAACGCAGCGGAGATGCCGCGTTCACCGCGCTGGGTGCTGACGGTACCGAGTCACGGTTTCGGCACCCGTGAGACCGTCGACCAGCTGCAGCATTGCCTGAATCAGGTGCACGAAGCGTTTCCCGGCAGCCACCCGGTCATGCTTGGCTCGTTGAGCGCCCGCTTCGGCGGACACCTCCCACCGCACAAGAGCCACCGCACCGGTCGCGATGCGGATGTATACTTCTTCCGAAAGCCGGGCGCCCAGTGGTCCCGCGCGGCGACCGAGCAAGACATCGACCTCCCGCGCACCTGGGCGTTGCTGCGCTGCTTCGTCACAGATACGGACGTGGAGATGATTCTCATCGTCCGCAAAGTGCAAGACTGGCTCGAGCAGTACGCGCTCTCCATCGGTGAGCCCGAGGCTTGGATCCGAGACCTATTCCACGACAAGAAACGCGGCTACAAAACAGCGCTGGTGCGCGACGTCCCCGGGCATGTCGCGCACATGCACGTCCGTTTCGTGAGTGCTCAGGCTCGGCGAAGAGCGGTACGAGCTTACGATCGTCTGGTCAACTCGGGCATCGTTCAGCTCGCGGGGCAAGCAGCGAAACACGAGGTCGTCAAGGGCGATACCCTGAGCCAGCTCGCGGAGCGCTATGGAGCGACGGTATCGCAAATCCAACGCCTGAACGGATTGGACAACACCGTCATCAAGGTCGGACAGAAGCTGGTCATTCACAGGCCGGTGGATCTGCGAGGTGCGCGCGACCCAGTCTACGTACCGGCTCGACGGCTGCCCCCGGCGCAGCGTGCGACTCAGTTGGTCGTCAACGCAGGGGCAAGGGCCGAGGTTGCCCAGGCGGAGGCCCCCGTCAA
>JBNKZR010000195.1:0-13363 GCA_050301735.1 Polyangiaceae bacterium | reverse complement strand
GTCAGCGTCCGAGGTCACGAACTCGAGCACGTTGCCCCCCATGTTGAAGATGCCATCCTTACTTTGTCCGCTCGCGAACGTGCCCACCGCACAGGTCTCCGTCTGGCGTCGCATGCCCGTCCAACACACCTGCTCGGCGGGCTCTTGGTGACCCCAGGGGTAGGGAAAGCCCGCCTCCCCTCCGCGCGCCGCCCATTCCCACTCGGCCACCGTGGGCAAACGCTTGCCGCGAAACGCGCAGTAGGCCTTGGCTTGTTCGAACTCGATGCAAACGATGGGGTGATCGGCCTTGTCCTCGTGGCCGTAAGTCGACTGCGCCGAACAATCGAGCCCGTCCGTCGTGCACTTCCCTTGCTCCACACAGGCCGCGTAGTCCTTCGCGGTCGTCTCCGTGACGTCGAAGCACATGTCACCGAGTTGCTGGGGTGCCTTGCTGCCCACACGCTGGTACTCCCCGCCAGCGACCAACGCCATGCCTTCCGGACAGCGCGCGGGCGGAGGCGGCGCAGTCGCGGCAGGGGCGCTCGCTTCGGCAACCGCCGACGCCGCTGGGGCCGAGGTGACCGGCTGGGGCTCGGCCATCGCGCTGGGGGCCTGCGCCTGGGTCCCGCCATCGGCTCCTGTCGCAGGAGCGGCAGCGCTTGCCGCGGGCGGTGACGCGGGCGGTGCTCCTGCGGCACCCGGAGTCTCGGGCCCAGGCGCAGCGGAGCCGCCACACGCAACGATGGTAGCGCCCATCGAAATCAGAAAGACTCGCGTCGTCGTCATCATTTCTCTTGTTTCCTCCGTTCACCGCGCGCGGTGCGCACCGGCTCGCTCAAAGCATCGTGAAGTAGCAGCGCAGGGTGCTCTCCCTGCCAATCCGCCTGGACGACCACGGCGGGAATGACGGTCAAGGGACCGTCGTAGCCGTCGCCCAACGTCCAGAAAGAGAACACGCGTCGGTCGCCCCGGCGAAGGGGAAAAACGAGCACGCCCTCGCGGGGGAGACGATCTTCACCCGGCGGATCGAGATGAAAGCTCACCCCCTTCTGCATTCCGCCGAGTTGCGTGATGGCGGAGGTCGGCATTCCGAAGCAACGAATGGAGGCCCACTCACGAACGCGCCGCACGCGGCAATTGCTTGCGCGGACACCGACGCTGCGCGTGGGCAGGGCGGCCTCGGCTCCGTGCCACTCTTGGGAGCTCGGCGCGTCGGTCGAAGTATCAGGCCAAGTCACCGGCGCCGCAGTGGGAACGCGGTTCGAAGGCACTCCCGCATCCGGCGGCGCGGGTTGTTGGTTATCGAGCTTCGGATTGCTCGCCGCCGAACCCGCCCCCGGGATCAGAAGAGCTGCTAGCAAGACCCAGGCGGCCCTCATCGAACCCAGCCCGAAGCGCTGGGGGCTCGTATGGTGAGTCGATCGTCTGGCAAGCTTCGTCATCTTGGTCGAGCTCGGTTAGAGGGTGCTGAGGAACGCCACCAAGGCAGCGCGATCTTCCGGTGAAAGGTTGGCGGTGTTGCCCATGCGCGTGCCGTTCTTGTCGATGATCTCCGCGATGCTGACGGCGCTACCATCATGAAAGTACGGCGCGCGGCCGGCGAGATAGGTCAGCCCAGGGATCTTGTAGCGGCCGTCGGGATCTTCGTCGAAGCCGTCGGCGAGCGGCAGCAGCGGCAGGGGGTACGCTTTGCGCGTCGAATAGCCCGTCTTGGGATCGTGGCATTCCGCGCAGCCCACCTGCTTGCTCAGAAACAACTCTTGCCCGCGCCGCTGCTCTGCCGTCAAGGGCAGCTCTGCGCGCGGCGGCGGCACGAGGCCCCGCCGCAGGAAATCGAACACGGCACGAGCACGGGTTTCGAGCTCGGCCCGGGGCGTTTGAGGCACCGCACCCCAACGATGTAACCCGAAGCCCTGAAGCTCACGCGCGACGATGGTCGGACTCTCAGCGTGCCAACCGTAGGGACCGTTGGCGTAGACGCGCCCTGCCAGCATCGGCGTGCGCCGAGCGTAGCCCTTGGTGTGAGCCTCCTTCGGAATGTTGGCAGCGTGCCCGACGAAATTCGTCGTGTCGCCATCCTCCGTCGTGAACGACGCCTCGTGCCAAACGTGACCATCGTCACGACCCTCTGGGTGACACCCGGCACAACCGAGTCCTCCGCTCATGGCAAAGTCCGTCGAACCGTAGAATAGCTTGCGCCCCGTCGCTCCTCCTGGGCCCAGCGGATCTTCCGCAAGTTTCAGACGCGCACTGACGCCCGGCACCTGACCCGCGTCATCGATACGAGCGCTCGGACGGAGCGCGACCTCAGCCAAGTCGTTCGTTCCCACACAATGGACCCACAACGTGTTCTCATCGGGGGAAAGCACCATGCCCGACGGTGCCGCGCAATCCGCGGCCACGTGATAGATGGGATGGTAGTCATCTCCGACCACGTAGTGGCCTATCACCGCCATGGTGGGGTCGACCGCGAGCGCGTCGAGCTCGACGATTCGATCGTCCCCTTCACCCGCCACCAACAGCGTGTCCGTCGTTTCGCGATAGAGCAACGCGCGGGGCTGTGCTACCGGACTCGAACTCGAACCGGGAAAACGCGTATCCGCACCGGAGATGAGTTGATCGGCCAGCTGCGACTTCTGCTCCAAGCCCTGCCGTGGGCGCTCGGGAGCTAGAGGGCTTCGATCCGCCACACGCAGCACATCGACGCTGGCCGCTCCAAACCACGCGTTCTTGCCCAGGGCGCCCAGCGCGTGCCTCGCCGCGTAATAACGACCTTCGTCCGGAGACAACACCCCAGCGTAGCCGAGTGCCGCAGGCAGCGCTCCCCCTGGCGAACGTAGCGGTGCCGGTGGTAGCAGGATCCGCCGTGGCTCACTTGGCGTATCATCCAAGATCAAATGAGTCAGCTGCGCCCCAACCAGATGCGTGACCAAGGCGAACTTGCCGTCGGCAGAAACCACCACCCCACGCGGCTCGCGAGCGACGTCGACGGACCAGAGCGCGCGTTCACTCTCCAGATCGACGTAGCTGACGCGACTCGACCAAGCGCTGGTCACGATGGCGCGCCGCAAGCCGGGCGATAGCGCCAGACCCCAGGCGTCACTGGGCACGACGATGCGCGCCTCCTCGACGACCCGCGGTGCCCCCGCGTCCGGCACGTGAGCCGCGCCTGCCTGAGGTTCACTCACACGTCCTACCCAAATCAATCCCGGCTCGCGAATGGTCGCCCAGACGCGCTCGGCAGCGACGACCACCTGCGCGGGCGGCCCCGGTAACTTCACGCTGGTAACACGGCTGTCGGCGGCCAACGGCAAGGAGACGACGTGCAGCTGCGAATTCACTTCGTCGGCAACGTAGAGGGTCTTGGCGTCGGGTGAACGCGCGATGCTGGCGCCGGTCAATGTCGCCGGCGATGCCACTCGAGCCACGGGCGCTGGCCCCGTCGTACCAGGCGCAGCCGGAGTCGACTGCGCTGAGGTGGCCTCGAGCCTCGGTCCGGCATCGTCCTCTGAGCAGCGGCACCCTGCCGCGACACTGAGCACCGACGCCAAGAGCACGGCAAAGCGCGACACTCGGCACGACACACCGCGCGACGCTGCGCAGAGCTCGCTGAGCCAACGTGCTCTGACCCAGGCGAGAGGGCCCCGGCGCACGACCTGTTGCTCCTGCGGCCACCGACTCACGTCATGGCTCCACTTGCTGCCCGCTCGCTGCGGTGCCCGCCGCGGCGGGCTCCAGGTTCAGCCCCCAGCGCTGGCCGAAGATGTCCGCTTCAAAGGGCTTGCCGTGGCAACCCTCACACTTCAAAGCGCCCTCACCTCGCCCAACGAGGCGTCCGTATTCCCGCCGCATGTACGCTTTGACGTCCTTCTTGCGTGAGCGTTGCAGCAGAGTCGGGGCTCCCTGGTGGCAAGAGTCGCAGAACACGGGCCCGCTTTCGAGGTGCACGCCACGGGTCATCCGGTCCCACATTTGGCGGGCGATCTGCTTCTTGGGCGTCTCGGTCTGGTAGTCGTTGGTGCTGACGTGGCAGTACGTGCACTCGACACCGAGCGATTCGGCGATGAGATCCATCGTGTCGAGCCGCTGGGACGCGGACAGCTCGCCAATCGGCGTGAGCTGCGCCGGGTCCTGGCCCAAATCGGCAAGCTGGGACGCAAACGCCGTGCTTCGGATCGGCTTCATCAGCAAGGGATCGGGAGCAGGCAAGGGCTCGCTGCCTGGCGTCGAGTCGTTCGTCTGGATCGCGCGCGGCGCGACGGCGTGCTCCTGCTCGGCCCGGGAAACCTCGGCGGAATGCGCGGCCCCCGGGGAGCGCTCCTCAGCGGTGGGCGCGGGCGGCTCCCTCGTCGCGTCAGTCGGCGGCTGCGGCGGTGACTTGCTGCCACCACAACTCAGCGTCGCCGCAAGCAAGAGCCCTCCGAGTACCTGCGACGCTGCCCTCATTCCGGGCCAGATGGTACACGCGGCACTCGAGGCTTTGCCACGACAAACGTCGATGAGTGGCCCGGCCTGGGCCAGCCGAGCCCTGTGGACTCACGGGGGCAACAGATCGGGATTGCCGCAATCACCGGTGTAGCAGACGTCAGGCGCGATCGGCTTCGTCGAGTCGTCGTTCAGTTCGAGTGTCATCATCAACGTCGGCGGAAAGGCGCCCCCACAGTATGGAGGGACTTCGATGCCCACGACGATTTCATCTCCCGTATCGACCACCTGCAGGAGATTGGCCGCCGTCCGTTCCGCGACGAATATCACGTAGACGCGGGTTCCGTCCGCGAACTCGGGTGCGAGAGCCGCGTTGAACCCGCCGCAGTCCATCGCGAGCGCTTCGTACTCGTCCAGAGTGTCCACCACCAGCGCACCCGAGCCGCCGGATAGCCCGGCACACAGGTCCGTGCTCACGACGCTCGCGTCGATCTCCGTGCCTTCAGGCGCCGGACATTCCGCGGCAGGAGGCGCGGCACAGCCGCAACCACAATCGTCCACGAACCCCATTTCGCCCTCCTCGCAAGAGATGAGCGCCGTCTGGCACGCGATTGGGTCGTCGAGGGTGTAACGCTTGCCCGTCGTGTCGCAGACCGGCGCGGCTTCACAGCCACAGCCGCAGTCGTCGCTGAAGTACTGGGTACCGATGGGACAGGCGAAGCGCACCACCTGACAGGTGTCACCCAGGGCTTCGTACTCGTCATCGGGACGGCACTGCATCGCCACATCGGGTTCGCAACCGCAACCGCACGCGTCCGCGAATTGCCGCTCGCCCTCGAGGCAGTCGTAAGAAACCGCATCGCACATTTCCCCCGTGGCCACGTATTCGTCGGCGGGACGACAATCGCTCACCTCAGCGACAGGTTCGCAACCGCAGCCGCACGCGTCCTCGAAGCTCTGAGAGCCCGCCGCGCAATCGATGAGCTGCCCATCGCAATCCGCCCCGAACGACACGTACTCGTTCTCCGGTCGGCACGCTTCGTCGTCACAGCCGCAGCCGCAGTCGTCGTAGAACGCGTTGGCGCAGTCGAAGTCGACGAGGTCACACTCGTCGCCCAAGAAGTCATACTCCTCGATCGGACGACAGCTGGGATCCACCATCATGCCTCCCGCATCCGTCGGCTCGCTCTGCATGACGTCCGTTTGCACGTCCGTCACCACCTCGTCGCTGCCCATCGCTTCTGTCATTCCATCGACGGAGCTGCCTTCGTCGGTTGCCACACCGTCAGTCGAGGCTTCCGTCGACTCCACATCCGTTGCCTCTGGCGATGCGCCGTCAGTTGCCTCATCCGTCCCCTCGCTGGCTGGCATATCGCAGACGGCAGCCACGCCACCGCAGTCTGATACGGGGAAACACGCAGCGTCTTCATCCAAGTCCCCGCATTGGGACGAGCGCTCGCACTCGACGTTGCATTGGCCGCACAGGCACGAGAGGCCGTCGTTACAATCCGCGTCTTCTTCGCAGGTGGACAACCAGTTGGTCTTGGTGTCCGTCCCCGCGCCGGAACTCGCGCCACACGCACACAGCAGACAAGCGAGCAACATCCCACGCCCCAAAGCCCAAACGTGGGCCCACTTGGCACGCGCGGGGCGCGTCAGGTCGTCAGTGGTGTTTCGATGGCTACAGTTCGACATAGTCTACTCCGAGGTTTCGGGATGCTCGTCGAAGGTGACGTGCTGCCCAATGTAGAAGGTCACTTTCGGGGCGTCTTCCGGCGGTGGGTGCTTGGTGTTCCAATCGGTCACCTCTCCCCACAGCCCTTCCAGCTCCGAGCGCAATCGCTCGAGCAGCCCATAGACGCGCGCCTGGTGGGGATGGTCGGAGTGGACGGTGAAACGCAACGTCGCACCACCGATACGATCCCCCTGTTCCGAACGTCCAGAGCTGAGTTTCGCCGCAATCGCCGTGGCCACGGCTCGAAAATGATCACTGACCGCGGCTTCCCAGCCTTGCTCCGCCCCAACGGGGATATCGAGGCTCTGGGCGGTCAAGATACCGTTCGCTTCCGTGACGCGACCGTCGCGCAGCAGAGCCTCCAGAGCACGATCGAGCTGCGCTTGGTCGACCTGTGTCTGCGCTTCGAGCCCTTGACGCGACTCACACCGACCCGTCGCGATCAACTGCCAGATGAGATGCGTCAACGCCTGATGTTCGTCGAGTTGCGAGTGGCGCAAGCGGTCGGTCTCCGGCGTCAGACCGTAGACCGCGGTGGCGCCGCGGCCACTGACGTAGGCCAAACCGCTGCCCACCAGGTCGTTGAGCACGGTCGTGACATCGCCTGGCTCCGCCGTTCGCAGCTCCTTCTGCAGCTCCGCCTTGGTGCGCGCCGCGCATTGAAGCAACGAGTGAACGTCCTGCCACAACGAGGTCTCTTGCTGTGACGCTTCGGAGAGCCGCTGGAACTTCAGCTGATAGGAGCGCAACGCCAGCCCGAACATGTCGGCCACCACCGTACGGCGCACCCCCTGCGCCTCGAGCTCCTTCGCCAACTGCAGAAACACCTGGTCAGCCAGGCTCGACAGCGGCGCCCGAACCCCAGCCGCGGTCGACAGCTGCGCAATCAGCACCGTGGTCTGGCGAACGATGTCGTCGATGAGCAACTTGACGTGCATTGGGTGATCGAAGCCTAGCCGCCCTCACATCCCCCTCCAGGTGAAAAAAATTTCGGGTACAGTTTGGGGAGGGAAAGCCCCTGAAACGCCAGGGCATGGAAGAATCCTTCACCTTCCATCGAACACTGCGGGATGAAGCGCGCCGTCTCGGAGCGGCACTCCAGCAGGCGGAATTGCGGGCAGTGAGACGTCCACGGCGCAGCTCCTGACCGTCGAGACCTCATGACGCGAGCTACGCGCTCAACTGGGCCTTCAGCTGTTTGGCGGCCATAGCGTAGCCCCCATCCGAGCCATCGACGAAGTGCACGTGGTCGCCGCTGTACGACCGCACGTAGCACGTCACCAATGCCCGTGGGGAGCAGTGCATACCATAGGCCAACTCGCCGCGCCGACGATGAGCAGCGAGCAGCGCCTCGATGCGTTCGCGTTGCTCATCGCTGACGTCGAGCACCATGCGCAGCGTCTCGTCGAACTTGCGGAAGTCGCAGTTCTGAACGAACTCTGCTCGATACGCCGCACCGTCGAAGCCGCCCGCGGTCTTGCCCGTGATCACCAGCGCTTTGCCGATCAAGGTTCGTTTGCGCGCTTCAGCCACCCAGCCCCGATAGCGTTCTCCTCGCGGCTCCCCACTGCGCAGACGCGCTTCCGTCGAGTAGTCACTCAGCACGCCCTTCAAACGCATGCGCTCGACGGAGATGGGCGCAGGCGGCTCGCCATCGAACAGAGCCTCCAACTTGTCGACGACCTCTCGATAGAGAGCCACCTTACGCTCACCTACTGCCAACACCTGAACGAGCAGCGACAACATCGTGCCGCGACGGTTGTCGACGGGCTGCCAGCGGCACTCGAAGCCCGAAAGGTCTGCCTCCGTGACCCCGAGTTATGGGATCGCGTAGGTCGGACCCCGCAGCTCGTCCTTCACCCATGCCTCCGCCGTCGAAAACCCGTCTCCCATGAACATCGCCAGGGCCACGTGCGGGCTCGTCCTGAATCGCGCGACGCTCACCGCGTTTCCGGCAGCCTTCAACTCGGCCACGGGCACGAGCGCCACGCGCAACTCGAGGTCGAAGGCGTCGGACGCCACGTGTCGCAGACCGCACAGTGTCCGCTCGACTGCCTCTCGACGGGACTGCGGCACGAGCACGGTCGCGCCGTCTCCACCGAAGACGAAAGGCAGCTCGACGTCGGGCAGCGCGTTGCGCAGGGCGATGATGCCGGCAGCGCCCAGGGCGTTGACGTCACGATAGCGCCCAGCCTCGATGGCACGGGTGGAACCACGGACGTCGGTGATGACGATGCCCCAGTCGTTCGGAACGTCGACGTACAGGCGGTCGTCCACCACGTCCCGAAAGCGCTCGATTTCAGGGAGCGACGAAAAGAAGCGTTCCGATGGGGTCGCAGCGCTCATTCAGTTCCCCCCACCTTGTGCTTGCGCATGCGCCAGAACTCCGTCAAAACCCGCCTCTAATGCCGCCCTCCCGGGTCGGGAGTGCTGTCAGCGTAGCGCCAGACGGCAGCGGCACAAGCCAGCAAAAGGAAAAGAAAATGCGTGTCGGTATCGTCGGTTGGAGGGGAATGGTTGGTTCCGTCCTTTTGGAACGGATGAGCGCAGAGGGTGACTTCAAGCGCATCGAGACCACGTTCTTCTCGACGTCTCAGGCCGGCAAGCCCGGGCCGGACGTCGCTGGCGAGAGCACGCCGCTGCTCGACGCGAGTGATCCGGCCGCCTTCAAAGGCCTCGACGCCGTCATCAGTTGTCAGGGTGGGGACTACACCCACGAGATGCACCCCAAGCTGCGCGAAAGCGGCTTCGACGGCTACTGGATCGATGCGGCTTCTGCGCTGCGCATGGCCCCCGACGCGGTCATCGTGCTCGACCCCGTCAATCGAGCACAGATCGAAAGCGCGCTCGACGACGGCATCAAAGACTTCATCGGCGGCAACTGCACCGTGAGCTTGATGCTGATGGCCACCGCTGGGCTCTACGCCCAGGGTTGGGTCGAGTGGATCAACGCGTCGACGTACCAGGCGGCGTCTGGCGCAGGCGCTCAGGCCATGCGCGAGCTGATCCAACAGATGCGTTCGCTGAGTAGCGGCTGCGGAGAGGCGCTGGACAATCCAGCGACTCACATCGTCGAGCTCGACCGGATGATCACCGACGGCTTCTCGGCCCCCGACTTTCCGAGGAGTGCCATCGGCGCGCCGCTCGCCGGCAGCCTGATCCCTTGGATCGACAAGCCGATGGCTAATGGCCAGACCCGAGAGGAGTGGAAGGCCAACGCCGAGGGCAACAAGATCCTCGGCTGCAATCCCCCCGTTCCGGTGGACGGCGTCTGCGTCCGAGTCGGCGCCATGCGCTGTCACTCGCAGGCTCTGACGATCAAACTCGAGAAGGACGTGCCACTCGACGAAATCGAAGACGCGATCCGACGTCACAACGATTGGGTCAAGGTCATCCCGAACGACAAGGAATCGACGGTGGCCGAGCTTTCTCCGGCCAAGGTCTCGGGCACTCTCAACGTTCCGATCGGACGCCTGCGCAAGATGCACATGGGCCCGGACTACCTGTCGGCGTTCACGGTTGGCGATCAGCTGCTCTGGGGCGCAGCGGAACCGCTGCGCCGCATGCTGACGATCTTGCTCGAGCGGGCTTGAGTGGCGACGCCGCGCTCCCGGCTGCACCCGATCGAGGCCTCCGAACTGCACGCCCGTCGTGAGCGTGTGTTTCTGGTGCTGGCTGGGTTGTTTCTGGGAGCGATGGCGATGCTCAACATCATCGGCATCACCCGATTCATCCACATCGGGCCGCTGTCGCTCGCCGTGGGAGTGCTGCCCTACCCGCTCACGTTCCTGTGCACCGACTTGATCGGCGAACTGTACGGAAAGCGCCGAGCCAATCACGTCGTTTGGGTCGGGCTAGCGGTCAACGCTCTGATCATCGGAACGCTGTGGTTGGGTCAGGCGCTACCGGCGGTAGCTCCCAACGAGCAACCCCCATGGCAAGTGCTGCACTTCTCCCAGCCGGTGCCACTCCCCGATGGCAGCATGCTGCAACATCAGGGTGAGCTCTTTACCTTGATCTACGCCTGCACTGCGGGGGCGGTATTCGCTTCGATGGCCGCCTACCTCGCAGCCCAGTTCTGTGACGTCTACCTCTTCCACTTTTGGAAGCGCGTGACCAAGGGCAAACACCTTTGGCTGCGCAACAACGGCAGCACGATGGTGAGTCAGTTGGTGGACTCGGTGGTCGTCATCAGCTTGACCTTCGGCGCAGCGCTCATGCGTGGTGAGCAAACGCTCGCCACGATGGCGACGATGATCGGCTTCAACTACGCATTCAAGTTCACGGTCGCGCTGCTCGACACCGGCCCCTTCTACCTGGGCGTGCATTGGCTCAGTCGCTACCTCGAGATCGATCCGACCCTGGAGCATCAGGCCGACGCCGAAGAGGTCCAGTTGAAACCAGCGTGACGGCAGAGCGTCGGGCGGACGCTCTCCTCAGCCCTACAGGCAGCGCATCGCGGGGCTCACGGTCGGGGCGTGAGTCGACGTCGCCGGATGACCAGCGCCAAGCCACTCAGCCAGAGTAGCGAGGGGAACTCCCTCGATGAACGACGCCCCTTGGCCACGCTGCAGCCATCATCACCGCCCGTGACGCGTTCCGGGCGAGGCGCCGTCGTTTCCACGTCGTCGTCCGGAGCCACGCGAACCGTCTCGCCGTCGGCGTCTTCCGTGACGTAGACGTCCGTCGTCGCGCTTTCACCATCCGAACCACTGCAATCGGGCTCCGGCGGCTCTTCGAACCAGGATTCGTCGGGTTCATCACCGCACAGCACACCCTCGATCCTCACCGAAGTCTCGACGAGCCAGCCGTCGGCAGAGCAGGAGGGAGGCTCGGGAGCGCACACCTCGAGATCGAGCAACGCCGAAGTCGGGTTGGTCGCTCCTGGTCCCCCCGAGTGTCGTTCGATGGGCGAACAAATGACGCTGGCCACGCCGCCGATCTCAGGGCCCAGAGCCGCGCCCCGGTCCTCATCACAGGCGACCGCGGCAAAGCCTCCGACGTCGGTACAGTCGCCGTCGGTCACGGAGACGCCATCGCATGCATCCGGTAGGTCCAAGCCCCCCGCGGAGAAATCCACGGTATTCACTTCTGGGACGCACGTGATCGACGGGCGTGCGTCGCTGTCGACGAAGGCACGGGCCACGAAGCCCTCCTCGCACACGCAGCCAGCGCCTTGTTCCGTAATCACGCACTCGCCGTAGTCGCAATACACGGCGCCGCACTCCGTCAGCTCGGTCACCTCGTCGTAGGCTTCCGTGTCGATGACTTGGTCTTCGCACCGCCGCAACGAATATTCCGTTTGGCGAAGGCGCAGACGCATCCCCCCGCTTGGGTTGTCAGTGGGGATGAACTCGGGATTGAACGTCATCTCATCCGGAGACACGCGGGTCGTGAGTCGTGTCATGGTCCGATAGGTGTCCGCCAGCTCCCGGGCCATGCTGATTGCTTCGACCAGCTCTTCTTCTGCCGCGCAATCCTGCGCGTCGAAATTCGACTCGGGGCACTGACAGATGCTGTCGCCTCCGATGTAGCACCAGTCCTCATCCGGGTACTCGCAGCAGCCGGTCGGATCCGTGAAGACGGGTCCCCTGCCAGCGTACTCCTTGACGAAGGCGTTGCCGCCGGCCTCGTCCACCGCGCGCGCCAACACCATGGGGTAGTTGTTCCGCCCCGACGCAAGCAAGTCCCCTTCCGGGATCTCAGTCAACGGCAAGAACGCCGGGTCGTATTCCTCGTCGGCATAGATGAACGATGTCACGGTCAGGTGCGGATCAGCGGCGATGGCCGTGAGTTGCAACGGGATGGACGGCGCGGAGGCTTCGTAGGTCAGTCGTAGGGGTCGAATTTCATCCAGATCCGCGCCCGGAACCAGACGGCTCGCGATGAAGACCATGTTCATGTCCAAGTACGGCTGCATGTACGGCGACATCGTCTCGTTGATGATGAAACCGTTGTCGTTCAGCCAATCCACGGCGGCGTCTGCTTCGTCCGCTGCGAAAGTGACTGTCTCGTAGGAGCCAATTCGTTCTCGTGCCAGCACCTCGACAGCAGGCGCATAGCCACCGGGTTCGGACTCGAAGTCGTCGACTTCGTCGAAGTCGAGCCCTGCATCGGCGCCGCCACAGGAACCGTGACTCTCACAGTAGTACTTCTGCTCGGGACAGAGGTCTTGTCTGTCGGGAATGAACGTGGGCGCCGATTGCTGGTCGATCAGCCCGAAGAGCAGGCTGCTGGAGAGCTCCAGCTCGGGCACGCTGGGCATCGGAAGGAGCCAGGCGAATTCGGCTGGATCTCCCTGGTAGAAGATCCGCACGTGAGCGCTGACCGTGTTGCCCCGCACCTCGAAGATGATTTGCTCAGCCTGCTGGTTGACGGCAAACGACTCCTCGGCACTGCTCGGTACCGGGGGTGCAAAGCAGCCGCAGGCATCTGCGTTCGCGCTCCACACGGACATCGCGCTCGACAGTGCCAGCGCGGTCAGCAAGCGATTGGCACTCGACGGCGCGGCACTTCTCGAGACACTGAAACCAAGCAGGGCATGTCCCCACGTATGACGTCGACTCACTGAACCACTTCCCTTCTCCGTTTGGCCACCTGAAGCGACCGACAACAACTCGCGCCCTCACGTCGAAGTAAGCCGCGAATGGCTCACGAACGCCAGCGTCATCAGGGCAAAGTGTCGCTTCAACCGCCGACAGCGCGCGGGTTGGAGGCGGCGCCAGTCCGCAGGTCTATCTCACCTGATTCACCACACTTCTACGCTCAGAACGTCTGCTCCTCGACCGCCGCTTCGTTCGATGGCGCATCGGCATTGCCCTCGAGCGCCAGCTGCAGCTCGAGGGTTGCCGGAGCATCGACGGAACGGGACAAGGGGGCGTAGCCACTGGCTTCGACGAAGACACGATGAGGGCCCGCGGTCAGCTCCTCGTACACGAAGCGACCGGTCGCATCCGTCAGCGCTGGGGTCCCATCACCGATCGACGCGAAGCCCGCGCCGGCTGGGGCGATGGTCACGACGGCATCGGGGACCGGCCCGTGCATGTCGATGACCTGGCCTTCGACCCTCGCGCTTCGACTGGGCGCGCGCAGCTCGACTGCTGCGGCCACTTGCCCCGTCTGCAACTCGACCTCTGCCCTCTGCCCTCTGCCCATCCCAGCGAAAGGCGCCCCCAACTCGACGACCACTACACCAGGCTCGAACGGCCCCAGCTTGAAGTC
>JBNKZR010000194.1:0-13368 GCA_050301735.1 Polyangiaceae bacterium | reverse complement strand
GGACCGATGGTCGATCGTTTCCGTTGCATCAGACTGCTCACGCCCGGGCGCTCGGCCGCCTCGGCTACCAGGTTGCCTTTTCTGGAAGAGCCGCGCCGATGGTCTACGCTGCCCCCGTGTCCCCCGATCGACGAACCCTACCTCGACGCTTACCCACCCTCGCGCTGATGCTCCTCGGTTGCACTACCCCCAACGCTCCCCAATCGCCGACTGCCGTGGCCACTCCGGCGACCGCCGCGCCAGCCGCGACCACGCCACCCGACGCCGACAACGTCGTCATCGACACAACGAAGACCAGAGAGCCGATCTCACCCTACATCTATGGGCAGTTCATCGAGCACCTCGGCCGTTGCATCTACGGCGGCATCTGGGCGGAGATGCTCGAAGATCGGAAGTTCTACTACCCGATCAACGCCAACTATCAGCCCTACACCAAGTTGGAAGACACCGACTTTCCCGTCGTCGGCGCCTCGCCGTGGCAGATCCTGACGGGCAGCGTTTCGATGTCGACCGAGGCGCCTTTCGTCGGACGCCACTCGCCGCGGCTCGACGCAGGAACGACCATCGCGCAGCATGATCTGGGCGTGATCGCCGGCAGAGCGTGCGACGGCTACCTGTGGGCTCGAGCGGAGGCAGCGAGCGCGGTCGTCGAAGTCACCCTACGCTGGGGTGACGACGCGACGCAAACGAGCTCTCAACGCTTGCGGTTCGGCGCGGGCGCGTTTGACAAGCAGCCGTTTCGCCTACTGCCCCAAGCGACGCTGGAGCGCGGCGCCCACTTCGAGATCCGCGCCGTCGAAGGCGCGCTCGTGGTCGGCACGGTCTCGCTGATGCCAGAAGACAACGTGCGCGGCCTGCGCCGAGACACGCTGTTGCTGCTGAAACAACTGCGCGGCACCATCTACCGCTGGCCCGGGGGCAACTTCGTCAGCGGCTACGAGTGGCGCGACGGCATCGGCGATCGGGACCGCCGTCCGCCGCGCAAGAACCCTGCCTGGACGGGGGTCGAGCACAACGACTTCGGAACCGACGAATTCATCGACCTCTGTCGCGAGATCGAAGCCGAGCCGATGATCGCCGTCAATACTGGTTTTGGTGATGCTCACTCTGCAGCGCAGTGGGTCGAATACTGCAACGGCACAGTTCCGCGCCTGGCCGCCCAGTGGCGAACGAACAACGGACACCAGGCCCCCTTCGGCGTGCACTACTGGTGCGTGGGTAACGAGATGTTCGGCCCCTGGCAGCTCGGCTTCATGCAAGTCAGCCACTACGTCATCAAGCACAACCAGGTCGCCGACGCGATGTGGGAGGCCGATCCGAGCATCGAGTTGGTGGCCGTCGGCGCCCAAGGCAAGCTCAATCGCGAGCACGACCCCGAGCAAGCCAAGAGTGACAAGGGATGGTCCGAACACATGCTCGAAGGCTGTGCGGACAAGATGAACCTGCTCTCCGAGCACTTCTACGAAGGGCGCACGCCTTGGAGCGAGCAAGAGCAGCTGCCGTTGGCGGAGCACGTGGACCTGCTCCGAGCATCGATTCGCAAGCGCGCCGAGGGGCACCGCGAACTGCAGAAGCGCGTCGAAGCGCTGCGGGGCCGCAGCGTGCCGATCGCGATGGACGAGTGGAACTACTGGCACCGCGAGTATCGCTACGGTGAGCTGGGCTGCGCCTACGATTGGCAGGACGGTCTGGGCGTCGCGTTAGGGCTGCACGAGTACTTCCGGAACTCGGACGTGATCCAGATGGCCCACTACGCGCAAAGCGTGAACGTGCTGGGGGCGATCAAGACGACACGCGTCGCGGCGGAGATGGAGACGACCGGGCTCGTGCTGCAGCTCTACCGCGAACACTACGGTGTGCTGCCGCTCAGCATCGACGGCGATTTCGCTCCCTGCGACGTCACTGCGGCCCTGCGCGACGACGGCCGCAGCCTGACGCTCGGGGTGGTCAACCCCAGCGTGCGCGCCACGACGCTCACCATCGACGCACCCATCGCCCGGGTGCAACGTTGGACACTCGCGGCCCCCGACGCGGCGGCCCAAAACCAACCTGGAAAGAAGCGCGAAGTCGACGTCTCTGGGCCCATCACGCTCAACCCGGGCAGCGCGTGGGAAGTCCCCGCGCTCAGCTGCAACGTCTTCGTTGCGACGCTCTCGAAATGAACACGCGACCTTTCGTTCTGTCCTGGGGGGAGCTGCTTTGGGACGAGTTCGACGATTCGGGCGCGCAGCGCTCGTTGGGCGGCTGCGCAAGCAACGTCGCCGTTCATCTCGCGCGACTAGGCACGGCGGTGTGTCTGGTCAGCCGCGTCGGCAGCGACGAGCGCGGAAGGCAAGCCTTGTCGTTTCTAAAAAGCGAAGGCGTCGACACCACCTTCGTCAGCATCGACCCCGAGCTCGCGACCGCACGCGTCCGCATCGACCTGACGCACGAGGAGCCCTGCTACCGCATGCTCTCACGCATGGATTGGAGTAGACTCGAGTTCGACGATGGGCTGCGAGCACGACTGCCGAACTGCTCGGCATTGGTGTACGGGACGCTGGCACAGCGCAGCGACGCTGCCGCCGAGCGACTGAGCGAGATTTGGCACGCGCTGCCGAATGCTTGCCTGCGCGTTTGCGATCTGAACCTGCGCGGGCAACGGCTTGCGCAGGAGCGCTTGATCGCCTGCGTCGCAGCGGCGAATGTGATCAAACTCAACCAGCAAGAGCTCGCGTTGCTGGAAGAACTGCTCGGCGTGAGCGATGGCGTCGCGTGGTTGCTGTCGCATGCGAGGGTGGAGCTGGTAGCGTTGACCCTCGGCAGTCACGGCGTCGAATTGCATCGCGAGGGCGCTTCGCTCCAGGCCCCGGGCGTCGCGCTCGATTCTGAAGTGCTCAGTGCCGCTGGCGCACTCGGCGCGGGGCAGATGCCATCGCCCGTGGGCGCGGGAGACGCGTTTTGCGCGCGTCTGGTCGTCGGCTCCCTGCGCGGCGAAGATGACGCGACGCTCGCACACGAGTGCAACCTGTATGCTGCGCGCGTCGCATCACGACGCGCGGCGGTTTGACGAGCTGCGTCGACGTCCTGCCACCACACCTCGCGCCGGCGTGTCAGGTCGACAGTGCGCTCTGCAGCGCTGCTTCCAACGTGGGGTGCTCGTACGAAAAGCCGCGCTCGAGGAGCACGCGGGGTTTCACATTCAGGCTGGAGAGCGCTTCGGCCGCGAACTCTCCGAAGCGCAACTTCACGGCAAACGTCGGGATAGGGAGGATTGCTGGGACTCCCAGACAATCACCGAGCACGCGCGTGAAGTGAGCGTTGGTGGCCGGCTCGGGTCCCACGACGTTGACCGGCCCAGAGATACTCGCATCCTCGAGGCAATGCTCGATGGCGCGGCACACGTCGGTCAGCGAGATCCAACTCATGTACTGGCGCCCACTACCCACCTTGCCGCCGAGGCCCAGCTTGAAGAACGGCAGCATGGTGGCCAGTGCGCCGCTGTCCTTGGACAGTACGATGCCAAAACGCGCGCGCACGACGCGAGTGTTGGCCGCAGCTGCTTCCGTCGCTTGCTCCCACGCGACGCACACCTGGGACAGGAAGCCCTCACCGGCCGGGCTCGTCTCCACCCGTTCGTTGGCTCCCGAGTCTCCGTAATAGCCGATCGCCGAAGCACTGAGCCACACCTGTGGCGGATCTGAAAGACTTTGGATCGCCCGGGCCAGCGTGCGCGTACCGTCGACGCGACTGTCGAGGATGCTCCGCTTGCGTGCTTTGGTCCATCTGCCGCCGGCCAGACTCTCGGCGGCCAGATGCACGACTGCTGTCAGCCCCTCCAGGCGCGCGGCATCGATTCGTCCTTCTGCCGGCGACCATTCGATTTCGTCCGCCGATCGCGGACCGTGCCGGACGAGGCGCAGCACTTGCCAACCCCTGCCCGCCAAGTGCGCCGCCAGATGGCTGCCAATGAGCCCCGTCGCGCCCGTGATGGCTACCCGCTTGCTCCTTACCTGGTCCGTCGTCACCTCGCATTTGTTGAGAAGTTACGGGCCGATGTCAAACAGCCAGCGCTGAAGCCCGAAAAAGATTCAACCAGTTGGTTGATCATCAGCGCCACCTCTTTATACTCAACCCCATGGTTGAACGTCGAACAGACGCGCCAACGGGCTCAGATGATGCCCGTGACGACGAGGAGGCAAGTCTCAGCGCCATCTTTCGCGCTCTGTCTGATGTGTCCCGGCGACGCATCCTCGTACTGCTGAGAGAGGCGGGGCGGCTGCGGGTGACCGATCTGGCCGCCGCGTTCTCGATGTCCCTCAACGGCGTCTCGAAGCACGTCAAGGTCCTCGAAGAGGCGGGGCTGGTGTCGCGACGGATCGAAGGTCGGGCCCATTGGCTCGAGCTCGATCCCAGAAGTCTCGATCGCGCCCACCGCTGGATCGACACACATCGCCATTTCTGGAGCGAGCGTCTCGATGCGCTCGCTCAGCATCTCGAAGCCCCCGAAACCAAGAAAGAACAGAACGATGACTGAACACCACGAATTGACCATCAAGAAGACCATTCGCGCCGAGCGACAGAAGGTCTTCGACGCCTGGCTGCACGCGGAAACCCTGCAGCAGTTCATGTGCCCCGCTCCGGGCATGAGCGTGCCGCGCGCCGAAGCGAATGGAACCGAAGGCGGTTCCTTTCTGATCGTGATGCAAGCGGGCGACAAAGAGATCGAGCACCGAGGCGTGTACGAGGTCATTCAACCGCACGACAAGCTCGTGTTCACTTGGCTCTCGAACCACTCGGGTCCCGATAGCAAAGTGACCCTCACGTTCACCGAGCCGAGCCCCGGTGAAACCGAGTTGACGCTCCATCACGCAGGGCTGCCTTCGGTCGAGTCGCGGGACAACCACAAGGGCGGTTGGAGCTCGATCCTGGACCTGTTGGGCTCCACCCTGAGCTGACACGGCGCTCAGCGACTCGAGGTTGGCGCCGGCGCGCGAGGCGTCACCTCATGGGGTTCAAGAGCACCCGACGTTGCCCGCTTGCCGTCGACGTGCGATCGTCGCTTGTATCGGTGCCTGCGGTGTGATTGCGTTGGAACCGTGAACGCAGAAGCACGGGTGTGGTCGAGGCTGTGGTTCAATCTGTCCGCTGCTGCGTTTGCCTTCGGCACGTACTTCTGCATGTACGCGTTCCGCAAGCCGTTTGCTGCGGCCAGCTTCGAAGGCGAGGGTCTTTTCGGGCTCCAGCTGAAGACGGTCTTCGTCATCAGTCAGGTCATCGGCTACACGATCTCGAAGTACATCGGCATCCGGGTGGTTTCCGAATCCACCCGAGCGCGTAGGCTGCAGCTGCTGCTCGGATTGATCGTGGCAGCGGAGCTCACCCTGGTGCTGTTCGCCATCTCCCCACGCCCGGTCAAACCGCTGATGATGGCGCTCAACGGCTTGCCCCTCGGCATGGTGTGGGGACTGGTCGTGCGCTACCTCGAGGGGCGCCGCACGAGTGAACTGTTGTTGGCGGCGCTGAGTTGTTCGTTCATCGTCGCCAGTGGGGTCGTCAAGGACGTAGGGCGATGGGTGCTGAGCGTGGGGGTGGACGAGTACTGGATGCCGGCGACGGTGGGGCTCGTGTTCTTGCCGGCGTTTGCGTTGATGGCGCGTCTTCTCGACGGGGTTCTGGAGCCGGATGCCCAAGACGAAGCCTCCCGCGCAGCGCGGACCGAGATGCCCGTCGAACAGCGGCGTGATTTCTTGCAGCGCTATCTGGGCGGCATGGTGCTGCTACTGGCAACGTACTTCCTGCTGACCGCCCTCCGGGACTATCGCGACAATTACGGCGCCGAGTTGATCCAAGAGCTCGGCTACGGAGCTCGAGCGGCGGCATTCTCGCGCACGGAGGTGCCCGTCGCACTTCTGGTGCTGCTGGCCATGGCCAGCCTGGGAGCGTTTCAGAAGCGTCTGTCCGGACTGGTGGCGGTGTTCACCTTGATGGGCCTCGGTATGGTGCTCGTCGGCGTCGCCACGCTGGGTTTGGACCTGGGCTGGTTCAGGGGCGAAACCTGGATGATCCTGATCGGACTGGGCGCTTATCTCGCCTACGTGCCGTTCAGCTCGTTCTTGTTCGACCGCATCATGGCGGCGACCCGCCATGCCGGAACCGCCGTCTTCGCGATCAACCTGGCGGATGCCGTCGGCTACACGGGCTCCGTGCTGCTGCAGACATACAAGGACCTGTTCGCCAGTGACACGACGCGACTAGCCTTCTTTCGTGGCTTCAGCTACGCGCTGTCCGTGGGCAGCTGTGTGGCGCTGACCGCTGCCGGTGCCTACTTCTATCGCAAGAGCACGAGCGTTCACGCACCGCGGTAGAAACGCGGCACGCGACGGGAGATGTCCGTCAAGACTTCCCACGGGATCGTGCCCTCGACTTCGGCGACATCACTGGCGGTGATCGCTTGCTCACCCGCGGGGCCCTTTTGGGTGCCGAGAATGACGACCTCGTCGCCGACGCTGACGTCCGGGATCTCGGTGACGTCGATGGTCGTCATGTCCATGCTCACGCGCCCCACGATGGGTGCCTTCTGGCCACGCACGAGCATGCGCCCGCGGTTGGAGCTGGCGCGCGCCAGGCCATCGGCGTAGCCGACGGGGATGGTGGCGATACGCGAACTGCGGTCCGCCTTCCAGGTGGCGCCGTAGCCGACGCTCTGTCCGGGTGCGAGCTCGCGCACGGCGATGACTGTGCTCACGACGCGCATCACGGGTTTCAGCTCTGGCGCCAAGCCTGCTCGCGGCTCCACACCAAAGACGCCGATGCCCGGTCGCACCATGTCGAGGTGCGATTCGGGGCAGCTCAGAAAGCCCGCCGTGTTCGCGGCGTGACGCACTTCGGGCACGACACCGTTGGCGGCCAGGATCGCCGTGGCCTGCTCGAAGACGTCGAGCTGAGCGCGCACGGAGTCGGGATCGGTATCGGCGCACGCGAAGTGCGTCATCAGCCCCTGCAAGCGAACCTCGGGGTGGGCGAGGATCGCGCGCGCCACGCTCGGCAGTTCGTTGGGCATCACGCCCAAGCGCCCCATGCCCGTGTCCACCTTGAGGTGGATGGCCGCAGGATCACATCCGCGGTAGCGCACCTCGGCGGCGAGATCGTCGATCTGAGCAGCATCGTGCAGCACGGGCGTCAGCTGGTGCGCCAAGAGTTCACTGTAGGAGCGACCGTAGTAGCCACCCATCACGAGCACCGGAAGCGTGACCCCGGCGTTGCGCAGCTCGATGCCTTCTTCCAGCAGCGCGACACATAGACCCGCTGCCCCAGCCCGCTCCAAGGTTCGTGCGCACGCCTTCGAGCCGTGCCCATAGCCGTCGGCTTTGAGCACCGCCCAAATCGGCGCGGTACTGCGACGCTGCAACTTCTGCAGGTTCGAGCGGAGATTCTCCAAACTGATCTCGGCCCGGGTGGGCCGCACCACGTCGCTGGGAACGGTGCGCTTCGGCTTGAACACACGCGGGATCGGGGTGGCGGTCGCCGAGCTCGGGGACAGAAAGGGTGCCGTCATCGGTGTTATCTTGGGTAGCTCCGTCACAAACGCTGCGTCAACTAATTAGCCTTCCACCAGCAGAGTCAGGTGCCGCGATGTCGTTGTTGGTAAACGCTCCAAACACCAGCACGCTTTCAAAGCCTACTCATAAGCTCAGTACTTCGGAGAGCGATGAGGCGCGTTCTCGGCCCCCACCCAGCGACGGCCTTTGGGCCGGCACCAGCCGGCGGGATCCGGAGCGAACTCGGGCTCGACTTGAGGCTCGGGGCAACCTGGCTTACACGCCTGAGCGACGATGCGCTCCGAACGACCGCCCCCCCTCGACATTGAACCCGAGCTCCTCACCCACGTGCGCGGCGCCCTCGACGACATTCGCGCCGGCAAGATGGTCATTCTCGTCGACGACGAAGACCGTGAAAACGAAGGGGACCTCGTCTTCGCCGCCGAGAAAGTGACGCCGGAGCACGTCAACTTCATGGCCAAGTACGGCCGCGGGCTGATCTGCGTCACTCTCACCGAAGAGCAGGTGTCGCGGCTCGAGCTGCCGATGATGAGCTGGCGTTCAGCGCCGCCCCTGGGCACGGCGTTCACCCTCAGCATCGAGGCGCGTCACGGTGTGTCCACGGGCATCAGTGCCGCGGACCGCAGCCGCACCATCGAGGTCGCGATCGACCCCGAGTCGACCCCTCGGGACATAGTGACCCCAGGACACATCTTCCCGCTCAAGGCCCGCAAGGGGGGCGTACTCGTACGCACCGGGCAGACCGAGGGCAGCGTGGATCTGGCGAAGCTCGCGGGCCTGAACCCAGCCGGCGTCATCTGCGAAATCATGAATGATGATGGGACGATGGCAAGGATGCCCGACCTGGAGAAGTTTGCCGAGGAGCACCAACTCAAGATCCTCACGATTGCGGATCTCATCCGCTACCGGCTGCAGACGGAACGCCTCGTGCGGCGCACGCACCAGTGCCCCATCCGCCTGGACGCGACGAACAGTGAGTGGCAGGCGATCACCTACGAGGTCTCCGTCGATGGCCGTGAGTTCCTGGCGCTGATCAAGGGCGAGCCTGGAAGCGACGCCGTGCTGTGTCGGGTTCACCGCGGTTCGCTGGTGGGCGATCTGCTGAGCTCCACGGAGTCGGAGGGCGGACGCAATCTGCGCCGCGCGTTGGAGATGATCGAAGCGCAGGGCACGGGCATCGTGCTCTACATCCCGTCGCATCGCCCCATCAAAGCCGAGCTGGAGAGCGTGGTCGCCTCCGAAGCCCCGCCCGCGAGCGAGAGCATCGCTTCCAGCTCCGAGCCGGCCACCCAAGCCCGGAAATCCCTGCGTCAGTTCGGGCTCGGGGCTCAGGTCCTGCGAGACCTCGGTGTTCAGAAGATCCGCCTGCTCAGCAACAATCCCCGAAAGATCGTCGGCCTGCGCGGCTATGGGCTCGAAGTGACCGAGACCTTGCCGCTCAAACACTGATCGCGTAACGCGCGTGTCCGTCGGCGCGCCGCGATGCGTTCTGGCGGCTCACCCCACTTTCGCACTACTCTCGAGAACCCATGCACACGATCGAAGGAAACCTGCTCGCGCCCCGAGACTCCCAGTTCGCACTGGTGGCCACTCGCTTCAACGACTTCGTCGTCTCTCAACTCATCGAAGGAGCACGCGACGCGCTTCGCCGCCACGGCGTGACGGAGGAGCACATCACGTTGGTGCGAGTTCCAGGAGCGTGGGAGGCACCCATGGTCTGTCGGCGGCTGGCCGAATCGAAGAAGTTCGACGCCATCATCGCCTTGGGTGCGGTCATCCGAGGGGGCACACCGCATTTCGACTATGTGGCGGGTGGTCTGGCCTCCGGCTTGGAGCGCGTTTGCCTCGACACCGGCGTGCCGATAGCATTCGGCGTGCTGACCACCGACACGATCGAGCAAGCCATCGAGCGCTCGGGCACGAAAGCCGGAAACAAGGGGGCCGACGCCGCCATGGCCGCGCTCGAAATGGTCAACCTCGGGCGTGAGCTCAAGGAAGCCGCACTCTGAGATTGGTGTCATGGGCGCCCGAAGCAGCGGTCGACAAGCCGCACTACAAATGCTCTTTGCCGCCGACACCGCCAGCCACAGCGCGGATCGGATCATCACGGACTTCTGGCGTCAATTCCCCGGCGAGGCCGAAGGCAGGGCCTATGCGGACAACCTGACGCGCAAGGTGCTGGAACAACGCCAAAGCTTGGACGAGAGCATTCAAGCCGTCGCCTCCAATTGGCGGATGGAGCGCATGACCCCAGTAGATCGCAACATCCTGCGTCTGGGCGCCTACGAACTCATGCACGCCACCGACGTGCCACGCGCCGTCATCATCGACGAAGCCGTGGAGCTCGCCAAGCGTTATGGGTCCGATGGAAGCAGCGCCTTCGTCAACGGCGTGCTGGACAAACTCGCTGACGAAAGCCGAGGCGACAAGGACAGCTGATGGACCTGCGCTTCACGACTCCGGACCTCGCCGCTCTCGACCGAATCGGAACCGAGATCCTGGTCTGTGGCCTGGCGCAAGACGAACGACCACCGCGGGGGGTTACCGGCCTGGTCGATTGGAGACTGGCGGGTAGGCTATCTCGACTGGTGCAGCGAGGTTTCGCAACGGGCGCGCTGGGAGAGGTCGTGCTGGTGCCCGGCAAACCGAAGCTGCCATTCGACAAGGTGCTGTTGTTTGGTTTGGGGGCACGACAGAGCTTCGACGAGTCCACTTTTCGCTCTGTCGTGGACCACATCTTGTCCGCGCTGCTCGACCTTCGAGCTCGCACCGCCGTGGTCGAACTACCCGGACGTCACTTCGACGCGCTGCCGGCAGAACGAGCCGCAGACATCCTGCTCGAGCGCGTGGGGGCGAGCCGCGACCACGACGTTTGGACGCTGATCGAGCCCGCAGATGCGCAGAAGTCCGTCACCCAGCACATGATTCAAGAGCGGCGTCGCATCCGACGCTCGTGACCGACGTTCAGGGGCACAGTTCGATGTTGAGGGCGAAGTCGCCGCTGTTGTTCTCGCCGAAGCCGTCGACGACGATGAAGTAGGTCGTGTCCGCCGTCACGTCGAGTTCGACGCGTGAGGTCAGATTCACGCCGCTGTCGTCGTCGCACGCGAGCTGCTCGAAACCCGGACACTCGGCGTGGATGTGCAGCACCGAGTCGTAGTCGCTGCCCACCGTGTCGAACTGGTAGCAATCGCTGGTGGGCGCCGTCCACGCAACCACGAGGTCCTCGCTCCGCGCGTCTCCCCCGCAGCTCGCCGTCACGTCGGCCCCGGTCCCGTCCGTCGACCCGCTCAGCACCGGAGTGCCGACTGACCCGGCGATGTCCGCGTCCGCACTCACACACACGAAGCAGTCCGGATCCGCTGAGCACTCGGGGTCGTAGCAATCGACCAACATGTCACCGTCGTTGTCGACGAGGTCGTCGCAGACCTCGTCGCAGATGGGCTCGAGCACGCACTCCGTATCCAAACAGTCGAGCGCCCCGTCACCATCATCGTCGACGCCGTTGTCGCAAATCTCGTCGATGCACTCGCTTGCCGAGGCGCAATCGGGATCGGCACAGTCCGCGCGGTTGTCCAGGTCGTCGTCGTCCGAGTTGTCACAGACTTCGACGCAAGGATTCAGGTTGAGGCGGTAGCTACCGGACGAGTCATCACCGTAGCCGTCGACGACGATGATGTAGGGCACCCCTTGCTCGAACACCAGGCGCACCCGCGACTGCAGGTCGTTGTCCGGAGACACCGGGGCACCGGTGACGTCAATTGCGTCGTCGTTGCAGTTCAGCTCATCGAAGGCTGGGCAATCGCTGTGCACGTGCAGTGCGGTGTCGAAGGCACTGCCGAAAGTGTCCAGCTCGTAGCAGCCCGTCGCCGGAGGCGTCCAAGAGAAGAGCATGTCCGGGCTGTCCGCATCAGCCCCGCACGTTGCCGACGCCGTTCGCTCGGCCCCAACCGTGGAACCGCTGGCAACGAGCCCCGTAGCGCTTGATCCGATGGTGATGGCTGCCTCACACAGGCACGCCGAGGTCTGCGCGCAGCTCGGGTCGGCGCAATCGAGGAGCCCATCTTGGTTGTTGTCTAGCCCGTCGGTGCAGTCCTCCACGCAGGCTGGGGTCGACGCGCACTCGCCGTCCGCGCAATCGACGGCGCCATCGCCGTCGTCATCCATTCCATTGTCGCAAACCTCAGGGACGCACGCCGTGTCACCCGCGCAGTCTGGGTCGTCGCAGTCGAACAGGCCGTCCAAGTCGTTGTCATCGAAGTCGGTGCAGAGCTCCACACACTCGTTGATGTTCAGTACAGACTGCCCTTCCGTGCCCACACCGAAGCCATCGACGACGATCAGCAGAGGTTCACCAGGGTCTGTCAGCAGCGTGATTTGGGACTGCACGTCGTTGCCGCTATCGTCATCGCACGCGTACTCCTCGAAGCCGGGGCAAGGACCATGGACGTGCAGCGACGTATCGTACTCGCTGCCGAAGGTATCGATGACCACGCATCGTTGCTCGCCCGCGCGCCAAGAGAAGATCACGTCTGAGCCCTCGGACCCATCGGCGCATTCAGCGGTGATGTCGTTGCCCGCGCCAACCGTCGTGCCTGCCCACACCGCGCCGAGCGCCGAGCCGAGGTCGATGTCTACACCGCATGTCATCATGCACTGCGACGCGGTGCATTCGTCATCGTCGCAATCGACGTCGCCGTCAGCATCGTCGTCCACGCCGTTGCCGCAATCTTCGGGGGTGCATACCGGCAGCGCGCGGCAATCGTCATCGTCGCAGTCGACCGCGCCGTCGCCGTCGTCGTCGAGTCCGTCGGAGCAGTCGGCCTCCGCGCCTGTGAGTGCGGCACAATCCGCACTCAACTCCGCGGACACTTGATACGCGCAGCCCTCGGCGTCCACGTCGCACACCACGAGCCGGTTGCCGTCGCAACGAGAAGCCCCAGGGCCCAGCCCCGCGCAAACTCCAGCCATGCCAACATCACAGGTCTGTGGGGCGCCCGGTGACCCAGGCGGCGTGGTGTTGTCCGGCGCCGGAGCGGGCATGCCAGGAGGCATGGGCCGGCCGGGCTCGCTCGACGTGTCGGGACCCGTTTCCGTTTCTCCCGAATCGTCTGTTTCGGAGCCCTCCTCAAACAACGCAATCGGAGCGCCGCCATCTTCGTAGTAGGCCGTGCTCACTTCTGAGCGTGAGCAACCCACTGCAGCGAGGAAGATCGGGATCAGCGACAAGGCGCTGGCAGACTTGAAGTTGGAAAAGCGAAGCATGAGAGACTCGCGCGAAGGGGTCCCGGTCACCGGGTACGACCACCGCATGATATGGCGGGTAGTATGGCAGGGTGGCCGACTTGGACCCACGCTTTTTGCAGCGAGCCTGCTGCAGTGTCTCACCCTCGCTTCGGTCGGCGGTACTCAGCCTCCAATCGCACGCGAGAGCCCCAGTTGGAGCGCCGCCGCACCCGGGCCGCCCGGGTGAATGCCGCCTCAAATGCAGAGAAGTGCCGCGAGATTTCCTCTCGCGACACTTCTACCGGCCGGGATTGCCTCCGAACGCGGAACTCAGCGAACGCCGTCGACCCGCTGCTCGCAGCCGAACTCGACGTTGAGCTGACCCTGATTCTGCGCGTCCGCCTTGATGGCCTCACACACGGTGGGGCACATTTCGATCAGAGTCGGAGCGTCGGGGTTATCGTAGCGCCAACCGAAGTCGGCCGTGCAATCCACGTCGTAAGTGAACTCCGTCACACCGAGGTCATTCTGGTAGCTGACGTTGACGAGCGCGGCGTCGAACACTTCACCTTCTGGAGCCGGGGGTATCCGCACGTTGCAG
>JBNKZR010000193.1:0-13378 GCA_050301735.1 Polyangiaceae bacterium | reverse complement strand
AACGCTAGCCCGCTCCTCCGAGAGTCGCAACGTCGCGGCCCCCCAAAACGAGCGCTTGGTACGAGCAGTTGTGCGAGCAGAAAACTGAAGGAGCTCCACATCGGCTCAGGCCGACACCTCGCCGGTCGCTCGAAAGACCGTTCAGTGGTCTGTCCAGCAGGCCGCCGTGACCAAAGTAGGTCACACTCACTGCATGACGACGGATCGACAGGGCTTCTTCGATGGGTTGTGGGAAGACTTCGTCAACATCGCTCCCGCGGCCGCACGCATCAAGACGGCGTTCGAAGAACGCGGCGAGACGGTGAACAACGACCACGTCGCGTTTCGAACGTTCAACCGTGGCCCCATCGGCTTGGAGCGACTCGAACCTCTGATCCTGCAGCTGGGCTACCATCGTTTCGACGAGTACCGTTTCGAGGAGAAGCGCCTGCGGGCGCGTGCCTACCTGTGTCCCGGCGCGCCCCGGATCTTCCTCAGCGAGCTGCTCGTCGAGGAGCTGAGTGAAGCTTCGCAGCGCATCATCGATGCGTGTCTGGAGCAGATACCGACGGATGCCGCCACCCTGCCGCAGGTATTTTGCGCGGGGCGCTTGTGGCAAGCGATCAGCTTTGACGACTACCAGCGCTTGGCGGAAGAGAGCGAGTACTCCGCGTGGATGTGCGCGCTGGGCATGCACGCCAACCACTTCACGGTCAGCGTCAACGAGCTATCCCACTTCGACGGCATTGCCGCCGTGCTCGACTTCGTCGAGCGCACGGGCTATGGGATCAACGAAGCCGGCGGCAGGATCAAGGGCTCGCCCGAGGTACTGCTGGAGCAGGGCTCCACCCTGGCCGACCGCATGCCCGTCGAGTTCGCGGACGGCGAGTTTCGAATCCCCACCTGCTACTACGAGTTCGCCCTGCGCTACCCGGACGCGGACGGCAACTTGTACCAGGGTTTCGTCACGACCAGCGCCGACAAGATATTCGAGAGCACGCACCGCTGAAGTCGTCTCGACTCGATCTCTTCTGTTGCATTGCATGAGCGTTTGCAGCTCGCGCTCGCTCACTGTGAAGCTCTAAATGGACGAGCTCTCCTCGGCGGCGTCGAAGCCAACCAAGACGACGTTCTGATCGAGGGGCGCTCGACTCTGACGCACCTGGTTGGCTGCGGCCTCGGGCAATTCGTAACCGAAGGACACACCGCACATGACCCGAAGCTCGTCGGGGATTGCGAGTTCGTCCTTGACCACGCTCGCGTAGCAGCGCATCGACGCTTGGGCGCAGCTGGCGATGCCTCGCGCGGCGAGCGCCAGCAAGAACGTCTGCAAATAAGCCCCGACGTCCAGCGCAACGCCCACTCCGAAGCTAGCGTCCATGCACAGGATGGCGACGTGAGGGGCGTCGAAGAACTCGAAGTTGCGCAGTGCCGCCCGCATGCGCCCCTCGGCATCGTGGCGGGCGACTCCGATCTTGTCGTACAGGGCCACTGCACAGGCCACCTGCCGCTGGCGATGTACGCCTTCGAACGCGGGCGTGGCGTTCTCTTCGACGGGGGTGCCACTGCTAGCGGCCGCGTGCAGGCGACGTTTGAGGCGTTCGCAGCGCTCACCACCCACCACGAACACGCGCCAGGGTTGAGCATTGCAGTTCGACGGAGTCCAGCGACACAGCTCCAATACCTCGATTAGCTGCGCCTCGGACACCGGGCGGGCAGGGTCGAAAGCGCGCGTGGAATGCCGCTGGCGGACGACTTGCTCGAAACTCGTCATTGCCTTGGTATAGCGCAGCTTGTAGGAAACCGAACGTGGCGAAGGGAAAACGGGGCATCCAAGTACTGATCGCGGTCCTACTCGTCGGCTTTTTGGGCGCGCTCGGGGGCGGCTTCTTCCTCTGGCGCTCGCTGCCCGGCTTCGTCATGAAGCGCATCCAAGCGGAGGCGGCTGCTCGGGGCGTGAACCTGAAGCAGTGCAAGCTGGAGCTGGGTTGGGAGCACCTGACGCTACGCGAGTGCGAGTTCTCTCTGGCCAAGACGGCCCAGGTCGCCGGCACGATCGAAACGATCGACGTCTACCTCGAAGGTCTGAAGCCGTCGAAGCTGGAGCTGGCAGGTGCCGCCGTGGCCATCTACGGGACGCCCGAATTCGACGAGTTGTTCGAAGACAGAAAACCCGGGCAGGAAGCGGAGATCCCCGTCGAGGTGACCCAGAGCAAACTCGAGTGGCTCGCCGTCGTGGGCCAGCCACCGCGCCTGTCGCTGACCGACGTGCGCTACAGCATGCCCTCGGGGACGCTGTCGTCGAAGGTCGACATCGCCGAAATCCTGCAAGGCAGCGTCGAGCGCCAGGGGGATGTGGTCGACCTGCAGCTCGCCCTGAAGAAGAGCCCGAGCGCCAAGGTGAGCGTGCGCGTGCAGCAGGCGAAGGAAGTCGGTGAGCTCCGTTTGGAGTTCGAAAAGCTGGCGCTCTCGGAGTTGGATGGCCCCTGGATGCCGATCCCGAAAGACCTGCAGGAGGTGCGCGCCAGTACCAACGTCTTCGCGAGGATCCCCATCGGCTTGAGCCCGCAGCGGGCCCAGGGCGACTTCCGGCTGACGCTCGATGGTCTCAACTTCCCCGTGCCCCTAGAGCTGCAGGGTCTGGTTTATGGCACCCCGCTGGAGATGAGCGGCAACTTCGAACTCGACCGCAGCTTCACGCGAGCACAGCTCTCGAAGCTGCGCCTCTCTGTCGGAGCGTTGAACATGCGCGGCGCCGGACGGGCGGAGCTGGACGGCACGGCCGTCGCGTTCGACACGAGTCTGACCGGCAATCTGCCCTGTGATGCGATCGTGCGCTCCGCGGCGGCCGCTCACGTCGACACTGAGCTCGCCAAGGTCGCTGGGCGCATCGCGCGCTTGGCACTCGATGGTTCCGTCACCATCCTGGCGATCGTGCAGGCGCGCACCGACGCCCTCGCCGAAGCCACCGTGATCAAGTCCGTCGGCGTGGGCTGCGGGCTCAAGCCCCTACCGATCAAGGGCCTGGAGGACCTGCCTGGTGAAGTCCTGAAACGCCTGCCCAAGCTTCCGGGTCTGCCCGATCCCAGCAAGCTGCCGCCTCCCAGCGAACGTCCCAAGCTCGAGCTGCCCAGACTTCCGGAGCTGCCCAAGCTGCCCTTCCCCCGACGCAAGATCCGCGACGACGAAGGCGCCCAGCCTGACTCCCAGAGCGGCGGGCACGCTCGAGAGGGTGGCGGCAACGGGGCGCCCCTCGAATGAGCATTCGCCAATCGCTCGCTCGCTGAGCGTGCAAACTCCAGACGCGCTCGGAGCTTCGCAGCGGGCTCAGGCTTGGCTCTGGAAGTCGCCGTAGCTGCCGTTGAAGTACAGGAGAGGCGCGCCTGCATCGACACGCGCGTGCTGTACCTCGCCGATGACGATCACGTGGTCTCCCGCCTCGTAGCTGGACACCACGTTGCACTCGAGCTGCGCCAAAGCCCCACCGAGCAAGCGGCAGCCGTCCACACCGACCACGAAAGGCTGACCCTCGAAGCGGTCTTGTTCCTTCGATGAGGCGAAGTGATTGGACACGGGCCCCTGCTCGCTCGAGAGTACACTGACGGCAAAGCGACCGGACGCCGAAAGCAACTGCGCGACGCGCGCACTGCTGGCCAGGCAGACGGAAACCAGCGGAGGCGAGACGGACACGCTGTTGAACGCAGACACCGTCATCCCGTGATGCGCGCCCTCGTGGCTCGCCGTCACGACGCTGACCCCGCTCGCCCATTGGCGCAGGACCTGTTTGAATTCGTTGGCACCGATCGACATGAAGCGCGGCTTATAACCGCTGGAGCGGACGTCGTGCCACGTTTTCACTGTGATTGATCGAGTCGTGTGCCGGGCCCACGCACAGCCGCGCACCGAACTGACTCGCACCCGTTCCGCTGCGGGCTCGACCTGCCGTTACAAGGCTATAGTAACAATCCGATGGCCTTGCGACGACTCCTCCCCACCCTGCTCAGCGCTGCCCTGCTCATTGCCTGCGGCTCCGCCCCGAAACAATCCAAGACTCCCAGCCAGCGTTGCGATGATGGCGACATCCCAGCCTGCGAGATCGCCTGCACGTCCAAGGAGTCCTTCGACGCCTGCGTCAGCGGCGGGCTGGCGCTGATCCAAGGCGACGGCGTCGGCGGACCAGAGTCGAAACGGGGCCAAAACATGCTCGAACTCGCCTGCGCGGAGGAGCACCCCGAAGCCTGCGCCAAGCTCGGCGAGATGCTGCTCGACGGCAAGCTCGGCAACGGCGACCCGGTGCAAGCCTCCGTGAAGTTGCGCCAAGCCTGCTACGGCCATCACGCACCGAGCTGCGCCGCGCTGGGTGTGATGACCAAGTACGGCAAAGGCATCGCAAAAGATGAACAGCGCGGCACGGAGCTGCTTCGCAGCGCGTGCGGCGAAGGAGTGGGCAACGCGTGCTACGAGGTCGCAGAGAACTACCTCTACGGCAAGTTCGTCCCAGTCGACGTCGAACGCGGTGTTCGCTACCTGAAAGAGGGCTGCGAAAAGAAAGTACCGGCCTCCTGCTACCGCTTGGGGTTGCTACACATGAACGGCGAATTCGTCGAACAAGACGACGCGCGCGCCTTCGAACTGTTCACCGAAGGCTGCGGCGAGCGCAAGGACGCCAACGCCTGCGGCACCCTCGGCATCTTCTACCGCGTCGGGCGCTTCGTGGACAAGGACGCCATGCGTGCAGCGGAGTTGTTCAAGGATGCCTGCGACCGGGGTCAGCCCTTCGCGTGCATCGAGTACACCAACATGATCATCGAGGGCGATGGGGTGTACGTGGACTATCGCGAAGCACGCGAAATCCTGGAGCACAACTGCAGCCCCGAAAAGCCCGAGGTGTGTGAAGCCCTGGCGCGTCGCTACGACGACAAGACCTTCCGAGACATCGAACAGACGCGCATTTCCGAGGTACTCGGCTACGCCTGCGACGGGGGCCAAGACATGGCTTGCCACGCCTACGGGCGTCGACAGATCATCGGACAGGGCACGGAGCGCAAGGTCCAGGAAGGGGCCGCCAACGTGGAGAAGGCGTGCATCGCCGGCGATCCGGAGGCATGCGTCTACGCGGGCTACCTGCAGCTGACGGGCAAGGCAAAAGACGCCGACCCGGGCGCGGCGCGCTCACTGTTGGAAACCCACTGCGCAGAGGGGTACCCCCGGGCCTGCACCTATCTGGCCGAACGTCTCGAGTTCGGCGAAACCAGCCGACGCTCCAACGAAAAAGCGCGCAACATGTACATCGCCGCGTGCAAGGCGGGCGACACGCGAGCTTGCGTTCGAGAAGCGGATCTGTTGTGGCACGGTCATGGCGTCGTGTTGAACTACAAGTTGGCGCGGGTGAACTACGAGAAGCTGTGCCGGAAGGGCGTGGCTGACGGCTGCGCGCGTCTCGGCTTCGCAAATCAGGCCGGCAAAGGCATCGCGCTGAGCTACGCCAAAGCCATCGACTGGTACGAGGAGGCGTGCGCTGCCAACTCGATGGAAGGCTGCGCGCACTTGGGCGCGATGCTCCGCGATGGCTCCGGCATCGAACGCGACCTGGAGCGCGCCGAGGAACTGCTCGAGCTCAGCTGCCACCACCACGACCCGTACGGCTGCCTGCACCTCGCGAAGATGTACGAAGATGGCGTGGGCGTGGCGAAGGATCCGGCCAGGGCGCGGGAGTATCTCGAGTCCGCCTGCTCGGACTACTCGCGCGACGCCTGCTACGCCTTGGCGCGTTGAGCAGCGCGCGTCGTCAGCGACGGCTGTGTTGCTCGCGTCCAGCGAAGCTGATCTTCCAGGCGCCCACTTCCGTCGAAGTCTCGGAGCTCGGGAAATGCATGTCGCGAACGATCGACAGCACACAATCGTGGAAGGCCGAACTACCGAACGACGAGTCGACCACGTTGGCGTCGGCAACACTGCCGTCGGGGCGGATCTTCCACGCCAACGTCAGTGCACCTTCGGCCTCGGAGCTCCCACTGTACTGCACGGTGTGACAGCCACCGATGGACTCGTAGCGCCCCAAAACGACCAGGGAGATGTCCTCGGGTTCCAACTCGACCGCTGCCGCGGACTCGGGCTCGATCCTCTCGTCGTCGACGGGAGCGACTGCGGGTGCCAGACGAGCGGGCTCGCTGTGCGGCGCACTCGTCTCCAACGTCGCCGTTGTACAGGCTGCAAGAGGGACGACGGCGCCGAAGCAAAAAATGCCTCGGGCCGAGCTACCGCTAGCGTGCCTTCGCCGCATGGAGATGCAGTAACTGGCGCCCACCATCTCGGGCAGCCAAGCATCACGAAAGGCAGAATGAGTAGCACAGCAGCGGCGCAGCGCGTCGCGCCGCTCACCCCTCACGCCGGTGTAATCTCTCGGCGCTAGTGTAGGCGGGCTCGCGACGCACTTGCCGCACTACGCACTTGTCGCGACGCACCCCGCCGCGATCGCGGACGCCGCGGCGCAAGCGTTCATCCGCGCCGCAGCGCACTCATTGCGCGGGCGGCAGTTCGCCTTTGGTGTCGTCGGCCGCCTCGTCCTGCAACGCGAACTCTTCCGCCGTAGACCCGAAGTCGGCCATCACGAGCTGCTGTAGGCCGCAGTCCGAAGTCACGACGCCATCGGGTGCGGCGGGTTCTTCGGGGCAGTCGGAGAGCGCGACAATGGAGATCCCACCGGAGACGTCGTCCGTCAGCTGGTTCCACTGCAACCACAGCGAGGAGCTGACCCGCTCCTGAGCACCTGGGTCGAACGACGCCAAGCCGAAGGCGTCGGCTTCGTCCACGGGTACGTCCAAGAGCTCGATGTTCACGTCGCCCCGTCCCAGGGTGCCATCCTCGCTCGCGACCAGCACGGCGCCTTGGTACTGCCCATCGAGCCTGCCGTCGCTCGAAACCGCGTTCACACGCGCCGGGTAACGCACGGCTTCATCACCGCCACCGTAGACTTCGACACACAAGCCTTCCCCGGGCTCCACCTCCAGCGTCAACTCGGCCGTCTCCCCCGCCCAATCGCCGGGCAGGCGCCAACGCAACGGCAGCGGCTCCAGCCCTGCGAACACCGCACGAGCCTCGTCCGCGCCGAAGTGAGCGAACTGTTGGTCGGCAGCCACCGGAATGCGCGGGCCGTAGCCGAGCTCCGCTCCCGCGCACTCTCGCCCGGAGGGCCACAGCGCCAGCAGGCCCTGCGAGACCTCGACGTCGACGAGTTCCAGCTCCTCGCTGGACGGATCCGTCGGCGGCTCCAGCGGCTCGCTCGAGGCATCCGTCGGACTGCCCGCCTGCCACGTGATGCTGCCCGAGGAGCCGTACGCAGTGAACATGCCCTCGACGTGCAAAGCGGAGAGCTCTTGCCCGTCAGTGAGCGGCTCGAACTCCAGACTGCCGTTCAGCTCCGCCGCGGGGAGCTCGTGCTCGAAGCTCACGAGTGACGGATCGCTCGCGCGCAGGGTGGTGGTGAAGGTCTCGTCGAGCGTGCCATCGCTGGTGCTCAGCGTCATCTCCACCTCGACGGTCATCTCCGGAGGACAATCGCCATCGGCAGCCGCGCTGCTGGCCATCGATTCGCTCGCGGGGGACAAGCCCGATTCGGCTCCTCCCGGCTCATCGACGGCGGAGCTCTCGCTGGACTCCCCTGCTGCGTCCCCAGCCAGCGAGTCCTGTGCGGGGACCTGCTCCGAATTGTAGAAGCGGTGGGTTATCGGTCCGCCCGCATACGCGACGGTAATGGTGACGGATTCATCGCTGGGCGCCGCTGCGGCTCCAGCAGCTTGCCACGCGATGCTCGTCTCGCCGGCTTCGATCGCCGCCAGCAGATCGTCTGCGGAGAAGCCGAGTTCGGGCACGGTCTGTTCCGGATCATCGATCTCTTCGCTGTCGTTGTTGCAGTCGTTGGCCAGCGCCGTGACGTCGCTGGCCTCGGCGATGCCGCCCGAGCCATCCCCGGTTTGTCCCCCGAGGACCTGAGAGCCAGGCCCGATGGGCTCGTCTGCCGTGCCAGCACCCGGCTCGTCGCTGCCATTGCAGGAAGCCGAGATCAGGCAAATCAAGCCCAGCGGCAAGCAGGCGATAGGTAGCGGGCGGGTCATCTATGGTCTCGTTCCTGGGGCGTAGCGTCGGCCTTCTTGCAACAATGTCCAGGCCCTACATCGCTGTCCAGCGCCAGACTGCACATTTCGTGGCGGCAAAGCGCCCAACGATGTGCAAAGCTCCGATACGTGGACTACGATCAGGTCGCCGCCGACTTCCTACGCGCGCTCCGGGGCAAGCGGTCCCAGGTCGCCTTCTGCCGGCGCCTGGGCTACCGCAGCAACGTCGTCTACACCTGGGAATCGAAGCGCGGTTTCCCCACCGCAGCCAAGACGCTGCAAGCCGCTCGCAAGGTAGGGGTCGATCTGGAAGAGGCGATTGGCCGCTTCTATCGCTACCGCAAACCGCCGGCCTGGCTCGGAAAGATCGATCTCGCCTCCCGCGACGGCGTGGCGGAGCTGCTGACGGATCTCAAAGGCCACACCAGCATCGTCGACTTGGCGAGCTACAGCGGCAAGAGTCGCTTCGCCATCGCGCGCTGGCTCAAGGGCGAGACCGAGCCGAAGCTGCCGGAGTTCTTCTTGCTCATCGAGTGCGCCTCGCTGCGCTTGATCGACTTCATCGAAACCTTGGTCGACCCGGCGACAGTGCCCTCGATCCTTGAGCGCTGGCAATCCATGGAGATCGCCCGCCGCCTGGCCTACGACGCGCCGTGGACACAGGCGGTGCTGCGCGTCTTGGAGTTGGACGAAGCGCAGAAGCTCGACGCGATCGAACCCGGCTGGATCGCCGAGCGGGTGGGGATCCCGCCGGAAGAGGAGCGGCGCTGCCTCGAGCTGCTGGAGCAGACGGGCCAGATCAAACGCGACGGCAAACGCTGGAAGCTCGACAACGTCTCCACCCTCGACACGCGCAAAGACCCCGACGCGGCCCGTCGCTTGCGCGCGTGGTGGGGCGAAGTCGGGCTCGAGCGGGCGGCAGCGGGGCGACGCGGCATGATGTACAACCTCTTCAGCGTCTCGGCGAAGGACCTGGAGCGACTGCGACAATTGCAAGCCGCCTACTTCAACGAGATGCGCACCATCGTCGCGCAATCCGAGCCGATGGAACGTGTGGTGCTCGCGACCGTGCAACTCGTGGACTTGGGTGACGAAGGCACGCCCTGACACAGCCGTCAGATGCGCGCTCGCGTACTCAGAACACGCCAGAGTAACCCAGCCCCGTGATCTCCGGAGTCCCCAGCAGCTGTACTCCCCGGCTCGCTGCGGCGGGCTCTGAGTCAGGCCACACCAGCCACGTCACGAGCAGGGCCGCAGCACCGACACCACCGGCAACGTAGCCCATCACCGCGATGTCACGAGCGGAGCGTGCGTCCTCGTCGGTCAAACGAACATCTTGGCACAGAGGGTGTTCGTCTCGACCGCCCGAGCACGCGCTCTCACTCGGAATGGACTCGAGCAGGGTATCCCGATCTTCCTCGCGCGACTGCGCCTCCATCGAGAAGCCGACGCCGATACCGACCGCGACCAGACTAAGCACACCCTCGACGGCGAGCACTGCGCCCATCGACACTGGCCTCGAGGGCGCTTCCGCCACTGCCGCGGAGGAGCTCGGAGCCGCCTCACTCTGCCCGGGGGCTACCGCTGGCGCGGAAGGCTCGGCCTGGCTCTCGTCGGGCACCAGCGCGACGCGCAGCTCGCGTCGATCCTTGGCGAGTAAATTGATGGCTTGAGCAAACGCCATGTGACCAGGCGCAGCCACCTCCACGCGACGCAGGCCCGGATCGACCGGGATCGGCGTGCCGAGCAGCTCGACCGACACCTTCTTGCCATCCAGATACAGCTGCGTGTCCGCTGGCGGTTCGTCGACGATCAGGCTCAGCCGCGGCGTCTGTTCTTCGAGGTTGGCGATGGCTCCGGGCAACAGCTGCGCCACGTCGTCCGCCTCGACGCCACCGTCGATCAGCTCTTGGGCGCGCCGGTAATCCACCAAGGCTTCGACCCAGCGGTGCTGCTGTTCCTTGCAGAACGCGAGGTGAAAGCGCAGCCCCGGTGTCTCCAAGATCGCGATCGCACGCTTGAGGGCACTCTCGCAGGAGGCCCACTGCTTCTGTTCTTGGCTCTGTCGCGCCTCTTGGTAGAGCTGTTGCGCCACCGCGACTTCTTCAGCGCCCGGAGCTGCCCAGGAGGTCGTGGCGCGGAGGCCCAGCGCGGCAGCGACGGCCCAGCGACGAAAACCCTTCATCCTCATCGACACTCTCACGGCTCCTCTCGAAGCTCAGTACCCATCCATCGAAGCGGGCTCCATCAGAAGCGCCCCGTCACCCCGGTCCAGGCCGAACCCACCCCGAAGCAGTGACTCCAAGCGAGCGCACTCGCTTCTGGCTTCGCTGCCGGCTCCGTATCGTCCGCCAACACGGCGATGGTATAAGCGACGAGCGTCACGACCGCCGTGCCTGCGGCACCGACGAAAGCGACCGTGGAGGCTGTTTGCCGATCGGAGGAGCGCTCCAACGTGCGCTCGAGGTTTTCGCAACCCGGTTGGAACTCGCCCGCCTCACACGCCACACCGGTTTCGCGCAGCCGCGCGCGCAGCGCGTCCGCGTCATCGGCGGCGGCTTGTGCCCCGAAGTGAAAACCCGCACCCAGCCCCAAGCCAACCAGCGTCGCCAAGCCCCCGACCGTCACGATCGTCGGCCCGATGCCGGGATCGGGCGCGGCAGCGCCCGAGGAGACGCCGGCCGTGCCGGAATCGTCGGCCGGTAGCGGACGCAACTCGACGCGCAGCGTGTGTTGACTACCCGCGGCAAAGTACTGTTCCTTTTCGTCGCTCTCGAAGCCAGCCTTGGCGAACGAGGTGCGGTGCTGGCCCGGGTCGACGAACAGATCGTGCTCCACCGGCAGGGTCGCGAGTCGTTCGCCATCGACGAGCAGCGCCGCGCCTGCGATCTGGGCTTCCAACGTCAGCGTGACGACGTGACTACGCGCCTCCGCAAACCCGCGCATCACGAGTTCTCGCCCTTCGGGATCGCCGGTCGCCGGATAGTTGCGCAGTGAAAACTCGAGGTGCTCGGCCGCGTCGCGGTAACGCGCCAAGTGCAACTCCACCTGCCCCAAGCCGGCCGCATTGCGGTAGCTGGCCTGCGCCTTGAACGCGGTTCGCATCTTGCGCAGCGCGGTCTGATCGTCGCCAGCCTCGAACGCCGCGGAGCCCTCCTCGAACGCACGATCGGCGTCGGTCTGGGCGGCTGCGATCTGTGCCACGCACCACAGGGCCGAGACCAAGAGCAGCCGCAGGTAGGAGTGAAGGCCAGAGCGCGACACGGTCATTTGAGCCACACCTTTCGTTCGGGTTCGGGCTTGATCCAGACGCGGTTCTTCTTGTTCTGCGCATCCGCCGCCTGCTTGGACTTGGCTGCGGCAGGACGCACGCCGCCAGGGCGCGGCGTGACGCGGGGCTTGACCCCTGCGTTGGCCGCGGGGTTCGCCGCCGGTTCGGGACGCACCTCTTGCACGTCTTCTTCCTCCGCCTCCGCCGGCGCGGGTTCCAGGTTCAACGGCGCGCTGGTCAGGGGCGCTTCGGCACCGAACTCCGACAGGCTGTCGTGCGCGAGATCCGTCTGCGTGATGGCGAGGCGCTGCCACCACCACAAGCCCAAGCCGAGCACCGAGCCGAGCAACACCCCGATGCCCAAGCCGTACCAAACTCCCCGCTCCGAACGGATCTGACGGATAGACAGCTGCGTGCGTTGGTTGCGCGGATCGAGCTCCGGCGAGAGCTTGACCGTCAGGTTCTCCATCGTGCGCGCTTCCGGCTGATACGGCACGGAGTGCGGCGGCAGGTACTCTTTGGCACGCCGGGGGAGCAATTCCCCGGTGCGACGTTCTGCGTAGTGTGTCTTTTCGCGTCCCACGGCGTGACCCGGTCAGGCGCCGACACCGGCGCCCGTTACAAGCGCATTGGGGGCAGGTTTTCGCACACCAATCGAGAAATCGCCACTCTGGTACACCTTTTCCGGCCACGGCCGCGGAGCCAGTCGCCCATTCGGGGAGGAGCGCAGAGCGGAAACGGGAGGCGCCGACTTTTCTCTACCGAGCCGCGGCCGCTCTGCTAGGTTGCGCCGCCTCTGACTCCCGCCGAATCGGGAGCGGGTCCCCTCGTGACTCGCCGATTCGTGCCACCCGTCTTTTTAGGAGCTCTTCGATGCTGACAGCCACCGACGTGTCCATGAACTTCGGAACCAAGGTTCTGTTCGAAAACGTCAACGTCACCTTCAACGACGGGGAGCGCTACGGCCTCACCGGCCCGAACGGCAGCGGCAAGTCCACGTTCATGAAGATCCTGTCGAACGAGATCGAAGGCGTCTCGGGCACGATCACCAATCGCGGCCGGCTCGGCGTGCTGAAGCAGGATCACTCGATCTACAACGACGACAAGATCCTCGACGTCGTCATCATGGGCAATCCCAAGCTGTGGAAGGCCATACACGAGAAAGAGCAGCTGCTGGAGAAGGGCGATGCTCTGAGCGACGAAGACGGCATGCGCCTGGGCGAACTCGAGGGCGTGATTGGCGAAGAGGACGGCTACATGGCGGAAGCCGAAGCCACCGAGTTGCTCGAAGGCCTCGGCATTCCCGTCGAGCACCACCAGCAGAAGCTCGACGTGCTGCAAGGTGGCGACCGCGTGCGCGTGCTGTTGGCCCAAGCCTTGTTCGGCAGCCCCGACACACTGCTGCTCGACGAGCCCACCAACAGCCTCGACATCGCCAGCATCCGTTGGCTGGAGAGCTTCCTGTTGACCTACGCCGGTGCACTGGTGGTCATCAGCCACGACCGCCACTTCCTCAACGAGGTCTGCACCAAGATCGCGGACATCGATTACGAGACCATCATCGTCTACAACGGCAACTACGACGACATGGTCAGCACCAAGGCCGAGGCGCGCAGCTCCCTGGAGCTGGCCAACGCCGCCCGCGAGAAGAAGATCGGCGACCTGCAGGAGTTCGTGCAGCGTTTCCGCGCCGGCTCGCGCGCCAGCCAGGTCAAGTCGCGCTCCAAGCAACTCGACCGCGAGCGCAAGGCGCTCTCGGACTTGAAGCGTTCGAACATTCAACGTCCCTTCATTCGCTTCGACCAGGCGCGCCCCAGCGGCAAGAACGTGCTCAACGTCGTCAATCTGTGCAAAGAGTTCGACGGCAAGCTGATCTGCAAGGACTTCAACTTGAGCGTCGCGCGCGGTGCCAAGATCGCCCTGGTCGGCAAGAACGGCATCGGTAAGACGACCATGCTGCGCATGCTCGAAGGGCAGCTCGAGCCCGACCGCGGCGACGTCGAGTGGGGTTACG
>JBNKZR010000192.1:0-13392 GCA_050301735.1 Polyangiaceae bacterium | reverse complement strand
GCCGCGTGGACGAGATGCCGGTGGTCTACCAACACGAGCAGCTCAGCATGGGTTGGTGCCTCGATTGCCACCGCATGCCGGAGCAGCATCTACGGCCACCCTCTCAGGTCACGAACATGGCTTGGGAACCGCCGGAAGAACAGCTGGCCTACGGCAAGAAGCTGCGCGAGCAGAATGACATCAACCCCCCCACGGATTGCTCAACATGTCATCGATGAAGAAGAATTCCCGACGCCTGTGGCGTAGCCTGGCGGAGTACGAGCAGGATCCCGAATTCGAAAAGTACCTGCACAACGAGTTTGGCGTTCCGCTCACCGAAGCGCCACCCAACTCAAACGAGCGCCGACGCTTCATGCAGCTGATGGCAGCTTCGTTCTCCCTCGCAGGGGTCGCAGGCTGTCGTTGGGAAGAGGACAAGCTCGCGCCGATGACCAGGCGACCCGAGGGCATGATCCCGGGCGTTCCGAAAACCTACCGCACCGCCACCGAGGTGGGCGGCGTTGGCGTTCCGCTGCAAGTCAAGTCCTACGACGGTCGTCCCATCAAGGTCGACGGCAACCCCAGTCACCCCGACAGCAAGGGTCGCAGCACCGTGCTCAGCCAGAGCTTGGTGCTCGGTATGTACGATCCGGATCGTAGCGATGCCCCGGCCAAGCAGGAAAACGGCAAGCTCACCGATGCCAGCTGGGAGGAGTTCAACGAGTTCGCGCTCAAGCACTTCATCGAGCTGAGCAAGCGACGCGGCGCCGGCCTCTACGTCTTGGCGGAGGAATCCTCTTCCCAGACTGTGGCGGACATGAAGGACCGCTTCATGAAGGCGTTCCCTCGCACACAGTGGGTCGAATACGGCGCGGTCAACAAGGACAACGCGCGGGTCGGCTCTCAGCTCGCTTTCGGCGAGCCCGTACGCACGCACTACGACCTGTCCAAGGCCGAGGTCGTGGTCAGCTTGGACGCCGATCCGTTGGCAAGCGGTTCTGAATCCGTCCGCATGGCGGCCGAGTTCGGTGAAGCTCGCTCTCCGGAGCAAGGTCGGATGAATCGCCTCTGGGCCGTGGAGAGTTCTCTCTCGCCAACGGGCATTCAAGCGGACCATCGTCTGGCGATTCGGTCTGCACAAATCCTCGCGTTCGTGACGGCACTGGAAGCCGCCGTCAGCGCCGGTGTGGGACAGAGCGCCACTCAAGACAAGCCGGCTGCAGCGTTCCTCGACGACCCGAAAGTCGCCAAGTTCTTCGCAGCCATGGTCAAGGACCTGCTTGCCGCCAAGGGCAAGTCGGCGATCATCGCTGGCGATAACCAGACGCCGCCCGTGCACGCGCTGGTCCAGCGCATCAACGGCTTGCTCGAAAACGTCGGTTCGACGGTGAGCTACACACGGGATGTTCCGCTCAATCCCATGCGGGGTGCGCTCGCGAGCGTCGTGCAGCGCGCTAAGGGCATCAAGACACTGCTCATCCTCGGCGGAAACCCCGTCTACACGAGCACGGGAGACGTGGACTTCGCGTCGTTCCTCGGGGGCGAGGTGACGAGCATCCACCTGAGCCTGTATCGCGACGAGACTTCGCGTGCCTGCACCTGGCACGTCCCTATGGCGCACCCCTTGGAACAGTGGGGTGACTTCCAGTCCAGTGATGGCTCCACGCTGATCGCGCAGCCATTGATCGAGCCACTGTTCGGCGGCAAGTCGGTTCCCGAGTTGTTGGCGGCCCTGAGTCGGGACGAGCAGCGCGACGCGCAGATGCTCACGCGGCGGGCGTTGGGGCTCAAAGTCCCCAGCGACGCACATTGGAAGCGAGCTGTGCACGACGGGTTCGTCGCCGGTACCGCAGCAGAGAAGGTGACGCCGACGTTGCGCGACATGCCCAAGGCCGGACTGAGCAAAGCGTCGTTGTCTGGTCTGGAGCCGAAGGAGGACGAACTCGAGGTCACCTTCTCGCCCGATCCGAAGATCTACGACGGTAGCTTCGCGAACAACGCGTGGTTGCAAGAGTTGCCCGACCCGGTGATGAAGCTCACTTGGGACAATGCTGCCTTCATCAGTCCCAAGACGGCAGCGCACCTCGGTGTCGAGGACTCGACGATGATCACGGTCAGCGTCGGGGAACGCTCGCTCTCGATACCGGCGCTGATCTCTCCCGGACAGGCCCCGGGTTCGATCCGGTTGGTACTCGGCTACGGCCGCACGGACGCGGGCGTCGTTGCTGGGGCGGGTGCCCCCAAGGGTGCGGATCCCGTCGAGCCAGTGGGTGTGAACGTCTACCCGTTGCGCACGGTGGAGACCTGGGACTTCGCATCAGGCGCGAAGATCAAGCCCAGCGGCAAGAAGTACAAGCTGGCAACGACTCAGGACAAGCATCCGATGGACGAAATCGGGCGCCAGGGAACGCAGGAGCGTCTGCCGCTGCTCGTGCGGCAAGACACGTTTGCCAACTACCAGGAGAAACCCGACCACATCAAACACATGGTCCACCACCCGCCGCTGCTCTCGCTGTGGCATGAGCCCACGAGTTACGAGGGCTACAAGTGGGGCATGACCATCGACTTGAACAAGTGCACGGGTTGCAACTCTTGTGTCGTCGCGTGCAATGCCGAGAACAACATTCCGATTGTCGGCAAGAGTCAGGTCTTGATGGGCCGCGAGATGCACTGGATGCGCATCGACCGCTACTGGCAGGGGGATGACCCCGACGAGCCGGCGCAGGTGCACAACCAGCCGGTGTTGTGCCAGCACTGCGAGCACGCTCCTTGCGAGCAAGTTTGCCCGGTGGGTGCCACGATGCACAGCTCCGAGGGCTTGAACGACATGGCGTACAACCGATGCATCGGAACGCGCTACTGCTCGAACAACTGCCCGTACAAGGTTCGGCGCTTCAATTACTTCAACTACTCGCTGCCCCTCAAAGAAGACCGCAACGAGATCACGCGCATGGCGCAGAATCCGGAAGTGACGGTGCGCTTCCGAGGTGTGATGGAGAAGTGCTCCTTCTGCGTCCAGCGCATCCAGAATGCCAAGATCGTCGCCAAGAACGCGCGTCGCAAGCTCAAGGGCGACGAAGTGCGCTCGGCTTGTCAGGATGCGTGCCCCACGGGCGCGATCGTCTTCGGCGATCTGAACAACCCCGAGAGCAGCGTGACGCAATCGGCCAACAGCCCCCGCAACTACGCCTTGCTCGAAGAACTCAACGTTCGCCCCCGCGTCACGTACTTGGGGCGCATCACCAACCCACACCCCGACCTAGCGATTGCGGAAGAACCGGCACATGAGGCCGCGGAAGGGAACCACGAGACCCATGGCTAACGCAGCTGACGTCACAGACTGGCAATCGCCCCCCGCGGGCGAGAATGCTCTCCAGAAGATCACCTTCGCGGTCAACCGTGTCGTAGAGACGCCAACGCCGCCGCGTGCTTGGTACCTCGCGTTCGTCGTCGCGCTTTCGTGGCTGGCGATCTTGGGCGCGTGCGTCGGTTACCTGTTTTGGGAAGGTATCGGCATCTGGGGCAACATGAACCCGGTCGCCTGGGGTTGGCCGATCGTCAACTTCGTCTTTTGGGTCGGTATCGGCCACGCCGGAACGCTCATCAGCGCGGTTCTCTACTTGTTCCGCCAGAGCTGGCGCACGGCGATCAACCGCGCAGCAGAAGCAATGACGATCTTCGCGGTCATCTGCGCGTTGCTCTTCCCCGGCATCCACATCGGTCGCCCCTGGTTGCCGTACTGGATGCTTCCGATCCCCAACCAGATGGACATGTGGCCGCAGTTCCGCAGTCCGTTGGACTGGGACATCTTCGCGGTGGGTACCTACTTCACCGTGTCTTTGATGTTCTGGTACATGGGCCTGATTCCGGATCTGGCTTCGATCCGCGACCGGGCAACCTCGACCATCCGACGCTTCGCATACGGCATGTTTGCGGTAGGCTGGCGAGGTTCGTCGCGTCAGTGGCACCGCTACGAGAAGGCCTATCAGATCCTCGCGGCGCTTTCGACGCCACTCGTGCTCTCCGTCCACTCGGTGGTTAGCTTCGACTTCGCGACGGCGCAGCTACCTGGCTGGCACACGACGATCTTCCCGCCGTACTTCGTCGCGGGCGCCATCTTCAGCGGCTTCGCCATGGTCGTGACGCTGCTGATTCCGGCGCGGCAGTTCTTTGGGCTCAGGACGCTCATCAAGCTCAAGCACATCGAGCTGATGAACAAGGTCATCCTCGCGACGGGTACGCTGGTTGGTTACGCGTACGCGATGGAGTTCTTCATCGCCTGGTACAGCGGCAGCGAGTACGAGCTCTTCGCCTTCGCGAACCGCGCCAGAGGGGATTACGCCTGGGCCTACTGGACCATGGTGACGTGCAACGTCGTCGTGCCGCAGCTTTTCTGGTCGAAGAAGCTCCGGACGCACATCCCGACGCTTTTCGTCGCCTCGATCCTGATCAACGTCGGCATGTGGTTCGAGCGCTTCGTGATCACCGTGACCTCGCTCAACCGCGACTTCCTGCCCTCGAGCTGGGGTTACTTCATCCCGACGCCCTTCGACTTTTTGACGTTCATGGGCAGCTTCGGGCTGTTCTTCACCTTGTTCTTGCTCTTCTGTCGCTACCTACCGCAAGTGGCCGCGTCCGAAGTCAAGGGCGTCTACATCGCTGAGCACCATGGGCATTGAACGGGGACTGCTGAACGAAGTCAGAGACGGTTCGGTACACCACGACGTGAGAGTCTTTCATGAGCGACGATAAAGAAACCAAGCCCAGCGAAAGCCCCAGCGGGCTTCCCTACGGGATCCTCGCCGAGTATCACGACCAAGACGAGCTCATCGCAGCCTCGAAGAAGGTTCGCGACAAGGGCTACGAGCGCTGGGATACGTACAGCCCGTACCCAGTGCACGGCATTGATCCGGCGATGGGCATCAAGCGAACTCGGCTGCCCTTCATCGTGTTGGTGTGCGGCATGACGGGCACGGCAACGGCCGTCGTCCTGCAGTGGTGGACGAACGCCTTCGACTACGCGTGGATCGTCAGCGGCAAGCCCTTTTGGAGCATTCCGGCAAACATCCCCATCACGTTCGAGCTGACCGTTCTGTTCAGCGCCATCTCGTGCTTCTTGAGCATGTTGATCATGAACGGGCTGCCGAAGCCCTCGTCGCCCCTCGACCGGGTGCGTCGCTTTGCACGGGTCACGGATGACCGCTTCTTCCTGGTGATCGAAAGCGAAGACCCGAAGTACGACGACGCAAACACGAAAGCGCTGCTCGAAGAGACGGGGGCGAAGGCCGTCGAGGCCGTACCTCAGGACCCATCGAGCGACAAGATGCCCATGGGCATCATCTACGGTGTGCTCATCGTCGGGGCGGTCTCGCTGATCCCGTTCGGTTTCTTTGCCAGCGCCCAGAACAGCCTGAGCGAGAAGCCGCCGTACCACATCGTTCCGAACATGGACTTCCAGGCGAAGTACAAGGCACAACGACTCAACGGCTTCTTCTCTTCCAGTGATGGTCGCGCCATGCGCCAGCCGCCAGAGGGAACGGTTGCCGTCGGCGAGCTGCGTGAGGACAAGCACCTCTACGAGGGGCTGCAAAACGGCGCGATGGCTAGGACCTTCCCCGATGCGATTCGCATCGGGGAGGAGACGATGGCGCGCGGCAAAGAGCGATTTGGGATCTACTGCACCCCGTGTCACGGAGAAACGGGCGACGGTGATGGCATGGTGCACCGCCGCGCGGCAGCGCTGGCGGAGGGCACCTGGGTAAAGCCGACCAACATCGCCGACCCCAAGATTTCGCAGAAGCCCGTGGGCGAGCTGTTCAAGACCATCTCCAACGGCATTCGGAACATGCCCGGTTACGCACGACAGATCCCTCCCGAGGATCGTTGGGCCATCATCCTTTACGTCAGGGCGCTTCAGCGCAGCCAAGCCGAATTCGTGGCGAGCGCGGCGCCTGCTCCCGCAGGGAAGTGAGCGACAGGCAGATTCATGGCAAGCGAAACTAAAACGAGCTCCGAAGAGAAGCTCGAACTTGGTAGCGAGGCGACGCAGTTCTCGAACATCGCCCTGGGCGTCGGTGCGGTCGCGCTCGCCGCGGGCGTGGGCCTCGGCCTAGGCGACAAGGAAGGCCTGCTGAGGTCCTACCTGACGGCGTTCATGTACGTCCTGAGCATCGGTCTCGGTGTGTTGTGGTTCGTCGCGATCAATCACCTGGTCAACGCCAAGTGGTGGATCGTCGTGCGCCGCACGGCGGAGATCCTCGCCGCGCAGATGCCAGTCATCGCCGTGCTTTCGTTGGGCATCATCCTGCCCATCGCGCTGGTTGACACCCATGGCGAGTCGCCGATTCAAGGCCTCTACGTGTGGTTGAACGACGCAGCGGTACACGGCGACCATCTGCTTCACCACAAGGCGCCCTACCTCAACAAGGGCTTCTTTCTGGTGCGCATCGTCGTCTACTTTGCCGTTTGGGTGGGGCTCTCCTGGCTCTACTTGAAGAAATCCCTCGAGCAGGACAAGGCCAACCCCGAAGAGAGCGAAACCATCAAGGCGATGCTCGGTCGCATCAGCGCCCCGGCGATGATCGCGTTTGCCTTGACGCTCACCTTCTGTGCATTCGACCTCCTGATGAGCCTGAATGCCGCCTGGTTCTCCACCATCTTCGGCGTCTACTACTTTGCAGGTTGCGTGATTTCGGCCTACTCGGCCATGTCGCTGTGCTTGATGTGGATCCAGAAGAAGGGTGTGCTCACCATGTCCGTGAACGCGAACCACTTCCACGACCTAGGCAAGATGATGTTCGCCTTCACCATCTTCTGGGCATACATCGGCTTCTCCCAGTTCATGTTGATCTGGTACGGCGACATCCCGGAAGAGACCTACTGGTACCACACGCGCTTCACCGGCGATTGGCGCACCGTCTCCACGATGCTGCTCGTGTGTCACTTCGTGATTCCGTTCTTCGGGCTGCTGTCACGGCACGTCAAGCGCAACAAGACGGGGCTCGCGTTCTGGGCTTTCTGGCTTCTGGCTGTGCACTACATCGACCTTTACTGGCTGATCTTCCCGATGCGTCTCGATCCGGCGGATCCGTCGGTCGTCAACGGTGTCACGTTTGGTCTGGTCGACGTCTTGCTACTCGTCGGAGTGCTCGGCGTTTTCTTCGGCATGGCTGCTCGCCGCGCCAAGGGCATGTCCCTGGTCCCGACGAAGGACCCGCGATTGGCTCAGTCCCTCGCGTTCGACAACTACTGAGAGGCGTCCCATGAGTACTGAAGCGGATAAGACCAACACCGCCGTCATCGGCACCATGCTGGCGATCGGCACCGCCGCCATGATTGGTGGAAGTGCAGCGCTGGTGGCTTTGGCTCGTGGTGAAGTCCACGACTATGGCGAAGCGAACGAGGCCTTCGCAGACTTGGACAGCGTTGCGGACCTCAAGGCGCAGCAGCGTCAGCGGCTCGCCGCTGCCAAGCTGCCGATCTCGAAGGCCCAGGCGCAGATCTTGGCCGAGATCCAGAAGAACCCGAACGCCGCTTCGCCCGCCTCAGCTGCCGCTGCAGAGCAGAGCGACGCGGGGGCGCCGACCGGCGACGCTGGCGCGCCGCCGGTCGAAGAAGAAGCGGCTCAGCCCGAAGAGGCGCAGGCCAAGGACCCTGAAGCAGAAGGGCAGGGTTCCGGGACCCAGGCGGAAGGTGGCTCCGAGGCTGCGCCAGTTCCGAACGCGCCCGCACCTACTTCCACGGCTCCGGCACCACAGGCGCCAACACCTACGACTGGCGCCCCCGTGGTTCCCGCCCCGCCGAAAGCCCCTGCGCCAAAGGGTCTCGTTGCGCCACAGCCCGAGCCAGCTACACCAGGCGATTGACAGGAACCGACGACCATACCTCATGACGTTACCCTCCACCAGCATGCGACATTGGGTCGCAGTCCTCGCCAGCGTGCTCCTTGTGAGCCTCGCGGGGGTCGCCAATGCCGTGCCGGTGGATCCGTCAGAGGAGTTGGAGCGCATCGAACCAAAGCCGGAGCGCCTCAATGCGGTCAACCTCGACGAGCGTCTGGGCGAGACTGTTCCTTTGAACGTGCCGTTCACCGAGTCCACGGGACGCGAGGTCACGCTGCGCGACTACCTGGACGGCAAGCAGCCTGTGGTGTTGACGTTCAACTACGCCAACTGCCCGATGCTCTGCAGCTTGCAGCTGGCCCGCTTCACGGAGTCGCTCAAGCAGCTCGATCGTACCATTGGCGAAGACTTCAGGGTGGTCACTGTCAGCATCGATCCCGAAGAGACGCCGGAGCGGGCAGCTGAGAACAAAGCCCGCTACTTGAAGACCTACGCCCGGCCTCGAGGTGAGTCGGAGTGGCATTTCGTCGTCGGGCCGCAGAAGTCGACGCGCCAACTCGCGGCCGCCGTGGGCTTTTCTTACGACTACAACGAGGCGCGGCAAGAGTGGCTGCACCCTGCGGTGGTCACGCTGCTGACGCCAGACGGGCGCATCTCACGCTACCTCTACGGCGTGCAGTACCACCCCGAAACGCTGAACCTGGCAATCGTGGAAGCCTCCGAGGGCAAGATCGGTTCGGTGGTGGATCGTCTGATTCTCTATTGCTTCCACTACGACGAAACCGAGGGCCGTTACGCTCCGGTGGCGATGAACATCATGCGCGTCGGCGCAGGGTCGGTCGCCGTGGTTCTCGGTACTTTCCTCGCTCTGTACTGGCTGGCAGAGGCGCGTCGCCGTCGCAACTCGCCCGCCGACCCCAAGACCCCTGAGACAACCGATCACACGAATCCAGCTGTCGCAGCATCGGGACGGCCGCCGTCGACTCGGCCGGCCCCGGCATTGCGGAGTAGCTAGGATCGATCTTCGCCCGAGTAGCGCATCATGACCCATTTCCTATCGAGCCCTTTGCTGATGTCCCTGGCCCAAGGCCAGGAAGACTCTGGTCGGATCCTCCCCAAGGTTCCAGAATCGAGTCAATTCTGGCTGCCGGACGCGGGCAGCGACCTCGCCAGTAGTGTGGATGGCCTCTTCATGTACATCATGTGGGTTTCGGCCATCAGCGCGATGGGCATCTTCGCGGCGATGATCATCATCTGCGTGAAGTACCGCGCCAAGGATCGCGCGGCGAACCAGCAGGCTCTGTCTCAGGTCGACCACAGCAATGCGCTGGAGATCACCTGGTCGGTCTTGCCCTTCTTCTTCCTGATCTCGATCTTCGTTTGGGGTTTCAAAGACTACGTCGCTCTGCGGAACGCTCCGAAGGACGCGGTAGAAATCTACGCGACGGCTCAGAAGTGGAAGTGGCTGTTCAAGTACCCCAACGGTCTCGTGGATAGCGAGCTACACGTCCCACAGGACACCAACGTGCGCATCATCATCAAGAGCGTGGACGTGCTGCACAGCCTCTACATTCCGCAGTACCGCGTGAAGATGGACGCCGTGCCTGGTCGCTACACGGAGCTCTGGTTCAAGGCCAACGACGCCGGAACGTATCCGATCTTCTGTACGGAGTATTGCGGCAAGCAGCATTCGGATATGCTGAGTCAGGCCGTCGTGCACCCCGGGGACGGCTACGAAAAGTGGCTGGAAGACACCATGCGCAAGGTCTACGAGGAGACCCCGCCGGTTGAGCTCGGCAAGTTGATGTACAACCAGTTTGGCTGCGGTGCCTGCCATTCCCTGGATGGGTCCTCCAACGTGGGGCCTACGTTCCAGGGCGTGTGGGGCAAGACCGAGACGCTCTCTTCAGGTGAGCAAGTCAAGGTAGACGAGAACTACGTTCGTCAATCCATCCTCGAGCCGCAATCTCAGATCGTTCAGGGCTTTCCGCCCCAAATGCCCAGCTTCAAAGGTCAGATCCCCGACAAGGGCATCGATGGCTTGATCGAGTACATCAAGACGATCAAGTGAGGCGGAGCTCAGTAAGAAAGGCTTTCAGACATGGCAGCACCTAGCACCACCGTCGACGAGAACTTCCTGACCCACGAGAAGGGTATCATCTCGTGGATCACCACCCTCGATCACAAGCGCATCGGCGTCATGTACCTGATGTGCGTCCTCGGGGCATTCCTGCTCGGCGGCTTGGCCGCACTTCTGGTTCGCGCCGAGCTGTGGACTCCCGGTCCGACCCTGATCGATGCCGACACCTACAACCAGGCCTTCACGGTGCACGGCGCGATCATGGTCTTCCTGGTGATCATCCCCGGCATCCCCGCGGCACTCGGCAACATCGTTCTGCCGCTGATGCTGGGCGCCAAAGACGTCGCTTTCCCCAGGTTGAACCTGTCGAGTTGGTACCTGTGGGTGATCGGCGCGCTGTGCCTCGTCTTCAGCCTGGTCTCCAATGCTGCAGACACGGGCTGGACGTTCTACACGCCCTACAGCACCACGACGACCACTTCCGTCATCCCGGCCTTGTTCGGCGCGTTCGTTCTCGGCTTCAGCTCGATTTTCACCGGGCTGAACTTCATCACGACGATGCACAAGATGCGTCCCCCAGGGATGACCTGGTTCCGGATGCCCTTGTTTCTGTGGGCCATCTACGCCACGGGCATCATGCAGGTTCTCGCAACGCCGGTCCTGGGCATCACGCTGCTGATGCTGATCGTGGAGCGCGCAGTGGGGATCGGTATCTTCGATCCGGCGTTGGGCGGGGACCCCGTACTGTTCCAGCACTTCTTCTGGTTCTACTCGCACCCAGCGGTCTACATCATGATCGTGCCGGCCTTCGGCGTCGTGAGCGAGATTTTCCCGGTGTTCTCGCGTAAACGCATCTTCGGCTACAAGTTCATCGCGCTCTCAAGCGTCGCGATCGCGATTCTCGGCTTCTTGGTCTGGGGACACCATATGTTCACCAGCGGGCAGTCGGTCGTGGCAGGCACGGTGTTCAGCGCCATCACCTTCCTGATCGCGATTCCGACGGCGATCAAGGTCTTCAACTGGGTGACGACGATGTACAAGGGCGCCATCCACCTCGATACCCCGATGCTCTATGCGTTGGGCTTCTTGTGGGTGTTCGTGATTGGTGGCGTCACCGGTATGTTCCTCGCCGTGATGAGTACGGACGTGCACTTGCACGACACGTACTTCGTGGTCGCCCACTTCCACTACGTGATGATGGGTGGAGCAATCACCGCGCTCGTCGGTGGCATCCACTATTGGTGGCCCAAGATGAGTGGTCGCATGTACGACGAGGCCAAAGGGCGCCTCGGTGCCGTCATCGTGCTGACCGGGCTGAACCTGACGTTCTTCCCCCAGTTCATCATGGGCTCGCGTGGCATGCCTCGCCGCTATTACAACTACCTGGAGGAGTTCCAGATCTGGCATCAGCTGTCGACTGCGGGTGCGTTCCTGATGGGCCTTGGCTTCCTTTGGACGGCGTTCTACCTGCTGAGCAGTCTGCGCTCCGGCCGCAAGGCGCCGAACAACCCCTGGGGGGGCAACTCCCTGGAGTGGGCCTGCACCTCACCCCCGCCCTACTACAACTTCCACGATACGCCCGAAGTGACTGAAGGTCCCTACGAGTACGCGAACTGGAAGTACGACGAGAAGGAAGGAGGGTACATCAAGGCCTCTAGCTGAGCCTGATGTGCCTCCACCTCATCATCTGTTGATTGGAAGAGACCATGAGTGAAGCAACTGCCGAGAGTCTTGCCGAAGGTCACGGGCACGACGACCACCACGACAAGCCGTTCTTGGCCCATCACTTTGACACTCCGCAGCATCAGTTCGACGCGGGCAAGCTCGGGATTTGGCTGTTTCTCGTAACCGAGATTCTGTTTTTCAGCGGCCTGTTCTGCGCTTACGCCATCTATCGCGGACTGCATCCCGAGGTTTTCGAGTACGCCCACTACTACCTCGACACCACGCTAGGCGCGGTCAACACCTGCGTGTTGATTGGTAGCAGTGTGACGGCAGCTTGGGCTGTGCGAAACGCTCAGCTGAAGCAGACCAAGATGCTCGTGACCAACATCGCGATCACGATTCTTTGCGGCTTTGGATTCATGGGCATCAAGTACGTCGAGTACTCGCACAAGATCCACGACGGGCTCTTGCCTGGGACTCACTACGTTCCTGCGCACAAGGTCTGGGAGCTGCCCGTGTACCAGGCGAAGTTCGGTGAGACGGCGCCGTTTTCATCCGAGGTTGGGGACGCGAAGGCCGAGGGCAAGCCTATTGAGAAGCAGATGGGTCCCCACGAGTTCAACGTGGAGCCCCGCAACGTGCATCGCTTCTTCAGCATCTACTTTTGCATGACGGGGCTGCACGGCATTCACGTGCTGGTGGGGATTGGTCTTTGGGTCTGGTTGCTTCTGCGAGCGCGAACTGGGGAGTTCGGCCCGGAGTATTTCGGCCCGATCGACTTCGCGGCGCTGTACTGGCACATCGTCGACTTGATTTGGATCTACCTGTTCCCGCTGCTCTACTTGATTCACTGACGCGCAGCGAACCGCACTGACTGACTATAGGAAGGTATCTGATGTCCGATAATTCAGATCACGGCCACGAACTTGCGCACGTGATGCCGATCAAGGTGTTGCTGACCGTCGGCGGGGCGCTGCTCTTCTTGACCGCGGTGACCGTTTGGGTGACTGTTGCCGACTTGGGGCGCTCCGGCAATCTGATTGTCGCCATGGTGATCGCCACAATCAAGGCGTCCATGGTGTGTGCCTACTTCATGCATCTCAAGTACGACAAGCCGTTCAACGCGCTGGTGTTCTGCTCGTCGATCATCTTCGTCGGCTTGTTCATCACCATCGCGATGCTGGACAAGGGGGAGTACGAAGGCACGATCGAAGAGATGTACTTGCTGCAGGGCAAGTGAGTGTATTGACTTCGAAGAAGAAGGGCGCCCCAACGGGCGCCCTTTTTCTTTGCGATTGGGATTCGCTGAGGCACACGGAGGTCTTCTCCGCAGCGCGGTGCTGGCCGAGCTGCTGGCGACGGTGGGGGCCTCGTCGCCGCCTGCGCGACTGGGGCAGCATCGCCCGGTTCCGACTGCTCGACGCCTGGTTGGCGAGCCCCGACGCATCCACGCGGACGGGTGGGGGTGGGGCTCAGCGCACGGCGAGGCGGCTGACGACAGCGTCGACGCGTTGACGAATGGCGTGGTGCTTGCCCTCGATGCCATCCACCAGGAAGGAGAAAGCCAGGGGCGCATCCGTGCGCGCGACGTAGCCGCTCAACGCGATGGACGCTCGCAAAGTGCCCGTTTTCGCGCGGATGATTCGTCGCTCGGCGAGCTCACGAAAGCGAGTCCGGAGCGTGCCGTCGACACCGCCAATGGCAAGGTGCGAGAGGTATTCACTCTGCACACGCGGGGAGCGGTAGGCGTGGGCCAGGACCTGAGTGAGCGTGCCGGCGCTCAGGCGGTTGGCATCGAAAAGACCGGAACCGTTGAGAATCCGAGTT
>JBNKZR010000191.1:0-13401 GCA_050301735.1 Polyangiaceae bacterium | reverse complement strand
CGTGGCCTGGGCGTGGTGGTGTTGCTTGGTGTTGCGTTGGCCGGATACCAGTCGCCAAGCGCGAGTAGTCGACGGCCAGTCGGGGCATTGCTGCAGTTCTCCGTCAGTCCTCCATCGGTGTGCTGTATACCTGCGGCATAAAAGGGAGTGCCGGGCTGAGCACCGGTGTGAGCTCCCCCGGAGAGCTCCAGTTGGCTACTTGCAGGGTGTAGTCGTCATCGTCATCGCCTGCCAGCATGATGAACGACTCACCGTCGATGGACGTCTTGGGACAAGAATACGCGGCTGAGAGCGAACGACTGTAGGCGAGCTCCGCTTCGGCCGAGGTCAGGTCGAATATCGCCAGAGTGCGGGTGCCGTCGTCGAATAGGGCGATCACCGATAGCCACCCCGCCGGCTCGTAGAGATCGTCGTCGAGATCACATGCCACGAGGCCAACACCTTCGGGGAAGGGTTCGACCAGCTTGGCCTCTCCATCTTCGACGCCCACTAGAGCGAATTCACCGGTGGAGCTGCTGAAGATCAGGTGAGTCCCGTGGATGACTCGAGGCCCTCCCGCGGGCAGATGTTCGAGCTGAGTGACTTGCTCCGATTGCTCGTCCACCACCGCGCTCGGTAGCAGGTCCCCGTCCGATTGCTCCGAAAGGAAGAGCGTCGGGGGTGTCGTGATCCGCGCTCTGAAGCTCAGAACGGGGGTGGGTAAGGCGATGTCCGTTGCGTTGCCATCGGGGGTGAACCGCAGTAGCGCGCCGCTCTCGACAATCACGAACGCGCTCTCCCCGTCGTGCGCGACCTCGACGTCGCGAATCGGCTCGGAAACCGCAAGCTCGACGAAGTCCGCGTCGAATGACGACGCGTAAAGCAGCACTCGGCCGTCCCGCTCGCCAGCCCAGATGCTGCCATCACTGCCGAGCGCGGCAAGCCCAAAGTCCGGCACCAGTCGGGGTGGCGCGACCACATCGCCACTGCCGATGTGGGCGATCGCTGGACTCATGCTCTCGCGGTCGGAACGATAGACGAAGCTGTCCCCCACGAAGTCCAGCTGTGAACCGGTGCCCGTCACCGGATAAGCCCCTACCTCGGCGCCGCCGATCATGTCGAGCACCGTAATGAACTCGCCGGAATCCAGAGTGCCGCCCCAAGCTGCCGCGAAGCGACCCCCTGGATGCCAGTGGAGGTTCGTCAAACCGGCATTGTAGAACACGTCACCGATCACGTCGACCGGCGGTAAGTAGCCTCCCTGGACGGCGTAGGTCACTCGAGGTGAACGCGTACCGCTCGGTCCTGTGTCGATGAAGTGCACATAGCCACGTCGACCGGGCGTTGTCGTCTCTCCGAAGAACGTCCAGTTGGGGTCGAGCATGGTCAGCTCCCCCGTCTCCAGCTCGAGCACTTGCAGCGTGTAGTCTGCTGCTTCAGTGACGATCGCAAACGGGCCTTCCATTGGGATCAGCCCCGAGAGGTCGAGCTCGGGGGGCGGCTGAGGAGACGGGGCAGCGGGATCGTCAGCTGGACTCGCTCCAGCGTCCGGGCTGTCGGGCTCGGGAGGTTCGTCCTCAGCGTCAGTCCCCGAGGGCACTTCCCCAGCGCGGCCGTCGTCAGCTTGTTGGTCGCTGTCGGCTTCGACGTCACTGGTGTCGCCGGCGTCAGACGTGGCTGCCTCGATGACGTCGCCGTCGTCTGAGCTGGCTGCCTCCATGCGCTCGTCGTCCATGGTTGTCCTTTCGGAACCATCGGAGCTCCCGGCATCGTCCACGTTGGTCGAACTCATTTCGTCGCCTTCCGCTCCATCAGCGTCCGCCCGCGACTCGACCTTGTCAGAACCGCAATGCAGACAGAACAAGAACGGCAACCAAGTGCCTCCCACCACCGCCCAGCGTCGAATCCTCACGGCTGGCACACTACCACGATGCATCCTGGTCGACCACAGGGCCACTTTGGCGCATGAGCGGTTTGCCGGCGCGCTCGCCACTGACGTGGATGCCGGTAGTTGCTGTCTGGTAACAGGCGAACGGTCCAGGTTGCTCCGCTGGCAGCGAATCCGCCGCTTCGCAGTCCGAGGCGCCTTCATCATCCCAGGAGCTACTGCGTCCTCGTTTTTGGAAGGCCTGGTGCAAGCGCTTCGCAGTGCGCTCGGCAATCTCGCAGACCTCGTCCGACGTGGGCGTAGGCAGGGCGTGGAAGCTGAGGGCGCCCCCTCGCCCTCCGTTGAGACGCCATTTTTATCCAGGGCCACCGGTTGACCCACACGGCCGCGCTTCGAACTGCCTCGAGGCTGCGGCAAACGATACTTGATTGGAGTGACGCCGCGACGACGGATGGGCTTTGGGTTCTTGGTGCTAGCGATCGGCTGGGGGGCGACCGCTTGCGAGGAGCAGGCGGACGAGGGATCTGGCGCGGCTCCGATCACGTCGTATGCACCCACCGTCGCCGAGTCCCCCAGTTCTCCCTCGGAGCAGCTGGCTGCGTCCTCACAGCCCGAGGCCGTCGCGCCCCCTGCGACGAATGGAGTTCAGCCGGGCGGGACGGCGACCGCCGTGCCTGCGCCGGAGGCTGACGTCCCCATGCCATCGTCGGGGGCGGGGGGCGTTCCCGGCGGGCCAGAGACGGCGCAGCCACCCCCAGTGGACGACGAGGGAGACGCTGGAGCAGCGGGATCCGGTAGTTCCGACGAGCCTTTGGGCACGTTGCTGATCGAAGACCTCGTCGTTGAGCCCAATTCGCAGATGAGCCTCGGTTGCTTCGTCAGTTGGACGACGAATGAACCGGCTCATTCCGAGGTGCAGTTTGGGATCGATGACTACGAGTTGCGAGTCGTCGATTCAGAGTTGGTCACCGAGCACCGCGTACACGTCGTGGGTATGCATGCGGAAACCAACTACGCCATTCGTGCGGTGTCGACGAACGAGACAGCGACGGGAAGTGCCGAGGGAGAGTTTACGACGGGGGCGTTACCCGAGAACATGCCACCGGAAGCGACCCTCGTCGCGGAGCAGTTCGACGCGATGCAACCTGGTTGGACGCTGACCAACGTGCAGGTGGGCAGCGATGGTGCGGTCAGCAACTCGATGCTCCCAGGTATGGCCGTGATCGTGGACGAGCAGGGGCAAATCGTGTGGTACTTCGTTCAAGGGCCCGGTGCTGATTCTGCTGGGACGCTGACGGCGCTACTCCTACCCGAGGGCAACGTCTTACTCGGCAACACCAGCGGAGAACCAGCCCGCGAAGTCGACTTGGAAGGCAACGTGCTTTGGGAAGGTCCGACCGGAGGCAGCGGAACCCTCTCCCATCACACCAGCAAACTCTCCAACGGGAACTATGTCGTCGTTCGTGAGTCCAGTCAGACTGCTCGGGTCGAAGAGTTGAGCCCTGCCAACGAAGTCGTCTGGAGTTGGGACCTGTACGAACACATCGAACCGCCCGGAAGCAACGACTGGTGTCACCTCAACGCGGTCACCTTCGACGAAGCAGAAGAGTACGTCTACCTCAACTGTCGATACCAAGGACTGTTCAAGGCGGAGCGTGCCTCTGGGGAGTTGATTTGGCACATGGGAGCCGCCATGCACGACTCCGAGTCGGGAGACATCACCTACTTGCCTGACAATTCAGTTCGGTACAACGACGCCCACGATCCCGAGGTGCACGCCGACGGAACGATACTCTTCTACGACAATCAGGGCTGGGAGCGATATCAAGCCGGCGAAGCCAACGGGAACTTCCACTCACGAGTGATCGAGTACGAGGTGGACGAAGACGCGCTCACGGCAAGCGTCGTGTGGGAGTTTCCCGGCAGCTTCGAGACCGATCCCTGGTACGTGGATGCCTGGCAGACTCAGATTTGGGGCGACGCAGATCGACTCGACAACGGCAATGTGCTCATCACAGCTGGTGTTCGTGGCGCGGGGCTAGTAACGCGCATCTTCGAAGTGACGCGGGACGGGAATGTGGTGTGGGGCATGGAGTGGCCGGCCAATCACGGCTCCTACCGCGCGGAGCGCATCGTCGCGTTGGCTGAGCCCATCCCCGAGTGAGAGCCGCTTCCGTGCAGCGCGCTCCCTGGCAACCGCACCCCACCCGGCCTTCCCACTCCGAACGAGGAGTCGCGCGACGAATAGCGACAGCGACGCGTCGGCGTCTGGCGCCAAGGGGGGACGAACTCAAGCCACGCGATCTGGCTCTCGTAGCGCAACGTTGGGCTCGGGACCCGTCTTGCGCTGGGCGCGGCCATTCTCAGAGCGGGCAGTTGTCGTCGTTCGACGTTCAGGACTCGGCGCGCCTTCAGCGCGGCCTCGCTTGCGCCGCGGTTTGCCTCGATTGCCAAAGTCCACCGACTCCAGTTCTCGCTTCAGTTCGTCGTCACTCTCCGCGTACACGCGAGCATAGGCGTACGCGCGCCTCGCCAACTCCGACAATGCTTGCTCTTCCGCTTGCTTCGCGCGTTCGGCCGCCTCGAGTTGCAGGGTGGCTTCGGTGACCGCCTGCGACAAACGATCGATCCCCGCCGCGCGCCCTGCGAGGGTCGCCGCGTCAATCCCTGGAAAACGAAGCGTGTCCTCTCGGCGACCGAATATCGCCAAGATCTGCGCGACCGCCTCAGGAAGACCCGCCGGCAGGGCCTGTTCGTCAGACTGATGCGTGCTTGTAGGCATGCTCCAATGGCTAGCATGGCTGACAAAGAGTGGTCAAGTGTTCAGTATTACTCCGAGGCAGGATTGGAAACAGCGAGCCAGCGCCGCGTCCACAGCGGGGCTGAGGTAACGGCATTGGGTCAGTGCGACGCGCGCGTGTCTTCCATTGTGGTGGACCACACGCGCGTTTGGTGGTCCTGCGGAGAGAGCGCCATCTACACCACTGAGAAACGGCCAGTGAGCATCCAAAACGGCTGCGGATCAAAATTGACGCACACTGCCCGTTAGCGACAGAGCGATACAGGTGTAAGTGACCTGATTCGATTGGGCGCGAGCTTGTATCATGCCGCCCTCGCCTTCGCCGCAGCGGGTGGACAGTGCGTCGGCGCACGTGACCGGCACGGGATTCGTATCAGCGATACCGTTGCAACCGGGGATGCTTTCGGTGCTGGTCGCTCCGGCGTCGCACGCGACGGCATAAGTGCTACCACCCGACCCATAGCCAAGGTAGAAACCCCTGATGTAGCCCAGAGCCACGCAGGCCGCGTTGATCTGCTCCAGACACGCCGGACTCTGCTGCCGTCCGCCGGGGCATTGGTCTAGCTGCGACGTCGGGACTTCGTTGCGCTCGAAGCCGATGATGCAACCCACGGTGAACTCGTCTTCCGCCTTGATTCCGGTGACCATGCCAGCGATCGGGCTGTGACCGTATTGCCGGCACCAGTTTGCAGTCGCCACCATGCAAACGGTCTGCGTGATCTGGTCGTCGAATGCACACGAGCTGCTCAGGGTGTTCAATGACGCCGCCTGCGTGCAGCCATTGCGGCACACGTCCGTATCGATCGTGTTCCCGTCATCGCACTGCTCAAGGGGTGACTGAACGATACCGTCGCCACAGAACTCCTGCTGACACGTTTCGCTGCAACCGTCGTTGTTCTGCTGATTGCCGTCGTCACATTGCTCGTTGTTGGTAGTGATGCCATCGCCGCATATCTCCAACTCGCAGCTCGCGCTACAACCGTCGCCGTCGAGCTCATTGCCATCGTCGCAGTCTTCCGTCGCCTGTTCCAGGAGACCGTCACCGCAACGAGCTCCCCCACAATCGATGCCGCAGTCGTCGTCGCTGGTGCTAGCGCCGTCGTCGCAAGCTGCATCCGGGCCCGCAGAGCCATTGCCGCATTCGGGTGGAACGCTGCCTGGCGCCGCGCCCGTCGTCGTGGGGGTGGGCGTGCCGGTGGAGACGGGGCCAACGTCGACGGGATCGCTCGTATCGTCGGCGCCGAGCGAGTCTTCGGGAGCATCCGAGTCGTCAGTCTCTGGAGAATCGTCGGATTCGACGGAATCGTCGTCGCTACTATCCGCATCCAGAGAATCGCTCGGGTCGAGAGTGTCGACATCTGTGGTATCCGCTTCCACCGAGTCGTTCGGTCCGGGAGAGTCGTTCGGTCCGGGAGAGTCGTTCGGTCCGGGAGAGTCGTTCGGGTTGTCTGCTTCCACGGGAGCGCTCTGGTCGAGAGAGCCGGGAGAGCGCCCGGGTCGCGCTGGATCTGAGGAGCCAGCATCTGGGCTCAAGAATCCCTGTTCTGTCGACAGGGCTCCAAATCGGTCGGGAGCACAAGCCACTAGCGCCCCGAAGGGCAGGATGAGCAGCAAGCTCGTAATCGGGCGCGAGGCCAAGCAGTTAGGCATTATTCGTGATCCGTGGACACCGCATTCAGTCGCGGCGCGGCAAGCAACCGCTGACCCCAGGCAAAGTGCCACGAGACAGCCGCCCCAAACAGCCACGCCTCCTCACGACACTGATGACTCGCCGTCATCAATGCGCGGGCCCCTCCCTCGCCAATGCTCGCTGACTCGAAAGGAAGCGCGCATGCGCGGGCGCACGGACCCGGCGCCGAACTGCGCCCCCGGGCACCCGGTAACCCAGCGAGGCCTGTCTACCCCCCACCGGTACCGGACCACCTGGATGATGAACACGGAATACTGCAGCGTTTGTGCGGAAGGCGAAACCAATGCGACCGACAACCCGGGTCGTGACGCGGTGAAACACAAATCTTGCTAACATGCATTGCGTGCCTGATACGAACACCCCGTCGGGGCTGGGCGGCTGACGGCGCAGCTGTTAGGCTTCGTCGAGATGCCGACGAAACCCAGTTTGGGAGCCGAGGCCATACTTTCGGTCGTCGTGGTGTGGGGGGGCCTTTTTGCTACCGCGTGTGACAGCTCTACTGAACGCGGGGGCACGTCGAGCTCCGCCGCCTTACCTCACGGCGACGAAGAGGGTGACGCGGGCGGCGGCGTTGGGGACGCGCAACAGAATGATGCGGGGTCGGACAACACCGCGTCGCGCCCAGAGCAAAGCACAGCAACCGAAACAGCCAGCGGGGAAACCACAGACTCCTCTCCTGTCGAGGATGGCGCCAACGCCGATGCGGATCTACCCGAAACCACGGAGATCGAGCCGAACGATGACTCGGCTCCAATCGATGAGGACGTCGACGCCGCGACGCTGCCAAACTCTGACGAGTCCATATCGGCAGAACCCACGACACCCAACGACAGAACCCCCGCGTCTTGTGAGTTCGAGGTTGCGCTAGAACTCAGCCCCCAAATCCCCACGGTGGGTATCGTGAGCTGGTCCGTCAATCAAGAGGTGGACAGTGCCCGCGTGGAATCCCGCCGCGAAGGCGCGCCGCAAGTACTCAGTGCCCCAGTCGATATGAGCACTGCACCCGACTTCCGCACCGTCGTCCTCGGAATGAAAGCCAACGAAGAATACCTGTTGAGTGTCGAGGTGACCACCAACGGAAGAACCTGTCGCAGCCAAGACTACAGCTTGAGCACTGGCCAACTCCCGAGCCGTCTACCGAGAATTGACGTGGAGCTGGGCAACATCGAAACCGCCCAGGAAGGATTCATCGTGGCGACTGACGGACCAACGGGTAACTTCATGGCGACAACGGGCGAGGTGTTCATTATCGACACTGACGGAGACTTCGTCTGGTGGTGGCTTGGGCCTGCCAACGGAACCCGGGCGCGACTCGACTGGGAGGGATCGGTCATGTGGGCGGTGGGCTGGAACCCCTCGGGCGTGGGCGGCGGCGGCATGCAGCGAGTCAGTCTCGATGGCCTCGACGTCGATGACGAGATCCCCGAGCTCGCTGCTGCCGACGCAGACTTTGTTGTGACACCAGGTGGGGGAGTCGTTGCGCTCGCGAAGACGGAGGAATGCAACGCGGTCATCGAGCGCCGCGCAGACGGCACAGTCTCGACGATCGTCGACACCGTTGCGCAGCTGTACGCTCCGGATGGAGAGTGTGGTGCGGCATCGCTCTCCTATCTCGCCGACACCGATACCTTCGTGCTTGGCGACCGCATTTCGAAAACGTTCGTCCACTTCGATCGCGACGGCAACGTCTTGTGGCAAGTCGGTGGCAGCCCACCTGCTCCGGACACACCGTTCTTCGAGCTACAGACCAGTGCTGGCTTTGGTCACCATCTCATCGACGGCAGCACGCTACTGTTCATCAACAACGAAGCACCGGGACTAGTCTACGAGTACGAGCTGGACGTGGAGACGGAGACGGCCAACCTGCTTTGGCAGTACGACCAGGAGGTCGTGGGGGCAACCCTCGGGGACGTGCAGCGCCTCACCAACGGCAACACATTCATCACCAATTCAGCAGCCGGCGAACTCGTCGAGGTGAACCCGAACGGCGAACTCGTGCGACGTTTCAGTACGTACTATCTCGGGTACGCGCAATTTCGAGAGTCACTTTACGGGCCTCCCCCAAAGTGAGCCTTCACGCTTGGGCCTGCTACGGTTGCCCCCTTCGCTCCTACCCAAACTGCCTTCGGCAGTTCGGGGCCCCGTCGCGTGTGGTCGTAGGGGCCGTGCACAAAGGCGCTTGTCGTAGCCGAGCAGAACGCGGCTGTGTCCTGTTGTCCAAACACCAGATATGGGCGGGGCGCAGGCGCCAAGTCCGCCCTGTCTTGCTAGCCACGAGTGAACCCGCTATACGGCCGAGGTATAGATGGATGGAGCGAGAACCGCGGCGTCTGCCCTGGTCGCCTGCCTAGCTTGCGTCGGGGGAGTGTTTCCGCTTGGAGAGGCTAGCGCCCAGCTGAAGACTGCCTCGGAGACCGACGAAACCAACGCGATGACGGCGCGAGAGCAATCGTCGGCTTTGCCGAGCCCGGCTTGTGAGGGGTCGAGTGCGTCGCCGACGCTGCGTCAGGTGCTCGCGTCTCAACTCGGTCCGTCTCCTGTGGAACGGATCGGCCCCACCGCAGAAGCCCTCGCGGGCGAATTTCATACGCGTGTTTGTGCGTTCTCTCAGGCGGCGAAGCTATTGCCGAATCTCTGTGCAGGAGCCGGCGCTACCGCGCCGACCGGGGAAGGCAGATTTGATGAGCTGATTTTGAGACTAGAACTCGACTTGCTCGGAGCGCCAGTGAGCTACGCAGAGCAGACGAGCAACTTCCCGGATGACGAACAGCTCGCCGCGATCCGTTGGCTGGCCACGCTTGGCGGCAATATCCAACCCGGACTGATGGCTCAGAGGCTCGCGGTGCAGTACGGCCTCGTCGAACACGGGGAGTGTAAAGTACCAGTATTGAACACAGACGGTGCCATGAGACGCGCCGTCTTGCTTCATTGGGCGTTGGCGCAGGACTCCGACGCGGACCCGAATGCGGTGATCGACGCCGTGCTCGGGAGTACGGCGCAGGTCGAGGGCGGTCCGAGCCGCAAAGATTCCAGTCGACGCCGAGCATTGATTCGCGCCACGGAGCTGATGCATACGAGTTGGAGACAGTTCGACGGCAGCTCGAAAGAGGCCAACGACCTGTTGGCGGTCTTGGAGTCACAGCTCACCGCGTTCCAAGTGGCGCTGAGGTTCGTCAATCAGCGACCCATCACCATTGCACCAGAAGCGCTCGCTCTGGTGAAGGCAGCCAGCCGCGGGGACGTCGAGGGCGTGATCGAGATGCTGGGTCAGTGGCTGGCTGGGCGCGGCTACCTACCCGAATCCGTCCTTCGGGCAGCGCGTTTGGTTTTGCGGTTTTCCCGCGCCCGCACGATCGGCGAAGCCGAGAAGGCGCTGCTCGTCGAAGCGCTTGGGCTCGGGCCCTGGACTCGAGGCTTGATTCTGGGGGCGAGCGCCAGTGTTCCGGTCGTACAGAGCCAACAGAACCTGAGCTTGGTCGGCGACGCGACCCTAGGGTACGACGCAGAGGCGTGGGGTCTGGCGGTTTTCGGGGCCGGCAGTCTCTACAACTTCGAGGTGGACAACCAATCGGCCACGACGACCGTCAAGTGGGAAGTGAACGCCGATGGTTGGCTCAGTCTTGCGCTCACGAGGCGCACACAGCTCGATTTCAGGGCGTCGTTCAACCACACCTACTTCGACAGCGACAAAACGGTGCAAGACCCGGTGTTCGCCACTGACGAGGACTCGTGGGTCGTGCGGGGACTGGGATTCGTGGGCGTGCGACACCAGCATCCCTACTTGGCCCTCGGGGTTTGGGTGGGGGGCGGCACGCAGCTGGAGAGCGCTGACAACTTCGCGTTCGTCGACGGTGTGGCCACCATCAATCAATCGACGACACTGGGCGGCGAGGGGGAGGCGCGCGTTAGGGTCCAATGGGACTTCGTTCCGAGTGTGCTGGCCGCTCGGGCCTCACTCAACTGGAAATACTACACGCTGACCCGGTTGGAGACGGGCGTGGTGTCGGATCTGGGCACCCAGGCGATGGCCACCTTCGTTCCGGTCGACGAGCGTTCGATCCAGATCGAAACGATTGGGCGCTTGTTCGTCGACCTAGAGGTCGCCCGATTCTTCGACCTGGTGCCGGGCGTCGGTGCTGGTATCGACCACTATCAGCTAGCCATTCAAGGAAGCGAGACCCAGGTCGCCACGATCCCCGTCTACTCCGTCGGCATCCGTAGCACCGTCTTCTAGCTCGAGACCGTGTCGGCCCGTCTGTAGAGCTGTTCAGTGCTGTGCCGCTGGGGAAGGGGGGCGACGTGTGTCTTCACCCCCTGCCGCAGTAGGTTCGGGCTAGTCGGAACGCTCCAAAGCCCTCGGGATATTCCCGGGAGTGTCGGTTTTACTGGAAGCCATGGGCGCGCCGTTGCGTACAATGGCGGTGAACTCATGAGCTCCTCAACCTCCATCGTCGTCCGCCTCGCAGTGCTCGCCTCGATCGGGGCTCTGGGTTGTGTGAACAAGGGCGGCAACGAGTTCATCGTGAACGGTGAATCGACAACGGAGTCCGAGTCGCCTGAAGACGAGGGCGCAGGAGGCAGGTCCGAGTTACCGGACGATGAGGCGACCCAGCGGACTGACGCCATCGAGGGTGATTTGAGCACCGAACAGCCCAGCGCCGGGACAGACGGGGCGAACACGGACCCGACCACCGGTGACGTCGAAGAAGCGGCAGACACGAATGAACGTGAGCTTGGCGACGCGAGCGAGCCGGAACCCGATGTAAATGGGGAGGACCAAGACGGCAGTCAGACCCAGCCGGACCAGAGCTCCGGCGATTCCCCGAACGGCTCCGACTCGACGAACGAGGTGGCGCCGACGGGGCTACCCTGTGGTGAGCTGACCCCTGTGTTCGAGGGGGACGTTGAGTTCGACTCGGCGGATCTAGAGCAGTTGGCCGGAGTTCGAGAGATCACCGGAAGCGTGACGATTGGCGAAGCAAGTGCTGACTTGTCGGTGCTCAGCAGCTTGGAATGCGTTGGCGGGAACATCCTGCTCGCACAGAACGAGTCGGTAGCGAGCCTCGACGCTTTCGCGAATCTCCACACCATAGGAGGAAACCTCACCATCAGGAACCTGTCTGCTCTGACCAGCCTCAGCGGCCTCAATCGCCTGCGGACGGTCAACGGCTACGTGAGCATCGAGCAGACCCCCTTGGTCACGGAGATGGACGGTTTCTCCGCGCTGCAACACGTCGATGGGTATCTCTTGCTCCGCTCGATGGACGGCCTGACCAGCATCGTGTGGCCCGACGCTTTGGCATCGATTGGCGATTCCTTGTATCTCCAAGACAACGCTTCACTGACCACGATAGGAGGCTTCGAGCGGCTGGTGACCGTGGGCCAGGACCTCGTTGTCAGCGACCACCCCATGCTGACGGACCTGACGGATTTCGATGCGTTGCAGGTGCTCGGGCGGAGCTTGAAGATTCAAGACAACCCGGCCCTCGAAACGCTCGTGGGCTTCGGTTCAGTGACGACAGCCTTCGAAGTTCACATCGCCGGGATGTCGGCTCTTCAGCAACTCGAGGTCCTCAACTCGCTGGAGCAAGTCGGTAGCGACCTCTTTCTATCGGACAACCCGCTGCTGACCACGATGAACGCCTTCGCCCAGTTGGAACAGATCGATGGTGACCTCATAATCAGCGACAAGGGGGTGGGGGCCATCGGCGAATTTTCGCAGCTACGCGTCGTGGGGGGGTCGTTGCGAATCGAGAACACCGCGACCGCGATGAGTTTGGCGGAGTTTGCTGGCCCAACGACGATCGAAGGGGACTTGATAGTAGAATACAACGGCGGCCCCTTTGCCATCGACGGTTTTGATGGGGTTCAAACAGTTGGCGGCAATGTCTGGATCAGGAACAACGAGTACTTGGGTGGGATTAGCGGACTTGGTGGCCTGACCTCCATAGGGGCCGACCTCCGTATCGATTACAACCCGTTGGTGAGTGCGATCGACGGCCTCGGCGCATTGGCAACGGTTGGCGGCAACGTAACCATCGACACCAACGAAGGTCTGGTGGAGCTGACCGGATTAGCCAACCTGACGGAAGTCGTCGACCTTTCAGTTGGAAGCAACCCGGCGCTCCGCAACTTCGATCTGCCGTCGCTCTATTCCGCATCAACCATCAGCATTGGTGGCGCCTCTATTCAGCGTCTCGATGGTTTCAACGAGCTGCAGGAAGTCACCGAACTCAGGCTCAGCGGGTTCTCCATGCTGGACGCCCTCACGGGTTTCGGAGCGTTGACCGACATGGACGGCACACTGACGATCGAGGCAACGGAAGTGCTCAAGGACATTGCCGGCTTTCAGGCGCTGGAGAGCGTGGCGGATTCCCTCGAGATCGACGATCATCAAGCGCTCACTACAATCACGGGGTTTGGCGCGCTCCAGGCCATCGGACAATTGCTGTCGATGGAGTCGAACCCGAGGTTGCCGCTCTGCTACGTCACCGAGCTCGCCGACCGCACGCAGCCCCTCCTAGTCCGTTCCGCTGGCACCGAGTCCGACGGGACCTGCCCGTAACAGCGACGAGTGCGCCTGGGTAGAACGAGCTCGGGTCTTTCCGTACGAAGTCGCCGAGCCCCGTCCTGCAAAGTCGTTGAATTGCGCCGACAAGGCGTGAATGGAAGATCAAGACAAGGCAGAAGTGCTCAAGCGTCGGGTTCGTGCGGAGCGGGCAGCGAGCCCAGGTACGTGGCCACAGTATTCGCAGCAATTGAAGAGAGACGTGTTGGCTTTGGCTCGCGCCCCCGGTTGGAGCGTGGCCAGGGCCAGCAAGGCGGTAGGATTGGCTGGCTCGGTAGTGCAGCGCTGGTCCAAGAAGGCTGACGTTCGAGGTGGCACGGCGAAGCTGCAACAGGTTGAGCTGGTCGCTTGATATTCGTTTATAACGAAAATTTTGCGTTTCTTTAGGGACGACGAATTAAGTTTTCTTATCTGTAACCAATCTGTAACCAGCCCTCATATAAGCTAAAAACCTCCGTTATCAAACGGGGGTTTAA
>JBNKZR010000190.1:0-13448 GCA_050301735.1 Polyangiaceae bacterium | reverse complement strand
GTCGAGGCGGCACTTCGCGGCCAACTTCGCCAGCTCCTCCTCTCCCAGTCCGGTAAAGAGCTCCAAGCTGGCCAGCAACTGAGCCCGGCGAGCAATGGCACGTTGGCTGGTCGGCTCGAATCCCTCGGGACGCTGCATCATCTCCACCCGACGCCCGGGCACCGGGATCTCCAAGCCGCCCCGACGCAACGCGTACCAAAGACGGTCACGCACGTCGCTTTGGACGCGCTCACGACGCTCGAAACGATCGATGAAGTAGCGACAGATGTAGTTCACGCCGCGCTCATCGAACTCGCCCGTCACGACCACTGGCGGCGGTTTGGTCAGCACATCCGGCACGTGCCGCACGGACGAAAGCAACAGCTGATGCACGAACTCGGGAGATGCATCGTAAGGCGCGGTCACGCGTACTTCACGACGCACGACACGATTCGGACGTGAGTAGTTGACGATGGGTGCCTTCGCGACGGCGGCGTTCGGGACGGTGATCTCCACCTGCGCCAAGGTGAGGATGTGCGTGGCGCGCCAGTTGATCTCGGTGATCTTGCCAACGTGGCCTTCCTCGGTATCGAACTGAATCCAGTCCCCCACGCCAAACGGGCGCTGGGCTTGGATCGCCAAACCCGCAAAGAGATTGCCCAGCGTATCCTGCAATGAAAGGCCGATCACCGCCGTTAGCAGGGCTGAAGTCGTCAGCAGCGAGCCCGGCTCGACCCCCGCGGCGCGCAGCACGATCAGCGCCATGAAGACGTAGATCACCGCTTGGATGACGTCGCGTACGATCTTGGGCAACGGCTCGGCGAAGCGCCGCACCCACACCGTGTTCATCAGCAGCAAGAATGCGGAACGCCCCAAGCTGAGCAACAGCAGCAGCTCCGCCGTCAGACGAACGAAGTTCTGCGCGGCGAACTTCTCGGGCAAGAAGGCACTGACGACGACCAAAGCGACGTACGCCAGCACCAACAGCAGGGGGCCCCGCACCAAGCGCTTTTCGTCCCGCGGCAGGAACAGCAACAGCGCCAACACCAGCGCCACCGCGACCACGGTACCAGCCCCCTCGAAAAGCAAGTCGCTGTCGTGAATCGCCTCGAATACCTTGTGCACGGGATTCAGCTGGAACCATCCTCGCGAGGGAGCGGAAAGTGAAAAGTACAAGAGAAGCCCCCCCGAGCAAAGCAATGAGCAGCAGCGACGGGCAGCGTCGAGTTTGACGCGCTGCACGTTGCGGTTGACCAGGACGATAGCCAGCTGAACGAGCTGCAGGTCGGGGGCGCCCGCCGCGCCGTTTCGAGGCCAATCCCGTCAAAAGGAGAAGCCCACGAAACTTTCCCTTGCGCAATACTTAACCATGGTTAAGTATTGCCACATGGCAACTTCCGACGTGCAACTGGTGCATTCGGCCATCGCCCAATTGCGGCGCCTGGCGGAATTGTTCCAGAAGCGCCGCGCTCAGCTGGCGGCGGACGTCGGACTGACGGAACAGCAATGGGGACTGCTGGAGGAGATCTCCAGCGAGCACTTCATGCCCACCATGTTCGCCAAGCAGCGTGAAAGCTCACCTGCCGCGGTGTCCAAGATCATCCGCCAATTGGTCGACAAGGGCTTGGTCGTGGTCTCGCTCGCCGAGGGAGACGCGCGCCAACGCCGCTACGAATTGACCGCCAAAGGGCGACAGGTGATGGCGCGCTTGCGCAAGAGCCGTCAGGCCGCCATCGAACGCGTCTGGCTGGCCTTGGATTCAAACGACGTAGCCGCGTTCAACGACTTTGCAGGCGAACTCGCGGACAAGTTGGAGCAACTGATCCGCGACGACAAATGACTATCGACCACCAGAAAGGAAACAACATGGGAAAGACACTCTACGAAAAAGTCTTCGACAGCCACACGGTGCGTCAACTGGCCTCCGGACAGTACCAACTGTTCATGGGCCTTCACCTCATCCACGAAGTCACCTCTCCGCAAGCATTCAACATGCTCGAGGAGCGCGGGCTGTCAGTGATGTACCCGGAGCGTACCTTTGCGACGGTCGACCACATCGTGCCGACCAAGAGCCAACTGCGTCCGTTCCAGGATTCATTGGCAGAGGAGATGATGGTGGCTCTGGAAGAGAACGTGAAGAAGCACGGCATTCGCTACTTCTCTCCAGAGAAAGGCGAACAGGGTATCGTGCACGTGGTTGGTCCCGAGACGGGCCTGACTCAACCGGGCATGACCATCTGCTGCGGTGACTCGCACACGAGCACCCACGGAGCCTTTGGTGCCATCGCCTTCGGGATAGGCACCTCACAGGTGCGCGACGTTCTCGCGACGCAAACGCTGGCCATGGGCAAGCTCAAGGTGCGTCGCATCGAGGTCAACGGCAAGCTGCGCCCCGGGGTCTACGCCAAAGACGTCGCCCTCTACATCATCCAGAAGCTCGGCGTGAAGGGAGGCGTCGGCTACGCCTACGAGTACGCCGGCGACGTCTTCGACGACTTCTCAATCGAGGAGCGCATGACGGTTTGCAACATGGCCATCGAAGGTGGCGCGCGTTGCGGCTACGTCAACCCGGACCAGAAGACGTACGAGTACTTGAAGGGACGACAATTCGCTCCCAAGGCGGAAGCGTGGGACGCTGCCGTGGCGTACTGGGAGTCGATCAGGAGCGACGCCAACGCCAGCTACGACGACGTCGTCAAGTTCGATGCGGCAGACATCGAGCCGGTCGTCACCTGGGGCATCACACCAGCCCAATCGATCGCGGTAGGGGACAGCATCCCCGCCGTCGACGACTTCAGTGCCGACGAACGCGACACTGTGAACGAAGCCTATCGCTACATGTCGCTGGAGCCGGGCCAGCCCATCAAGGGCATGAAGGTAGACGTCGCTTTCATCGGCTCTTGCACCAACGGGCGCCTGAGCGACTTCGAGTCGGTGATCCGTCTGCTGCAGTCGAGCGGCTTGAAGGTCAAAGAGGGGGTGCGCGCTCTGGTTGTTCCTGGTTCACAGCGACTGCGCGAAGAGATGGTCGAAAAGGGCTACGACAAGGTGTTCACCGAGGCCGGTTTCGAGTTCCGCGAAGCGGGGTGTTCGATGTGTCTGGCGATGAACCCCGACAAACTCGTGGGGCGCGAGGTGTGCGCTTCGTCGTCCAACCGCAACTTCAAGGGGCGACAGGGCTCCTCGACGGGGCGCACGCTATTGATGAGCCCGGCGATGGTCGCCGCCGCCGCCATCAGCGGCCAAGTGGCAGACGCCCGTGAGGTATTCGAAATCCAAGGCTGAAGGAGAATGAAGATGGCAGCGACAGAAGACACGAAGCGCAACGTAATCACGGGTCGTGCGGTAGCGATCCGAGGCAACGACATCGACACCGACCGCATCATTCCGGCACGCTATCTCCGAACCACGGTTTTCGAAGGCTTGGGAGAGCACGCGTTCGAGGATGATCGAAGCCAACTGAAAGAAGCAGGCAAGACCCATCCGCTGGACGACGACCGCTTCGGTGAAGCCACGGTGATGCTCGTCAACAAGAACTTCGGGTGTGGCTCCTCCCGCGAGCACGCACCGCAGGCGATCATGCGCTGGGGTAACGGCATCCGCTTCATCGTCGGTGAGAGCTTTGCGGAGATATTCCACGGCAACTGCGTCGCCCTCGGCATCCCATGCCCACTGGTCGACGAGACCACCATGGAGACGCTGATGCAGACCGTCGAGAACCAGCCCGACGCCGAGTTGACCCTCGATCTGGAGGCGAAGACCATCGCGTGTGGCGACATCCGCATCCCCATCGAGATCCCCGAAGGCGCACGCAAGAGCTTCGTGGAAGGCACTTGGGATTCGACGACGGAGTTGCTCGCCGCGAAGGACGACATCGAAAAGACCGCGAAGTCGCTCCCCTACGTGGCTGGATTCAGCACTTGAGTTCTGCCCCCGAGCGGACTCTGCAAGCCTGAGCGACGGTGGTTGGCCACCGTCTCGCTCGGCCAACGGCAGTCCTAAATGACTTCAGGGCGAGTTCGCGCGTCAGCGACTCGCCCTGTGTCATTTCACTTCAGCGGTTCTCGCGAGGAAAACCGCCTTCACATCTTCAACTGGTATCGGTCAATCAGAAGTTGTCGTCGAACCCTCCCCGACGTCCACGGCGACTTCCTTTGCCGCCGCCGCCGCCGCCACCACGCGGACCACCGCCGCCACCACGCGGACCGCCGCCGCCCCCGCCACCGCGCGGACCGCCGAAGCCGCCTCCTCCGCCTCCGCCACGAGGCTGGCGCTCTTGCGCCTCGTTCACGGCGATACGCCGCCCGTCGAGCTCGGTCCCGTTCATCTCTTCGATGGCTTGCTGGGCCGAGTTATCTTCCTTGAACGTCACGAAACCGAAGCCTCGCGAACGCCCCGTCTGGGCGTCAGTGATGACCACCGCGTCTTCCACTTCACCAAAACGCTCGAAGGCGGAGCGCAGCGCCCACTCGTCGGTGCCCCAGCTGAGGCTGCCAACGAACACTTTTCTTGTCACGATTACTTTTCCTTGTCGCTTGCCGACAGAATGCCGACATCTCAGCGCTAGCGAGGGGACGCGCAAGGATCAATCAGAATCGGCTCTAGCCCCTCAACGTTCCACAACCCTGACCAGATTCGCAGCGGTTTCACCATCGATTTCCAGCGCTTCTGCTGTCTCCAAGATCAGCTCCCGCTCGCTGGTGCGAATCACCCCGTCCGCGGCAGTGACCTCGATGGCTAGCATCAGCGCGTGCCGCCGCTGCTCGGGCGCCAAGGCGCCCTTGACCGCCGCCAGCCGCGTCGCCCGGTCGGAAGCGGCCAACAGCCCCTTCGCGCGCTCGACCGCTGCCGCAGCCGCCTCTTCCGAGAGCACACCATTGGTCACTCGCGCCGCGTTCTTCGCGAGTTGTGCGACCTCGGAATCGCTGACCTCGCCGTCAGAGTCCGCCGCGAGAAACATGATCTCCACGAGAGCATCGACGCGCTCTGGTGACAGCTGCTGAATGAACTCCATCTCCGCCATGACGCGCGAATCTACCAGAAATCCGGATTCGGTTTCGGAGGGAATGTGCAAGCGCGAGGGTGCGACACTCTCAGAGCTACGCCTACGTCGATCCCTTCTGCTGAGCTGGCCGTCGCGAGGTTGTCGCATCCTTCCGCTCTCAGTACCCCCATCGCGCCTAATCAGCGGGCCTGCCCAAAGAGACTGCACAAATTGCGGTCCAGGCGGTAGCGAATGTCAGACTAGGGAGTGATATTCACCGGAGCCGCGCGTGAAGTCGTGTGGCCCCAAGTTTGCAGGAAAACGTAACGATGACCGATGTCGCAATGTCAGCTGATCAAGCGCAAGAGTTCGTCGAGCAACTCACCAACCAGTTCGGCTTGGGGGCACTCCCACAGGTCAAGGTGTTGGCTTCTGACGACGGCTCCTGGCGCATTCAGTGGGAAGAAGCAGAAGAGCACACGGCACCCATGACTCAAGAGCAGTGGCGAACGTGGTTGGAGACCCGCTTCGGACCAGGCCTCGCTGAGCGGCTGGAGACGAGCGAAGGTTGAAACCCCGGGGCGTGGTGTTGCGCGTCCTGGTTGCTTGCTGTTCTTCGACTACTGGCCGAAAAGCCCGCCCAGCGTAGTCTTGCGAGACTTGTGCGTCGTCTCGACGGTGGCACCGCCCCCGCCACCGCGACTACCGCTGCTGACGCAGGCGCCCTCCTTGGCGGTGCAGTGATTGACCGTCTTGCAGTTGCTGGAGGCAAGGCAATCGCTGGAGGAAGCAGCAACGCACTTGCCGTCTTTCGCCGAGCACGTCCCCTCCAACTTGCAGCGCAGCGACTTGCGGCACGACTGATCGGAGACCGCCGCGCACTTGCCATCGAGCAGACCACACAAGCCGTCTTTCGCGCAGCTGTCCGCTGCCGTACAGGCTTCTTCCGTCGCGACGCAGCGCCCTTCTTCCAGCGCACACTCGGACCGCTCCTTGCACCCCGCGGAGCGCGCGCAATCCTGCTCGGAAGTCGCGACGCAGCGTCCCCCTTCGGCCTGACAACGCCCTTCCCGAGCGCACGCGCTTTCCGCGTCGGGTTGGTCGTCGAAGGTGCCGGCACAGTGACGGCGAGATAGCGCGACGCATCGGTCCCCCTGAGTGACACAGAGACCTTCGCTGCGACACTTCTCGAGGCACTCGGCGTGAACGGTCTGAGTCGGATCCTCACACTTGCCGGCATGAGCGGAACACGAACCCTGCTTCTTGCAGTCTTCCGAGTTCTGGCAATCGCTGTCCTGCGCGGCAACACAAGCCCCCTCTTGGGCAGTGCACAGGCCATGCGATTGGCAGGCCGCAGAAGCGCCGCAGTCCGCGTTGGAGGCTGCGATGCACTGCCTCCCCTCCCCCGTGCTGCACTTCCCGAGCGTTGCACAATCAGCTTTGCCCTTGCATCGATCGCCCGCATCACAAGCGACGAGGAGCAAGAGGGTCAAAGGTAAGGTCAATCGCAAGCAGTACGACAGCGTTCTTCGCATGATGGTGAGTTACTCCGACTCTCCCAGTACCCACACCAGCGTGGGACGTGCGGGAAAGCAGCAGTTAGCTGGCGATTCGCGTCGGAAGTCCACTGATTTCACGGCGGGCGTAGAGCTCCAATCCAGGCGCTCCGTTCGAGTTGCGTCGGCGGGTCCCGCGTGCCACAGCAAGCATCGGGAATTGGCTATGGACTCAGAAGTGACCGCTGACACTGCGACTTTGCAGGACCGCCCACCTCGCGCCATCCCGTTCCCTGCGGAGCAGTCGAGTCTCTGGTTTGCTTTGCCCCGCTATCGCGGCAACCCATTGGCGCGCTTCGCCGACATGCGGCGTCGGTATCCACCGGTGGCTGGTTTTCGAATGCTCGGGCGCTGCCTCGTCGTGGTGCACGACCCCAAGGCCATCGAGGACATTCTGGTGCGCAAGCACGCACTCTTCGTCAAGGACAGCTTCACTGGTCAGCTATCCTCCGTCTTGGGTCGCGGGCTACTCACCTCCGAGGGTGAACACCACCGTCGACAGCGACGCTTGATCGCGCCCTCGCTATCCGCCCCGGAAGTCGCACACTACGGTGACACGATCGTCGAGGCGGCACAGCGCTTCACCGACGGACTAGAGGACGACAGCGTGGTCGACGTGCATGCTCTGTGCATGCGAGTGACGCTGGACGTGCTGACACGGGCTCTATTCGGACAACGTTTCGAAGAGTACGACTTGGTTGACGACGAGATGGCGGCCATCATGACCGCGTTTCGTCCCTGGCCGGAGCTGTTTCGCTCCGTCACCCCGGAGTGGGTCCCGCTGCCGAGTCGCCGTCGCCTGGAGCAAGCTCGCAAGCGTCTGCACGGAGTGGTCGATCGCCTAATCGAGAGCAAACGCCGGCGACCGTTGGGGAGAGACCTGCTCTCGCGCATGTTGGAGGCCAACGACGAAGAGGGCGGCCTGACCGACGAAGACCTGAGGGACCAAGTCATCACGATGCTGCTCGCTGGCCACGAGACGACGGCGCTCAGCCTGTGCTTCACGCTGCGCTTGCTCGCCGTCAATCGACAGTGGCGGGAGCGCGTCGAACACGAGGTGGATGAGGTGCTCGCGCAGGGCTCACTCGCACGAGATGCGTTTGCTGGGATGAGCGTCATCAATGCCGTGCTCCAAGAGTCGCTGCGGCTTTATCCGCCCGCCTGGGTCATCGGCAGACGTGCCCTCGAAGACTGCGTCGTCGGGGGGTGGCAACTTCCGCAGGGACAAGACCTCTTCATTCCCGTCTACACCATTCACCGCGACCCGCGATGGTTCCCGAAGCCGGACGCGTTCGAGCCAGAACGCTTTCTTCCGGGCGGCTCCTTCCACACCGACAAGCCCCCGCGCTTCGCGTACTTGCCGTTCGGAGGGGGGCCCCGCATCTGCGTCGGGAGCCACTTCGCCATGCTCGAGGCTCAGGCCATCCTGAGCGTGCTCGTGCACCGGGCCCGCTTCGAATGGATCTCCGGTAACCCATTTGGACTCGCGCCGTCGATCACGCTGCGCCCGGCCTGCCCGATGCCGATGCGCGTGCATCTGCGAGCGCCCGCTGATAGAAGTGCGATTGGTCGAGCAGGCGCTTGTTCAGCCGTCGGCGGTGCGCCTGCAGCCGATTGAACTCGCCGACGACGGCAACGTAGGCCGCGAGTTCACGGCGATGTCGCCGCGCCCATGCCGCCACGCGTTCGCGCTTCTGGGGGACTTCCCAGGTGTACTCGCAGTCCTGCAGGTCGAGCAGCTCCAGTCGCCGAATACCGCCCCGTCTACCCAAGCGAACGTCGAACGGATACATCCGGCAGCTACTAGGCCGTTGGGCATGAACGGCACAACGATTGTCCCGCAAGAACGCGCAGGCCCCATCCGTCCAGCGCAGCACCATCAAGCGTCGGCCTTCGGGCAAGTCCACGAAAGTCTCCGGCTCGCCAGTCATGTCCACCTCGTCGGGAGACATCCACACCACCACTTCAGGGGGTGTTCGCCCTTCGTCGGCGATCAGCCGGTGCAGATCCGCACCCGTGAGCGGAACGCGAAATCGCCGACAACAATTGCCGCACTCGGTGCAATGAAAGCGAAGGTGGCGCAGACCGTGGGCCATCGGACGATTCGAATCACTCCATTTTCAGGTGGTCCGGCTCGCTTTGGCGACCCAGGACGAAGTCGTGGTGGAGTCGTAGATGGTTTTGAGCATCGACTCCAGCGTCACTTGCTCCGACAATGGGCAGGTGATTCACGGGTGGCTAGGCATACTGAAGATACTCGCAGCCACACTCGGCAGCGCTGCCCTGATTGGGCTGATCGTGGGCTTCTACTCAAATCGACGAGCGGGCTGGCGGGCATTCTCGCTGTTGCTACCGCTGTGCCTGCTGATGGGCGGCATGCAGATCGTCAGCCTGCGCTACGTACCCGGGGTACTCGTGGTGTTCGCCGTCTGGATGTTCTTGGCTTGGCGAAGGGTGCGCACTCGGGCTGGCGACCGCCGCTAGCGGAGCCAGCAAACGCTACCGGCAACATTCGATGGTGCGGAGCCCAAGCTCGGCACCATCGCACCCGGCCGCGTCACAAGTGCACGCGCAGACCAACGACCCAACTGTCGAAACGAATGTCCGCGACGCGCAGCAAGTCGTAGCCGCCGTAGACTTCGAAGCGGTTCAACATCACGCCGGCACTGCTGCGCACTTCCCACACCCAGGCGGACCCAAGATTACCGGTGTCTCCCTCGACGCGAAGAGCGAGGGGCATGACGGGGTAGAGCTCGATCTTCGTCGTCAGATTGGCCCCAACGCTCTTGCCGTCAGCATCCGCCAGTAGGCGCGGCCCAACCCCAGCGGACCACTGCAGCGCTGGGAGGTTTACCAGCTGCAAGTGCAAGTTAGCATCGCCGATCCACAGACCGTCCGCCGTGCCGTCATCGAGAAATTCCGCCCAGTAAGTCCAGCGCGTGTCGATGCCAAGCCAGCCATTGGAGCCGAGCCAGAGTCCGAGCGTCGTTCGCAGCAGCCCATCGCTATCCTTGCCCATGTCTGAAAACAGCTGCAAGCGCGCCGAGTGCAAGTCCTTGGCGACAGGGGGGAGCTCCGTCTCTGCACCCTGCCGTTGCTGGTAGCAGTCGGCATCGATACAGGCGACGACCTCTGCCTCTGGCCGGCAATCCGTGTCACTCCAACCGCAACCCTCGGGCTCCAACTGAGCGTACGGCAACCTCAACCGCAGAAGATTGCCCGGCCTTCCGCCAGCGTAAGGATAGGACAAGAAGAACTTGGTCTGGCGCAACACGGCCCGTTGCGACTGGAGCTCTTGCCGACGAGACTCACGAGCTGCCGCGGCGACCGCAGCTTCCGACTCCGGCTCGCCGTCGTCATCACTGGAGCAGCCGAAGAACAGCAGCGTCAACCAATTGCAGTCGTCGTCATCCGAGTCGTCGTCATCGTCGGAATCCCACGAGCTGTGGGACGTCCGGTCGCGAGTGTCGTCGAGTTTACCGGCTTGGGCACGGCTGGCCCAAAGCGGTGAAGCAAGCACACACCCGCAGAGCGCCACCCGGCTCCAAGTGTGAATGACGAGTCTGGGGATCGGGCTGAGTCGTTGCACGCTGTTTTCACCTCGGAGAGCTTCTCAGCAAGGGACGTACCACCTCGCGCCTGCCGGACATCGCTCGGCTTTGTCGGCTCTGCTCACACGACGACCGCAATCAGTGTGGCACCACGCGCACACTGATGCCCCAACGCGACGCCACTGGAGTCGTCACGCCTTTTTCTTGCTGCCGCGCCCTGCGTTCTTGGCGGCTTTCCCTGTCTTCTTCGCGCCACGACTGGGGGCTTTCTTCGCCGCCTTCTTGGCCTTGGCGGCTTGCTTCTTTGCCGCCGGGACAGGAGCGGCCTTGACGGCCTTGGCCTTCTTCTTCGTCGTCGCCGTCTTCTTGGCCGCTGGCTTCTTTGTCGCCGGGGCGCCACGCGCCGCCTTCGCGGTCTTGGCTTTCTTCTTCGTCGGGGCTGCTGTCTTCTTGGCAGCGGGTGCTTTTGATGCCTTCTTCTGCGAGGCGCTGGACGCCGCCTTCGCAGCCTTGGCCTTCTTCTTCGGAGCGCCGGACGCCGCCTTCGCTCCGGCCCCCTCTTTGAGCGCACACCAGGTCGCGACGATGGCCGCGAGCCTCCCGCGAGCAGCAGACAACTCGCGCAGCTCAGAATACGCCGGTCAGCCCAGCGCCGATGCGTGCTTCACTCACCCGCCGTTGGAGCTCGTCGATCTGTCCACGGCGTACCCGCGCCGCCGCGTCGATACGGAATCGCAACCCGCGTCGGGGCCCCGTCTCGAACCACACACGAGCGCGCCGGCGAAACTCGCTGACTTCGGCCCGGCTCTCGCTTTGCGCCTCGCGGTCCATAGCGCGCACGGCGAACAAACGATCGTTGCGCGCCTCCACGCCGATCCGAACCTGCTCGCCAGACCAGACGACCCGGGGCGCCAAGGAGATGCCCAGCGCGTGATTGTACCCATGCTGCCGCGCCACGGTCGTCAGCTCAGTCCGGTCTTGCAAGAGGTCGTACTCGGGCAGCGCAAAAGCCCCCACGCTCGCGTAGCTCGGTGCTGCGACCACACTCACATCCAGCTGACGGGGACCCAACAACCAGCGCCAACGCGCGAATAGCGCTGGCGCCTCCAGGATGAACACTGGGTCCAGCCTTTGACTCTGGTCACCGTAGAGGTGACGACTGTATTCCACCCCAACCCCCGCACCCAAGAGGAACTCACGCCCGTGCACTCCCCCACCACCGTGGCGGATGTCCCGGTAGTGAAGGCCGGCCAGGAGCGCCCGCGTGTCGACACGAAAGTCTTCCGTACCCATCGTGCCCGTGGCAGCCACCACTTCCACGGTCGACCCGTTGCCGTCGGCAAAGCTCATCCAACCGCTGCCCGGCTGCCCAAAGCGGCGAAGGTTCAACGTTTCGGCGCGCGCGCGGATCTCGCCGACGACGTAGGGCTCCGCGTCCGTCGCGCCAGAACTGCGCACGAAACGTGGACCCGCGGAGACTTCGAGTTCGTGGTAGCCAACACGCGTGAACCCATAACGATCACACCGTGATGAGCGCAGTAATTCGGCCCCATCCACGAGATCACCGTAGGCCTTGCTCGGGGCGAAGATGTCCGAGAGCACTCGATTGACCGCCGTGTCGCAGCTGCGGTCGAAGAACGCCCCCAGTTGCAACAGCGATTCGCCAAAGGCCATGCCGCCCAGCGGCGTGACCAACATGTCGTTCACGCTCACGCGCTCGCGGAACTCGCCGATGAACTCCCAAAGCAACGATGACGTGAAGGCGACACCCAGCGCTCCCCAAATCGTCATGCGGCTGCCGCGCGCGCCGATGTAGTAGAGCGTGCCGGCACCAGTATGCGCCAACGAGTTGGTGTCGAACAGGTTGCTGTCGAAGGAGTAGCCGCTGCCCTCCAACTTGTCCCGAAAGGTTTCCCAATCGTAGCTGTATTCCCAATCGAGCTTGTTGGTCTCTTTGTCCCAATAGTACCAGGCTGCGCCCCCCGCCAGAACCGCCACCTGGAAACCCGCGGCTCTGAGATACTTCGCCGACTGCGGCTCGCGGTAGGCAAACGTGGCATCGAGGCTCGGTTTGGCTCGCCACGGAAACAAGCGAGCGGCGCTAGGGTCGCCAAGATCGCGCGTCGTGACGTCCGACGCGGTGACTTCTGACGGCGGGGTGGCTCGCGTCGTGACTTCTGACGGCGGGGTGGCGGGCGCGGTGACTTCCGATGGCGCCGTACCGTCTGAGGTCGTGGGCGCAGCCGGTGACGTCCCGGCCACGGAGGCTTGCGCTTGTGCGGCCGCTGGCGACGAGAACGTCGGCAAGCCACAACATGCCGCGAGCGCGAGCAGCAATGAACGAGGCCTCGGGGGCCCTGGCTCTCCACTGGTCATACGGCGCATACACCACGGCGTGCGTGTTAGAGACTACCGGACACCCCCACGACGGCTCCCCCGGCGACGGGAGTCACGTGCGGCACGACGGACGCCCCATTGTCGGTCGAGGCAGCATCCAAGTCCATACCTTGCGTTCCCCACCAGGCGAGACCCAACCCCAGCGCCGATCCGACCGCGGTGGTGGCCAAGCCTGCTCTCGGGTTTGCGTTGTCCCCAGCGGCCAGCAAGTAGCCGCCAACCCCGACGAGCCCCCCCGCCAGACCGCCCAGGTCCACGAAGCGAACGCGCCCCACGCTCGGACTGAGGACTGGTCCCCACAAGACGCCCGCGGCAAAACCCAGATTATACCCGACCGCGCCAGTGATGAACGCGTTCTCACTGCTGTAGTCCTCGTTTGGAGTCGCCGCCGCTCCGAGGAAACTCGACAACAAACCACCCCACAACATGGTCGAGGTGCCAAAAGAGACCTCACCCGGCGTCGGGGACTTCCACGCGCCCAAGAGTCCCCCGACGACGGCTCCCGTGGTCGCGCCAGTCCACAAAATGGTCGAAACCGTCTCGGACTTGAAGTGGGAGTCGTCATCCCGTCGCGTCGCCCGCGCGTGCTGATAGCCAACCAACCACACCCCCTGGCCTGCCCCCATGTAGACCCCAGCAGATATCGTCTGCGGTACGCCATAGCGAAAGGGCTTGTAGTCGTCGACGAGGGCCACGCCCCCGACCGTCGCCGTCGTGATGGCGATGAAGGGCAGAACCGCGGCGCCGACGTTTTGGGGTTTCGTTTGCAGCGCGAGCCAGCCACTGGTCCCGAAGCCGTAGAGGAACGCGGTCGTGTACAGCAGGGACATCTCGTCGTCCGTGCGCAAGTCCGGGGGCTCCAGCACCAGCCGCCGTTGAACGGAACGAGTGCGCGCCACTTCGGCGAGTTCCTCCGCCAAGATGCGGTCCTCGTAGGTGGGGGCTGCGACCGCGAGCGCTCGGAACTCGCGCGCGGCATCA
>JBNKZR010000189.1:0-13513 GCA_050301735.1 Polyangiaceae bacterium | reverse complement strand
CTGCCACGAGCCTCGTGTTGACATTCGCCGATGCACTGACGACGGGTGAAGGCACCGTGGTCGTACACCGCGCCGACGATGATTCCATCGTTGAAGTCGCAAACGTCGGGAACGCCAATGTCATCGTCTCCGGAGTCACTTTGAGTGTGGACCTCACGTCGGACCTGGACACGAACACGGAGTACTACGTCACGGTCGACGCGGGAGTCGTCCGTAGTGAGTTGGGGGCGGCCTTCGAGGGTATCGCCGATGCCACCTCGTTGTCGTTCACCACGGCAGGCAATGCCGTGCCCCCCCTGGTCGCACTGGCCTCTTCGCCAGAGCCAGATGCCGTGGAAGTGCCCTTGAACGCCCAATTGGCCATGGTGTTCAGCGAAGCCGTGTCAGTTGGCGCCGGCGTCATTTCCGTGTTCACGTACGACGACGACAACCTCATCGACACCATTGACGTCACGTCGACGAGTCAGGTCTCGGTCGACGCTGATACGGTGGATGTGACACTGGGCTTGCCGTTGGAGGGCTCCACCAAGTACTACGTGACCGTCAGCGCGGGTAGCTTCGAAAGCGGTCAGGGCGCTTCTTTCGCAGGCATCAGCGGAAAGGACACGTGGCCATTCACGACCGAACTGGTTTTTGGACTCGCGGATGTCCGCCCCAACGACGACGCCGTCGGAGTGAACCCCTCGACCAACCTGGTTCTGACTTTCACCGAGGAGGTCGCCATCGGGACCGGCGACGTGGAGTTGCGGGCAGCCACTGACAACAGCCTGATCGAGGCCGTCGCCATCGACGATAGCCGGGTAACCGTAGAGGGCGATACCGTCACCGTGAACCTGGACAACATCCTTGGCAGCGAAGTCGACTACTACGTCGTGGTCGACGGGTCCGCGGTGAGCGCCCTAGCTGGGGACACGTGGGGTGGCGTCAACGACGCCACCACCTGGAACTTCACGACGGATGCCATCGAGTTTCCGTCGGGGTCCGGAAGCGGGCTCGTATTGTGGCTCGACGCGATGTACCCGCAGTCCATCAAGAGCAACGGTGGCGTCCACCTGTGGGCAGACCGTTCTGGTCGCCATCGCAACGCGCGCCAAGGCTCTTCAGGAGAGCAGCCCGAACGCATTTCCGATGCGATCAACGGCAACGCCGCCGTGCATTTCGACGGCAGTGACGAACTTCGAGCCGACGCCATCAATCTGGCTGCCTTCGACGGATTCATCGTATGGCAGAGCAACTTGGCCGCGAGCACCAGCGTCAAATCGAGTCTGCTCGCCAACGACAAGAATACCGAAGTCAACCACGGGCACTCCTTTGGCGGTGCACGCAACGCCGCTGCCTCCTGTGTGGGTAGCACGTGCCCGCAGAACACCGGCTGGTACGACGTGCGCTTCGAGCCCGCTCCGCAGCCAGATCAGCCGAGTCTGTGGAACTGGGGCTTCGACGCAATCACCACGACACTCTACGTGCGCTCCAACGGTAGTGCGCCAATCAACGATACCGGGCCGACGATGACTCCGTGGCTCCCGGAGGGTCCGCTGCGGATTGGCAATTGTACGGAGGCGACCTGCGGGTTCACAGGCGACATCGGCGAGATCATCCTCTACTCTCGAACACTGACGGCGACGGAGCGAGTGACGACCATCTCCTACTTGCGCAGCAAGTGGGGCCTGAACGACCCTACTTGCGACGCAGCTGAAGCCTTGGGACCGAACGGCTCTTGCTACTTTCTCGGCACCGACTCAGTGGACTGGGACACCGCCCGAACCAACTGCCGGGCGAGGGGTCGCGGGTGGGACCTGGCAACGATTCGCAGCAGTGCCGCTCACGCCTTCGTGGCGACCCTGTTGCAACAGGACACGGCGATCGGAGCGACAGACGCCGCGGTCGATGGTACCTGGCGCTGGGTCACCGACAGCCTGCAATTCTGGAGCGGGGACAAGGCCGGGATGGCCACCAACTCCGCGTTCACCGCATGGGATCCGGCGCAGCCCACAGCCGGGAACGGAGAGAGTTGCGCCCGCTATTTCAAGAACGCCGACAACGAGTGGGTGTGGGCTGACAATAGTTGCGCCGACGCGTATCACTACTTGTGTGAGGGGCCCGCGAACTAGCCGAGGGGCCCCTCCCTGCCAGGGCCTGTGAGCTCGCTTCTTGGACGATGCGCCTCATTCGGCTGCGGTTGCCATATCTTGGGTGGAGTCGTCTTCCGACCCCGGCAGCTGAGGCCGCTCGAGCCAGCCGCGGTCTCGGAGCTCGGCAAGTAACGACCGTCGTAGCTGCTTCTTCCCCGCGATGAGGCGATCCTTGACGGTGCCGCGAGGAGTACTGGACAGCTCGGAAATCTCGTTGATGGTGTACCCCAAACCGTGACGCAAGAGTACCGCGTCTCGCCGTTGCTCCGTCAACTTGCCGAGCGCTTCCCTGACATCGACAGGATCGTGCGTCGTGGTCGTCGCCTCAGTTCCCCAGGGGAACTGCCCCGGTACGAGCCAACGCTCCTGAAGCCACTTCCGGTGCCGCTTCTTGCGGCTCATGTCGCGGGCGCAGCGCACGGTGAAGCGCTCGACCCATCGGTCGAGGTCCGATGCCGTGAGCAGTGGGCCAGATCCCCCAACCAGCTCCATCAACACCTGCTGCGTCAAGTCCTCTGCGTCGGCGAGATCGCCGCAGAGGGCGCGCGCGCGTTTCAGAACGCGACCGTGGAAACGTCGAATCAACTCGTCCTGCGAAGACGTCCCCCCCCGGCCCAGTGCCAGGTCCAGCTCGGGGACCGGCTCCGACAGCGGATGAGCGTTCGTGTTGGAGGCCAGGGGCTGGGCGTGAGACTGGTGAGCCTTGGCGCGTAGGAGCATCAGCTCGCCGCTGTGGGGCATGAAGGCAGGAGATGGGCAGTGTGTCATCGGATGAGGGGCGATCGCTTGTTCATCTCGACCGCTGAGTCATTGATGGATCGTCGCGACGTTCCCTTCGGGGAAATGCACCCGAGGCGCACCTCCGACGAACCGCCGGACCAGTGCTCCCCCATGGGCCGCTCACCGAAGAAATGTGCCTGGCGCCTGAAGCATGTCCCACAGGAAGGTCGCCGCGACGCTCCCGTCGCTTTCAGTGACCAACCAGCAGCAGCCATCTTCTTGAAACGCGAGGGTCGGAAAGCCCTCACCATTCAGCCCCGAGTACTCGACCCGCTGGACCTCGGTGGCAAATCCAGGCAATGCAGGCGCCAAAAGGGCTATCTGGTCCGCGGCATAGGCGTTCTCGACACCGGCACGCTTGTCTGCCATCCACCGTCCAAACGGGTTGGCGGGCAGCTCGGGAACACGCGCCTCCGGAAGGTCCTCGACCTGTTCGTAGTAGGCGTTGACCTGCACCAGAGGAAGCCTTCGAGCAACGACGGCGCTTGCCCAGGGGTCGTTTTCCCCATTGGGCCCACCCATCACACTGCCCTCATCAGTTTGCAGTCCCATGGAAGCGAGCGCGACCATGCGCTCAGCCACCGTCGGGTCCATCAGGTACGCTTCTGCAACCTCGGTGAGAGTGCTGCCGCTGATGACAGCAAGCGGCAACTCCGGGGTGCCATACTCCAGTGCTGCTTCGACGATGAATTGGGCCCCTGCCGAACCGTTGGGCACTGTGGCGTCGACATCTCCATTGCCCGGAGCCACCAAAGGCGCACTCGTGCTCAGTACAATGTCGGGAAAGTTCTGTAGGCCGCTCGCACGCGCCGCATCGATGAACTCCTGCCAACCCGCTCGATTGGTCTCGATGTCGGGCCAATACGGGCTCGTGTTGACCACCATGCCGACGACGTTGAAGCTACCGGCGTTCGCCCCGAGCGCCGCGAGTTCACCCATCCAGCTGTCGAACGCGTTGTCGTTGATGAGCAGAATTGGGTTGCGCGCGCTGACCGGAAGCGGACCTTCGTCGGCACCCGCGTCGCCCATCCCAGTACCGGCGTCCGCACCAGCATCCGCAGGCGGTAGTGGCGGAGTGCCATCGGGACTACTAGCGTCCATTTCTACATCGGGCGTGGGCGCGCTCGGCCCTGGGCCAGCGTCGACGACCGCAGAACTCGACGGCATGGGAGACACATCCACCGGAACGTCGGTTTCCGTCACCACAACAGAGTCCGTCGTGCCACTGGGTTCGGCGACCACGTCGGTCGAGGTCGTGAGCGGATCCGCGTCACGCCCAGCATCCAAAGTTCCCTTGCAGCCGAAGCTGAACACCGAGATCAGCGCGTGCGCGGACCACACGCTCGGTCGCCACCTGACTCGCAGCTTCGTCTTCCCATTTTCATCTTTGGCCCCAACTCGAGTGTTCTCGATGGGGATGTCGTCAAGACGCATGGGGTTCCTCTGGATTCCGCTGGCTACCAAGCTTTTCGTAGGCGCGCGCAAAGCGTCTACGCGCACTGTGCAAACGAGAGTATACCGTACCTACGGGAAGTCCGAGCACTTTGGCCACTTCGCCACAAGGGGCACCTTCCAGGTCGACCAAAATGAGGGTTGCTCGGGAACGCTCATCGATTTCGTCCAGCACCCGACGAATGCGTTCGATGCTTTGGGCAGCGGCCGCGGCGTCGGCGGGTGATGGCCCGCAGTCTGCCGCCTGAGCTAGCGCGAGGTCGTTGGGAAGTTCCCAATGCCGGCGGAATCGACGCCGCTCACTACTCCATACCCGAAATGCGATGGCGGCCAACCACGTCGTCGCCTTCGCTCCTCGACGCGTGAACCCACCTTTGGAATGGGCGATCAGAAAGACATCTTGGACCAAGTCTTCAATCTCACTGTGGGGCGCACCCATCCGCCACAGGGACCTGGCAACGAAATTGCCGTGTGCCGCAAACAGCTCGTCAACGTCCTGGTGTTCAGCCCCCTGTGACGGCTGCCCACTCGGTGAACCCGGAACCATCACCCGTACCTCGGACGAAGTGAGGACGCGAATACCGCACGGGCCGAGACCGCGCCTGAACGCTGGCTCCGCCCATGACGCGCCGCCCCGACAGAATGCGCCCTCCTGTCTGCTTGACGCCAAGGGTGGCTAGTCGGAAGAAATGCCGCAACCAATCCACCATTCATTGCAAGCTCGATAATTTAACGCGCGAATGTTCTAGGCGACCCCCGCAGCAAAACCGAAGTTCGCTGCCTTGCGGCACCCATGCGAAAGCGGGCCAAACAAGTCGTGGCATGAGGGGCATAGTGGGGCATCCGAATCTCTCTGTTTCTGCTGGACGTCGACGCGAGCGCGCTGGCGCCCGGTTCTTTCGTGTTCTGACTCCTGAATGTGAAACAAATGGCGTTGCTGACCGAATCGAAGCCCTGCCCGCACTCTCCGCCACGACGCAGACACGTCACCTGGTCGCCTCGCAGACGGTAGCTCAGTGCTGTCTTTCACCGCAAAAGTTACAAATCCCCGCAGCGCCGGTGTCACCTTTCGCGGGAACTGCACCAGACATGGAACTTGTTCGGCTGACTGCAGCGAAACCGGTACCGATCGGCACATCGATCGCCAGCCCGAGACCGACGTCGCCACCCGAGCCGCCAACGCAAAGGGTCACCCGAGGGGACTCATCACCCATCCAGACACTCGGCGTGCGGCGCATGAAAGGTATTGCGCTCACGGTGGCCCGCTTGTCATAAGTAATTTTGTCGGCGGCGGTATTTGTCGGCGACCGTTCGCTCGACCTGCGTGATGGTGGCCGCTATAAGCGCTGCGAAGGTAACTTGTTTGGCTGCGCGCTTTCGCATCCTGGTTTCGAGCGGCGCGGCGGCCCGGTGGGGCTTCTGCCTAGGGATTGCAGCCGTCTTCTTGCTGGGGCTCTGTGGGGTCTGCTCGGCTGATCCCGTGCGCCTCGACTATCGAGTGGCGGACACCCTCGATTGCCCCACGGAACTCGAGTTTCGAGCGGAGTTGAAGCGCCGTCTGGGTGACGATCCGTTCGACGACGTAGCTCCGAGGACCGTATTCGTCAGCATCGAGGCAACCAACGCGGGGCCCGCCGGTACAGTCTCGTGGCGCGACGAGCGCGGAGCACTTCCTGGTGTTCGGCGCTTCGAGCCCAGTGGCCAGTCGTGTCGCGAGCTGGTCACGAACATTGCCTTCGCGGTTACCGTGCAGATCCAGCTCTTGCGCGTCGAAACGCCCGACGAGGGGGAACCGTCTGCCGGCCAAGATAGCTCGGAACCGGCGCCATCGACGACTCGAGACTCAGCCGCCTCCCCAGCCTCCGTGCGCGGTGACGACGCTACCGCTGCCGCGAAACCGGACGAGAGCTCCGTCCGCAACTGGAGCGCCGGAGTGGGCGCGATGATGGCGCTCGGTTGGTCGCCTCAGGCGACGCTCGGGGGGAGGGTATTCGCCGTGAGGAGGGAACGCTGGTTCGCACTCGAAGCGGGCGCAGAGCTGACGTCAGCAGCACGGCTCGAGCGAGACGACGGCAGCGGGTTCGAAATCTCCGCCTGGTCTGGAACTGTTGCTCCGTGCGTCGTCTCGAAACCGATCACTGGCTGCGTGGTACTTCGCCTTGGACAAGTACGCGCCAGCGGGTTTGGAGTGGATCGGCCCCGCTCTCCGGACGCGTTACTGTCCCAAGTTGGCGCGCGGCTGGCACTGTCAGAGCCACTCGGGGAGTATGTCTTGGCGTCAATCTACGGCGAACTGTTGGGGAATTTGGCGCGCTGGCGTGTCGAACTGGACCGCAACGAGGTATGGGCAGCACCAGCTGCTGCCGGGGTGGCTGGAGTCGCACTGTCGGCATCCTTTTTTTGAAGGACGCTGCCGACTGTGACATTACATCACCTAGTGTCGCATCCCAGTGACCAGACGGCGCTCCAGGACGTCCCGCAAACGGATCCCTCGGAGCAAGCGAGACCGGAACACGTCTTGGACGCGTACCGCGTCGAGTTCGATTACATCTGCCGTTCACTGGCTCGGCTTGGGATCCGGGACGCCGACATCGAGGACGTCGCCCACGAAGTCTTCCTGATCCTTTGTCGCAAGTGGGACGAGTACGACCGCCGACGCCACCTCAGGCCCTACCTATTCGGCATCGCATTCAGAGTCGCTGCCGCCCAGCGTCGCCGGTACGGTCGTGAAGTCCCGTGCGACGGCATCGAGGTCCCGGACGCCGCGCGTTCGGCGGAGCAACAGATGTGGAGCGACGAGGCTCGCGCCATCGTGCTGCGCGCGCTGGAGCAGGTAGCGTTACCTCGACGCGCTGTATTCATCATGTACGAGCTGGACGAGGTACCCATGGCAACCATCGCCAAGACACTGGGCATCCCGCTGTTCACTGCGTACTCACGACTCCGAAAAGCGCGCAAGGAGTTCGAGCGCGCCGTCAACGACTTGCGCCGGGAGGGCAACGCATGATGGGTCGATCGATGCCGCCACTGAGACGCGGGCTGCAGGCCTTGTTGGACTTGGAACGCGAAATCCCACCGGTTCAGGAGGCCGTGAGGCGTCGAGCAGATCTCCGCGCGCGCACCGCACTGTGGTACGTGCGTCACGGTGCGGAGCCGAGTTCGCGGTCGTTGCCACGCTTCAGTTGGTTGCGGGTCGCGCTCGCGGGCGTGACGGTTGCTTCGGCGAGTCTCGGCGCGTGGCTGGTCGTCGATGCACCTCCCAAGTTCACGGAGCCAGCGGCGAACGTCAGCAGTCCGCCGCCATCGAACCCCGCGCCCAGCACGGCAGCTGTTGCGCCAACGCCAAAGCCCGAAACGGAGGAGCCGGAAACGGCGCCGCCGTCGAACCAGGAACCCGCGAAGTCGGTCGCGCCTTCACAGGTCTCCCATCCAGCCCGTGAACGCTCGAAGCCCACTGGACAACCCAGCTCAGCCGACGTGGAACTGCTCGACGAGGCGCGTCGCGCATTGGGCGCACGGGAATTCCAACGCGCCCTACGAACGTTGAGCCAACATCAACGACGGTTCCCGAAGAGCCAACTCGCAGAGGAACGCGACGCTCTGCGTGTTCGGGCGCTGGACGGGGCGGGACGTAAGGATGCAGCGAAGCGCGCCATCAGCGGCTTCGAGGAGCGACATCCGGATAGCGTCCTGGCGCCGAGCCTGTCCAATCCGCCCCAGGAAAAGCGATGACCGTGAGCATGCAGCCATCTCGAATGGCCGCTTGCTTCCTCGCCCTGCTCTCGAGCCTGAGTGCCTTCAATGCTGGGTGCAGCAAGAAGTTGGATGTGGGGTGGAACGACGAGGTGGTGGAGGTCGACGCGAGTCCAACACCGAGCGTCGCCCCGACGGCAAGCACGACGCCAACCGCTGCGCCCACGCAGACGGCCGAGACGGATGGCCCGCCGCCCGTCGACCCACCTGACGCAGCCCTTCCGACTGAGGGCGGCGCTAGCACCGTGGAGGCAGATGCGTCCGACGCCGCCCCCGCACTCGATGACTTCCCGCTCCCGTTCGACCCTTCCACACCGATGATCGTCAACAACGACGGCCCGTTCGACAACTGGCAGGGGGAACACGCGATACTCGCCGCAGCCCGAGGTCAACAGTTGGTGGGCTTGATCATCAACTGGAGTTGGGCGTGGCAGGACTTGGACAGTAACCTGGCGGGCTGGCAGGAGCTGGTCGCTGCTGCGCGTGCTGACGGGATTCAAGGTATCCCAGACCCGCTGCGTAGTGACGGACAGCCGCTGCAGGCCCCCGCGAGCGGCATCATCGAAGACACGACTCCGAACCGTTCCGCGGGAGCCGAGTTCATCGTCGACACCGTTGCCGCGCTGGAGGAGGGAGGGCCACCCCTCGTGGTGGTGACGGGCGGGCGCCTGACGGACGTGGCCGACGCGTACTTGATTGACCCCAGCATCGCGGAGCGAATGATCGTCGTCTCTTCCCTCGGGCGTACGACGGATGAGGGCGCGAACATGAATGTGCCGAACGGCGAAATGGACACCTGGGCGGACATCGTCGTCAGTACCCGGCTGCGCTACGTGCAAGTGAGCGGCTACTACAATCAGATCGGCGACGTCCCACCGGAGCGGGTGGCGGAGCTTCCTGGGACGGCCCTCGGCGCTTGGGTCGCGGACAAGCAATCCCTCATCGCCAACGACTTCGTAGCCTGCGATCAGGTATCGATACTGGCAGCAACGACGCCAGGATTCGTAATTGCTGCCAGTCGCGTCGCTGCAGAGCAGCAACCTCCGTTCATCGGCAACGTGGAGCCGACGCTCGTTCCCGACGAGTCGAGTGGACTCTGGCTGGTGTCCGAGGTCGACGGCAGCATCGCGGCGCCGCGCCTTTGGGAACTGTTGGACGGCAGCCTCTAGCTCGAGGTCTCGCACCCAAACCTTCGAGACCGAATCCTGGAGACAGCAGGCGCCCCGGTCCCGCACATGGGTTCACGCGCTCGGCCCAGGAAGCGGCCCGCCGAGCGGGACGAAACCGGAATCGTCAACCAGCGGCAGCTTGAAGTGATTTTTTCGCTGTCCTGCTGCATGGAGGCACATGCGCTCTCCGGCTGGACATTTGTTGGCCCTCCCACTGGTGCTTGCCAGCTCCTGCTTGGCACTCGCTTGCTGGCCAGCTGGGGACGGCCACGAACTGGCATCGAATGGCGCGACGGATGAAGACCCGTGGTGGGAGCAGAACCGAACAGGCGCCGCAGACTCGGCCGACGCTGGAGTCACTCGAGAGCCTGCGGACGCGCCGGCTCCAGAAACCGATGACGACGGCGACACAAGAGCCACCCCAGCACCGAATGCGGACGTGACCCCAGCGCGACCAGAGGAGCCACCGGAGCAACCATCCAGCGACGGAGGGACGGGCAGCACGTCCCTCTTGCTCGACCAAACCGGCAACCCGATCTACCGGCACCTCGTGAGCTACGCAGCGTGGCGTAGCACGTCCGCTTCGGCAGACGAACAGCTGGCAGCGGACGTCTCGCTGGCGGACAACCTGGTGACGTGGCAGATGCCGCACGGGGGCTTCTTCAAGAACGGGCTGGAGAGATACGCGAAGCCATGGGACGGTCGCGCAGCGCGTTCAGACTGGACGGGCGCCGGAGGGGTGGAACTCGGCACGATCGACAACGACGCCACCGTGAACGAGCTGTTGTTCCTGGGCGACGTCTACCAGCGAACGGGGGCTGAGTCGTACCGGGACGGGGCGCGCCGCGCTCTCGAGTTCTTGCTGACCATGCAGCTCGAACGCGGAGGCTTTCCGCAAGTTTATCCGCAACGCACAGGAACTACCTACTCCAACTACGTCACCTTCAACGACGACGCGATGGCCCGCGTGCTCGTCCTGTTGCTGCAAATCTCGAACGAAGTGCCGCCCCTCGACGGGGATGTGTTCACCACGGAGCAGCGGGAGTCAGCACGCGCTGCGATCGAAGCCGCAGTCGACTACATCTTGAAGGCACAGATCGAACAAGACGGAAAGAAGACCGTGTGGTGCGCGCAGCACGACCCCAACTCCTACGAACCGCGCGGTGGCAGGTCCTACGAACTACCGTCAAAGAGCGGCAAGGAGTCGATCGGCGTGGTCAGCTTCCTGATGACGCAACCGCAGACGCCCGAGGTCGAATCCGCCGTCAGGGCGGCCATCGCTTGGTATGAAAGCGACGCCGTTCAGCTGAAAGACACGGAGTACGTCAGTCGCGCTTCGAACAACACCGACGACAGCTACAACCCGATTCGAAGCAAAGTCGGAAGCACCATGTGGTGCCGTTTCTACGAAATCGAGCAAGACGTGTGCTTCTTCAGCGGCCGCCTGCCGACAGACAGCCCAGCAGGCGTCGGCAAGCAGTACGACATCATGGACATCGAGCCGGAGCGCCGCTACGGCTACCAGTGGGGGGGCGCCTACGGAACGCCCCTGCTCGAGTACGCCAGGCGTGTGGGCTACTGAAGTCGGGCGGCCCGAAGCGAGCACCTGTGCCTAGATGAGGTTGCATCGAATGAGCGGCATGGCGCTCGCTCATTCAGCGATGGCTGGCCAATGCGTGTTCGAGCGCGTCCTTGATGAACCAATTGAGACGACGCATGGATATCTCTTGGTTCCGCATGCGGATCGTCACCTTGGAATCGGTGAGCTCGTTGATCAGCAAGACGTCGAGGTACTTCTCCTTGGGACGACAATCCACTGCAAGTAGCGTCACCTGGGGAACCTTCTTCAGTGATGGAACCACTTGCTCCACCGTCCAGTCCATGAAGCTCTTGCTCTTGTCCTCAGCGCCGACGGCTTTACGCAATGGCGTCTCGCTCATGAACTGTACATTGGCGCCCTGGTGGATGAGTCCACCTCGGATCTTGTCCGAGCACTTCTTCGCCTCGTCGCTGCTGTACGCATCCGGCGTCATATTGGTGAAGCGGACTTCGAACGCATAGTCTCCCGCCTGGCCTGACGGTGCACTGACGAACACCGCGATAGCTGCCAATACGCCCAATATCCCCAGGCAATTTCTGCGCATATGTGTCGTCACGTGTGTCATCACTTGGCCTCCTTGGCGGCGCCGCTCTTGTCTTCGGCTCGAATCGCGAGATCTTCCAGCACCCAACGCGCTAACTCGCCCCCATCAAAGCTGGTTCCCCACTTGTCCCCATACAACACACTGTAGACCGGTGTCTTTTCGGGCGGGTGAAAGAGCAGCCGTCCCTTGCTCCGACCCGAACGACGCCGGCCTTCTTCGCCCACCGGGGCACGGACGGAAAGCACGACAACCGTCTCGAATCCTCCCCATGCGTACGGCAACTCAGGCAGAGCCTCCGACTCATTCGCGTTCTTGCGATAGCTCGCCAGATAGCTGGCTTCTTCCTCAGTGCGCGGAGCAGCATCGACGCTCGGGCCTTCTTTCTCTTTCAAGTAGGCGACGAACTTGTCGAGTTTGCGTTGCTCCGAGTCGAGCGGTTCCTCTTCGAAGTCTTTGACGAGTCGCAAGCTCCCCGGCTTCGGGGTGAGCGGCTCCTTGGGAGTCTCCGCCTTGGCAGCAACGGGCGTCGCTTTCTCGCTGGCCTCGGGCGCAGTTGCCGATGGCTCGACTCGCGCCTCGTCAGGCGCAGCCTCCTCCGCCTTCTTGCAGCCCAACGCGGCAAGAAGAGTCATCAATCCGGCGAGGTTCTTGTTCATACTGACGGCTTTCATGGCAGTGGGTTCATGGGCGCGAGCGTGACGAATCTCGCGTCGCCCGCAACGTCAGGTCCCTCCCGACGAGGACATGATCCACGATGTAGCAGCAGACGTCCAGCCCTCAGAGACGACCGACAGGAGCCTACAACTCGACGACGACGGCCATGGAGCGTCGGTCGCGCCCCGCCCTGTCTCATCTGACTACACGTGCAGTGCGTTGTTCATGTGCGTCGCGTCAAGATAGCGGGGCAGACATGCCCTATGTACTCGCACCTCGTGGCCAGACCAACCAGCGGGGCGCCCGCCAGCTTCACCACGGGTCGCGGTACCACCAGCCGGGCATGTCGTGGTCATGCAAACGTCAACGGTGACCCCCCAAGAGCCGATTCACGTCTACGCGCGCCGGGCGTGTCGACGCCGAAGCACCGTACACGAGATGGCGATGAGAGTCGTCACAAACGAGAGTGAGAAAGCACGGGATCTGCCAACCGCGCTACAAGTGCAGCTCGCATCGGGCTCGTCGTCGACCCCATGCGCGACCGTGCCTTCGTCGATGCTTCGAGCGGCGTCCTGCCCGGAGCTGCCCCGGGCAGGACCACCGGTGTCTGTCGCATCGTCCGTGACCATCTCATCGGTCGCGGATCCGACCGGCGGGCGAAGTGTTCCGTCGTCCGTCGCGACATCCGACGTGGGTTCGTCGACCATCACGTCACCCTCCGCGGGCTTGCCAGTGTCCACCTCCGGCGGCGACGGATCGGTCTGTCCGCCAGGTGTGGGCGATGGCCCGTCCGGACTGAACTGCTCACACAAGGGGGGCGCCCCAACCGAAGCGTCAAGCTCGCCCCCGCCCGCGTCGCGTGCGTCTTGCATCAAGACTCCAGGTCCGCAGCCCATGAGCTTGCCGACTTCGCCTCGAGAATTGACGGGCACTGGCTCAGCCAAAGTGGCATTGCTGCTGCTGGACCAACGTATCGCCTGCCCTTCGCAGGCATTGACTGGCACTCGAACACTGCCGTAGCTCCAGTCACTACAGCCGGCGATCGTGCCGCCCTCTGGCCTCAAAGGAAATGGCGAGTCGACGACGATGTCCGGCGCCACGCCGAAGTACTGTTCGACGTTCGCGGTACCGATCAGTATCAGCCCAGGATTGGAAACATGCACCGTCTCGTGATCACCGCCGTAGGAGAGGTCTACGTAGCCGTCGGAGTCACTCGATTCGATGACCGCATAGCCAACGCTCGGGCAGTCCGGAGCACCGGCAAATGCTTCGATGGCACGCAGGGAGGTGCAGTCCGGGGGCACGGAAGTTTCATCCGGAGGCGGCGGCGGCCCCGCCTCCGCACGGGCGTGGCACACCAACCCAACGCACGTCAGAAACACGGCCACAGCCGAACGGGCGACCCCACCGCTTCGCATGCTCGAACGCT
>JBNKZR010000188.1:0-13564 GCA_050301735.1 Polyangiaceae bacterium | reverse complement strand
AACTCGATTCGTGCAGCACTCAAACGCTGAAGCAGATCGTCAGCGAAGCGTCCCGCCACCACCTCGCGGTCGAGGTCCTTGCGCGTCGTCGCGATCACCCGCACGTTCGTCGGTACCGCACGGTTGCTGCCAACTGGGCGGATCTCTTGGCGCTCGAGCGCGCGCAGCAGCTTGGGCTGGAGCGCCAAGTCCAAATCACCGACCTCGTCGATGACCAGGGTGCCGCCCGCAGCCTGCTCGAAGACACCGCGACGAGCGACCGTCGCCCCAGGAAACGCGCCCGCGTCGTAGCCGAACAGCTCCACCTCCAGCAGATTGCTGGGCACCAAGGTGCAGTCCAACACGACGAAAGGTCCACCCGCGCGCGGCCCTTCGTGGTGCATCGACTCCGCCATCAGCTCCTTGCCCGTGCCCGACTCACCTTCGATCAACACGGGCAAGTCGGACTGCGCCAAGCGTTCGCACAACGGAAACAGGCGCCGCATCTCCGTGCTGGCTCCGACGACCTGACCGAAGTGCGTTTTGTTCGAAATCTGGATCCGAGCCCCCGACTCCTCACAATCCAACCGAAATGACGTCGACCCGACGGTGATCAGCTCACCACCTTCCAAGAAGGCCTCCGCGATCACGATGCCGTTGATCTTCGTTCCGTTGGTCGAACCCAGATCGGTGATGCGCACCCGACGCCCGACGATGTCCAACGCCACATGCCGGCGCGAAACCGTGCGATCCGACAGGCGGACACTGCAAGCGGCCGCCGTGCCCACCAACACGCGCGAAGGCTGCGAGCCATCGAGCGCAAATGTCTTTCCGGCGTCTTCCCCTTCGATGACACTCAGACGGAAGGGCTCAGGCAGGGGGGATGGATCGAAACTGTGGTGGAGGAGAGCGGTGACCTCGTCAATTCCAGTGTTGATGCCGGAGCTCATTGTTGGACCCTTCTGCGGATGCTGTTCGCGGTGCTTGCTGCAGATGCATGGGCGGCGAATCTGACCGCCAAATGGATTGCGGTGGTCTGCCATCGCTGAGTAGCGGCGAGACTCCTTCCGCCGTGAAATGCGTCTTGACTCAAAGATAGACGATGTGGTCGCCCCGAGTGGATATTTTTTCAAGCAGTCGACAACGGAATGTGGGCATCGTGGTTACACGAGCCGCACAGTGTGATCACACCCGCCAAAGCGTGGCGTGGCAACGTGGGCGATCTTGACTTTGCCCTCGATCATCGTTTCACCAGCAGCCAATGAAGTACGTTCTGCGACGCCTCGGCTTTTATCTGGTCGCCGCCTGGGTATCGCTGACACTCAACTTCCTGATCCCGCGCTTGATGCCGGGTGATCCTGCCACGGCGCTGATGGCGCGGTTTCGGGGACAGATATCCCCGGAGGCACTAGACGCACTGCGGGCCGCGTTCGGCTCAACGGACGCCCCACTTCACATGCAGTACCTATCTTACATCGGCCACCTGCTGACGGGTGAACTGGGCGCCAGCATCGCGCACTTCCCCGCCCCAGTCACCGACGTGATCGCTGCCGGCTTGTTCTGGACCGTCTATCTGGCGGGTGGCGCCGTCGTCGTCAGTTTTTGTCTGGGCACCGCTCTTGGGGTCCTTGCCGCGTGGAAACGCGGCGGGCGCCTCGATCAGGTGCTGCCTCCGATGCTCGTGTTTCTGGGAGCGTTTCCTTACTTCTGGTTGGCCATGCTGGGCCTGCTTCTCTTCGGCTACTGGCTGGATTGGCTGCCCCTGCGCCACGCCTACGACGACACGCTGGCCCCCAGCTTCAGTTGGGAGTTCGCCGCGAGCGTGGTGGAACATTCGATTCTGCCAGGTGCAGCGATCGTGCTGGCCACCCTGGGAGGCTGGATGCTCAACATGCGCAACACCATGGTGGGTGTGCTGGGTGAAGACTTCATCGTCATGGCCCGCGCCAAAGGTCTATCCCGGCGCCGGGTCATGTTCGCATACGCAGCGCGCAACGCCTTGTTGCCCAACGTCACCGGTTTCGGAATGGCCTTGGGCTTCGTGCTGTCCGGCTCGATGCTGACGGAGATCGTGTTTTCCTATCCTGGCGTCGGCTACCTGCTGCTCGAGGCGGTGCACAGTCAGGACTACCCCTTGCTTCAGGGGCTGTTTTTGTGTGTGACCTTCTCGGTGCTGGCCGCCAACTGGCTCGTGGACATCGTCTACGTCCTGCTCGACCCGAGGGCGCGCGCGTCATGAGCGGCTGGTGGACTCACTTGCTGCGCAACCGGGGTGCGGCCTGGGGCGCAGCCTTGCTCGCCACATTCGTCTTGATGGCACTGTTTGGCCCATTCATCTCGCCCTATGACCCAACGGACTACGTGGGAGCGCCCAATCTGCCGCCAAGTGGCGGGTTCTGGTTGGGCACCACCGGCGAAGGCAAAGACGTGCTGTCGCAAGTGTTGGCAGGAGCTGGCCCCACTCTGTTGGTGGGCTTCGCGACGGGCTCGTGCGTCATCTTCATCGGCGCCGCGCTCGGAACCGCAGCGGGTTACTTCGGCGGTTGGGTCGACGACGCGCTTTCGCTCCTGACGAACGTCTTTCTGATCATCCCGGGCCTGCCATTGGCAGTCGTGGTTGCCGGTTACCTCCCTCAAGGACCACTGACGATCTTCTTCGTGCTCGTGCTGACGGGCTGGGCCTGGAACGCGCGAGTGCTCAGAGCCCAGGCCCTGACGCTGCGTCAGAAGGACTTCGTCGCGGCGGCCATCGTCGTGGGGGAATCGCACGCGCGCATCATCTTCCGCGAAATCTTACCGAACATGACGTCCCTGCTCGCATCCCGCTTCATCGATGCGACGGTGTACGCCATCGGGGCGCAAGTCGGGCTGGAGTTTCTTGGGCTGGGGGACGTGAGCGTCGTTTCTTGGGGCACCAACCTGTACTGGGCATCGAACAACGGCGCCGTTCTCGTCGGGGCATGGTGGGCGCTGGTTCCAACCGGTATGTGCGTCGCGCTGGTGGGGTTTGCGCTCGTGAAGTTGAACTCGGCCATCGACGAGATTTCCAATCCGCGCCTGAGCGCGGAACGTCGCTGGCGCCATCTCCTGCCACGCGGGGCCAGTGCGGACGACAACACACCGGTGGTGCGCCATGGTTGAGCCGTTGCTGTCGGTAGAGGCTCTGCGAGTGGAGTACCTGACGGAAGAGGGCTCCGTCGTGGCGGTCTCCGACGTATCTTTCGACATCGCCCCCGGCGAGATCGTGGGCTTGGCAGGAGAGTCGGGAAGCGGGAAGAGCACCATCGCGCTTGCTCTGCTCCGTGCACTAGCACCCCCGGGAGTGATCACCGGCGGACGTGTCTCTTTCCGCGGGCGAGATGTGCTGTCGATGACCGGCGCGGAGTTGCGCGAGTTTCGCTGGCGGCGGGTTGCGATGGTGTTCCAATCGGCGATGAACGTGCTCAACCCCGTGCTCAGCGTGGGCGATCAGTTGCTCGACACATTGCTGGCCCACCAGAGCCTCGACGCTCGAAAGGCTCGCCAGCGTGCAGCGGAGCTTCTGAGGCGCGTGCAATTACCCGCCAGTCTGCTTCAGCGGTTTCCGCATCAGCTATCCGGCGGCATGAGACAGCGCGTGGTGATCGCCATGGCCATGGCACTCGATCCGGAGTTGTTGATCATGGACGAACCGACGACGGCACTCGACGTCGTCGTCGAACGCGAGATCGTCGACAACATTCTCGAGCTGCAGAAAGAGCTCGGCTTTTCGGTGCTGTTCATCAGTCACGATCTGTCGTTGATGTTCGAATTCGTCGACAGGCTCGCCGTGTGTTACGCCGCCAAACTCTGCGAAATGGGAAACGCCAAGGAGATGCTGCACGGAGCACGCCACCCCTACACTCGGGGATTGCTCGAATCGTTTCCGTCGCTGCACGGCGCACGTCGCCACCTGACCGGCATCGGCGGAGCTCCCCCCGATCTGCGGGCGTTGCCGAGTGGCTGCAGCTATCACCCGCGTTGCCCAGCCGCCCAACCGCTGTGCCAGCGCGAGGTCCCGCCGCTCGTGGCCCCCGCGCCCGGCGCGGGGCTGGTCGCGTGCCATTACCCCTTGGCACCTGCGGTGGCGCCAACTTCGAAGCCACCGGTGGTCCCAGCATCGGGCGCGGCGCAAACACCCAGGTCGAAACAGGACGAACCGGCATGAGCGCCCCCGACCACCCGCCAGCGCTAGCCGCCGAACACCTGAGCAAGGTGTTCCACGCGGGCCACTCGTTGCCCAGACGGCGCCCTGCCCTGCGCCCCGCCGTCGACGATGTCTCCTTCGAGTTGCATCGACGCCAGATCGTCGCCTTGGTGGGACAGTCCGGCAGCGGCAAGAGCACCGTCGCCAAGCTGCTGGCGGGACTGCACGAACCGACCCACGGCGTGGTTCGTCTCGCCGGACAGCTCGCCATCAGCGAGCGCAAGAAGGCCACTCTGAGTTTCCGACGCCAGGTTCAGTTGGTGTTCCAAGATCCCTTTGCATCCCTGAACCCGGTACACCGCGTGCGCCATCATCTGGCGCGACCACTGCTTCGCCACGGCGTCGTCCAAGGGGAGCCGGAGCTTTCACGCCGGGCCGCTGGGCTGCTCGAACAAGTCGGACTCAACCCCAGCGACACGTTGGACAAGTACCCTCACGAGCTCTCCGGCGGGCAGCGCCAGCGGGTCGCCATCGCCCGAGCGCTATCGATCGATCCCCAGGTATTGATCGCGGACGAGCCGACCAGCATGCTCGACGTGTCGATTCGCGTGGGCATTCTCAATCTGTTTTCCAAGCTCCGTGACGAACACGACAAGAGCGTGCTGCTCATCACCCACGACCTAGCCAGCGCCCGTTATCTCGCGGACGAAACGATGGTCATGTACGCCGGGCAGCTCGTGGAACGCGGCCCGACAGAAAGCGTGATTGCGAAACCCGCGCACCCATACACGCGCCTGCTGCTCTCGGCTGCCCCCGATCCCGAACGGCCCCGCGTCTCGCTGCCACAGGCGAACGCATCAGCCGGACACGACAACGGACTGTCCGACCGGGATCCGCCAGCGGGCTGCCCGTTTGCGGCACGCTGCCCGCTGGTAACGGCCCGATGTCGAGAACGAGTACCGAAACTCCGTGGAGCAGCCGCGAAACATTGGGTGAGTTGTCACGCCGCAGAAGCGGTCGCCGAAGACTGACGCACGGAGGTCAATTTCCTGCCGGTACACGCGCTGCACTCCCAATGGCCCATCCAGAACCGTTTTCGGGCTTGACTGTATCGGAACATCGGTTGGACCGCCGGCTCCCCCTTTACAGCTAGGGGGCGCATCTGCCAAAGAGCGCCACCGGTTGGTCGAATCCCAAAACGGGTGCATGATCACGTCGAGGCGAAGATGACTGAAGGCAAACTTGGAATTCTCGCGGCGGGCGGACCCGCCCCCGGCATCAACAGCGTGATCGCTGCGGCGACCATTCGCGCGCGCTTGGCCGGCCTCGAGGTGGTCGGGCTCCGGGACGGCTTCCGCTGGATCATGAACGGCGACAAGGACCACACGACGGAGTTGACCATCGACAACGTCGGGCCCATCCACTTTCGCGGCGGTTCGTTCATCGGCATCAATCGAGCCAATCCCGTCCGTGAGAACAAGCTCGAGACGACCGTGCAGACCTTGGTCGCGCTCGGCATCGACAAACTGATCTGCATCGGCGGCGACGGCACGGCCTACACCGCTGGGCGGCTCCTCGAAGCCGGCAAGGGCGCACTCCGTGTGGTGCACGTTCCCAAGACCATCGACAACGACCTGCTGTTGCCGGATGACATCCCGACGTTCGGCTTCCACGGCGCGTCACGTCGGCGTCGGCATCGTGCAAGACCTACACATGGATGCCGTGACCACTTCACGCTGGTACTTCATCGTGACGATGGGCCGTCAAGCGGGGCACCTCGCTTTGGGCATCGGCAAGGCAGCGAGCGCAACCATCACGCTAATCCCGGAGGAATTCCCGGAACAGGTACGGTTGCATGAGGTCGTTGACGTATTGGCCGGTGCCATCATCAAGCGTCGTAGCCAAGGCCGGCTCGATGGCACCGCGGTACTAGCGGAAGGCCTGAGCGACCGCATCCACAGCGACGACATGGGCGGCGAGTTGGCGACGGCAGAGCTCGATATTCATGGCAAGCCGCGCCTCGCGGAGATCAACCTCGGAGATCTACTCAAACGCAAGGTGCTCAGGCGCTTGGGCGACTTGCCCGGCGATCTGGCGACAACCATCCAATCGCGCAACGTCGGCTACGAATTGCGCTGCACCGATCCCATCCCCTTCGACATGGAGTACACACGCGACCTCGGGTACAGCGCGACCAAGTACCTGATCGAAGGCGGCGACGCCGCGATGATCACGATTCAGCGCGGCCAATTCGTGCCGATGGCGTTCACCGACATTCTCGATCCAGTGACGAAGCGTACCCGGGTGCGCAATGTCAATACGGATACGGAGAGCTACAAGATCGCCCGTCGCTACATGACGCGTCTGCGAAAAGACGACTTCCGCTCACCAGAAACCGTCGCGCATTTCGCAGAAACCGCCGGCCTCTCGCCGGAAGAGTTCCGTCAGCAGTTCGAATACGTCGTAGCCAGCGAAGCACCACCGCTGAGCTACAGTTACGGTCAGCTGAGACCACCGACGGTCCCTCCGTCGCGCTGACGAGCAAGCGTGGCGCGACGGCTGCCGCCCGACCCCACGCTTTTGAACCCGTCAAGCCAAGACGGAGCGCACCCAATCGACGAGTTCATCGTTCCCAGGACGCAGATCGACGCCCTGGGGTGCGGAGCGGAGGTACCAATTCACCTTCCATGCAACGTCCTTCCAAGGCCCGAGCTTGGAATACGCTCCTTGTTGCTCGATCTCGACGTAGTCCTTCTCGCCGCTGGCGAATATCTCGATCATGGCTTCGCCAGGTGCCTGCTTGGCCGCGGGAACCGGCTCGAACTCCTTGATCAAGATCAGGTCGTCGAGCACGTGCGCCAGCCACCCACCGTTGCTGTGCATGAACAACTTCGAATCGGTGTCGATCGCCTGGCGGTCGTACTCGAACCAAACCACGCCCCGACGCTCCGTGACCTCCAGCTCCGGCAACGGCGACTCCACACGCCCGTGCCCCGACTCGAAGAAGGTCAGCCCTCCGGGAACACGGCTGATCTCCCAGGGCGCCAAGCGCAGCGTCTCCGAGCTCTGATTGCTCATCGCATACTCGACGCACGCACAATTGCGGTCGGCCCGCACCGAGAAGCGTTTGGTGACGAGAATGCCCAGCTTGGGGCTCAGTGACCCAGCACACAGGAAGCTGGTGTCACAATCGACGACCGCATATGGCCCACTGTCGATCTCCACGATCGGAGGCCACTGCCAGTCGCTCTGCGGGCTGGTCCAGAACGTCGAACCCCAATTGTCTGGGTCGATATCGGGCCCGGTGAGCACGTTCTTGCCATTTAGGGAGAATGAACAAATCCGGGCCCCGCGGACCGGATCGACGGACATCTCCCACCCGCCGTGAGACAACCCCCACAGCTCGCCTCGTTCGAAGCCGCCGGGCGTTGCGACAGCACCTTCAGAGGGGTCGAACGACACCTGATCGGCACTATCACTGCATGTCGGTTCGAATCAACCGACAACCGGATCTGCTGCTCATGACCGAGGCTGTGCGGTCGAATGTGCGAACGGCACGCCATTCTGGCCGGCGGATGTCAACGAATCGGCCAGCAATCTGGCCGCCATGCTACAGTCCCAACACGGGTCCATGACCGCCGCAGTCGCCCATCCCCCTCCGTTTCCCGAGAAGGTCGGGAAGTACGAGCTGTTGTTGCCCATTGGCACGGGCGGCATGGCGACGGTGTATTTGGCGCGAACGACCGGCGTCGGCGGTTTCGAACGGCGGGTCGCTCTGAAACTGGTCCACGCCCACCTGCGAGCCGACGAGGAGAGCAAGCTACACCTGCTGGAGGAAGCGAAGCTTGCGGCTCTCATCCGCCACCCGAATGTGATCCAGGTGCAGGAGGTGGACGAGGACCCGTTCGGCGTCTTCCTGGTGATGGACTACGTCGAAGGCGAGACCCTTTCCGGCGTCGTACGTCTCGCCAAGGCCTCGAAGACGCGTTTCCCCCGGCGCCTGATGGCACGGGTATTGAACGACGCATTGCTCGGCCTGCACGCGGCCCACGAGCTGAGGGACCGCGACGGCAAGTCGCTCAATCTCGTGCATCGAGATTTCTCGCCGCAGAACATCCTGATCAGCGTGGATGGTCACACCCGCCTCGGCGACTTCGGGGTGGCCAAGGCCGCTGACCGTGCGGTGCGCACGAAGACCGGGCTGACCAAAGGCAAGATCGCCTACATGTCGCCGGAACAAGCCCGGGGTCGCGCCGTGGACCGGCGCTGCGACGTGTGGGCCGCCGGGGTCGTCGCTTGGGAATTGCTCTCCGGCCGACGCATGTACGCCTCCGACGATGACGTCGCCACACTGCTCAGCATCGTCACCGAGCGCCCGCCGCGGCTCTCGACCGTACTCGACGACATCCCCAAAGCCCTCGACGATGCCCTGGCGTGGGCGCTCGAACCGGAACTCGAGCGCCGTTGCCCCGACGCGGACAGTCTGCGCAAGAGGTTGGAAGAGGCGTTCGCTGAGGACACCGGCACCGGGGACGCGGCTGAACTGTCCACGTTCGTGCGGGAGGTGACGAAAGGTGAGTTGGCCGAGCGCAAAGAACGCATCGCCGAGATGCAGGCACTGCGTGAGCGCATGGGTGAACTCACCCGGGCACGTCTGCTCGCCGGCACCACGCCGTCGACTCCACCGGAATCGCAGCGCCCACTCGACTCGCAGCGCCCACTCGACTCGCAGCGCCCACTCGACTCGCAGCGCCCACTCGACTCGCAGCGCCCAGTCGACTCGCAGCGCCCATCGGCCGAGCACATGGTCACGCGGACCGATACGCCGACATCCGGCAGGAGTTTTGGCTCCGCTCCGACCTCGCCAGCCACCGATGCGATGCCGGTCATTCCCAAGAACCCAGTACCCAGGGACTTGGTCATACCCGGACAGAGCCCCGACGACCTTCCGACGAGCGTCCTACCGGTAAGCCCCCCGCGCGAGGGCGAGGAAATGACGGAGACCTCCGCTGTCGTGCCGACGTGGGTACAGCCCAAGTCACGCAGTAGAACGGCGATGGTAGCCGTCGCCGTCGCCATCGTGGGATTGGGCGTCGCTTGGATGCTCAATCGCCCGGAGGAACCGGCGGTAGCAGATACGGAAAGGAGGGAGCAGCCGTCGACGGCCGCGGCCTCCAAGAAGACTGACGGAAACGCTTCGAGCTCCACGTCCCAAGGCAACGCTGACTCCAACGGTTCAGCGCAAGACGAAAAAGAGGTTACGGAGATCGACTCGCTGCCCTTGGCCACCCCCGAGGACGCGCAGCCCGAAGCGGAACCCGCGCCGCGCATCCGGCGCACACCTCGCCCCACCACAAAACCTTCGAAGAAGCCGAAACGTGTCGCGCCAGAGAAGCCGAAGCTTGCAACGAGCCCCTACGGAGAGTCAAAGTCGGGCAAGTAGATGCCCACTTCACGGATTGTTCGCCTGCTCGCCGCGCTGCTGTTGCCCTGTCTTTGGGTGATGCCAGCCGCAGCCCAGGAAGCAGTGAGTGAAGCTCAGGACTTGTTCCGACGAGCAGAAGAGGCCTTCGCCGACGCCCACTACCTCGAGGCGGCCCAACTCTTCGAAGCAGCAGACGCCAAAGCGCCCCACGCCAGTGTCGTCTACAACGCCGCCGTCTCGTGGGAACAAGCGGGTGAGCGGGCCCGGGCGGCCGATGGCTACATGCTCGCCCTGGGCCGCGGAGGACTCGTCGAAGACCAAGCGCAACAAGCCGAGCAACGACTCGAAGCCTTGAGCAGCCAGTTGGGCTTCATTCAGATATCCAAACCAGTGGGCGGCCTGATCAGCGTCGCTCACAAATCCCAGGAGCCCATCCCGGCGCGTTTCTATCTCGCCCCCGGTTCCTATCGCATCCTGCTGGAGACCGACTCCGGCGAAACCACGCAGACGCCGATCTCAGTCAGTGCCGGAGACACCTTGCGCGTCAAGCTCGTGGTGCCAGACCCGCCCCCTCCACCAGCAGTGGAGGTGCGCGAGCCTGTGCGCCCGCCTCCGCCGCGAGAACCGCCACCCGCTCCTGAATCGTGGCAGCGAACCCTGGGGTGGGTTGGCATCGGTGTAGGTGCCGTCGCCACAGGGGTGGCCATCTACTTCGGCACGGAGGCCCTGGCCGCGAAAGACGAGTTCGAGAGCCCGTCGAAAACTGCTCGTTACCGCAACCTCGCCCGCAAGGACGCCGTGGATTTCCAAACCAAGTCGAATGTCGCTTGGGGAGGGGCCGCCGTGTTCGGAGGGGCGGGTGCGGTGCTGCTGTTCACTGCTCCCAGCGTGCAGTTCTGATTCACCCGAAGGCTCCCGCAGCCGGGCCCGGCCGCCCAGACGACGCACTGACGAGGGATTGCCCTTGGTCTCCGGCCCGAACATCCCGTAAACCATGCGCTGTGACGAGGCGCACAGGGTTGTCAACGGGGCCATCGTCGGAAGCACCGCCGGTTTCCGAATCCCAGTGGTCCCTCGAATCGCTCCTGGTGGGTACGGAAGAGCAACGTCAGGCCAAGGCGCTCTCCCACGAACGGTTGACTCAGGCCATCCGAGCTCAACTGCCGAGCGTGGACCGCGCGCGGCGTGCCGCATCCGCACCCAGCGCCGATCCGCCGAACGCGAGCGACCTGCTGGGAGAAGACGTACGCCTGCTTGGGTCGTTGCTCGGTTTGGTCATTCGTGAACACGCGGGCGACGACTTCTATCGCAGCGTAGAAGAACTGCGGCAGGTCGCGAAGCTCGCGCGCCAGGAACCCGGCGGGCCCAACTGGAAGGAGCTGGCCGACATCATCGACCGCGCGCTGCAAGACAAGAGCGCAGCAGAAGCGGTGGCCTGGCTCGGCGATTGGGCAAGCGCGTTTCAAACCTTCCTGGCGCTGTGCAAGCTGGCCGAGGGGGTTCACCACCAAAGCAGAGTTCGCACCATCGATCGTGTGCTCGCCGAGCTCGGCAACGAGCATGGCGCCGACCGTCTACCAGAGGTCGCACACCCCGGCCTGCGGTTGGTTGCGACGGCACATCCCACCAAGATCCTACGACATCGCATCCTGTCGCATCAACGCGAGATCTACGAGCTTCTGAAGCAACTGCGAGACCCCCGCACGGAGACCTTGCTGCAGCAGGTGGACCTCTTGCAGAGGCTGGCCGAAAAGATCGAGGTGCTCTGGGCGACGCAGTTTTCCCGTGGCGAGAAGCCCAAGCTGTCGGACGACATCGACCACACCATCACCTTCTTCAGCCGCACCATCTACGAGACCTTGGCGGCGTTCCATCGCGACCTCGAGCGTTCGTATCGCTATCGCTGTGGACGTTCGTTGCCGAACCCCGAAACGCCGCGCGTCGCGTTGGGCAGTTGGGTCGGCAGTGACATGGCGAACAATCCGGACACGACACCGGAAGTCTTCACTGAGGCGCTGGGAAAGCAGCACCACGCCGTATTGCGCCGCTACGCCGCCGACTTGAGGGAGCTAGCCCCGCGCTTCAGTCACGCAGCGTTCCGCGCGCCCTTGTCGCCCGAGCTGGAGCGCAGCATTGACGCGGACATGGAGGACATCGCCACGACAGGAGCGGAGCTGGCACCGTTGCTGCGTCGACGCAAGACGGAGCCCTACCGCCTCAAGCTGACGTTGATGGCGCGACGGCTCGAAGCAACCATCACGGCCCCCTTGCTCGACTCCAGCGCGGCTCGTCCGACCTTTTGCTACCACAACGCGGACAAGCTGGTCCAAGACATCGACTTGGTCGACAAGAGCCTGGAGCGGGACGGCTATCACCGTTCTCGCGGACTCGATCTCGAACACTTCCGTCGCAAGGTCCGCCTCTACGGCTTTCACGGCGCGGGCATGGACTTGCGCGAGCACTCCCGCATCGTGACCAAAGCCGCGCGCGCGGTTCTGGAGGAGTCCAGGACCGAGACCCAAGGTCTCGACGACGAAACTCTGGGCCGGTTGTTCGCCGACAGGGTGTTGGACAAGAACGAACAGTTTGCCCCGTTGTTCGCCGAGTTCGATCCCCTGCCCCCGGGGTTTCAAGAACCGGAAGTCCGGCGCCTGTTCAGCATGCTCAACATCGCCCGGCGTGCTCAAACGACGCTCGGCTCGGACGCCGTACGCAACCTGGTCGTGACGATGTCGAGCGATCCGATGCAGCTCGTGGCGGGCCTGTTGTTGCTCAAAGCCCAGGGCTTGTTCGAGTTGGACGAAAGCGGCGCCCCGTCGCGCACGTTGGAATTGGTCCCCCTGTTCGAAACCATCGAGGACTTGCAAGCCGCGCCGGAAATCATGGCCAAGGCCTTCCAGAATCCGGCGTATCAGCAGCAACTCACGGCCTGTGACCGATACCAGACGGTCATGCTCGGCTATTCCGACAGCAGCAAGGACGGCGGCTATTTCTCCAGCAACTGGGAAATCTACCGCGCACAGATGCGCTTGCTCGAGGTGGCCAAGGAACACGACGTCAAGCTTCGCTTCTTCTACGGCCGCGGTGGCAGCATCGGCCGCGGTGGTGGTCCCACGCACCGCGCGATCATGGCCCTGCCCGCTGGCGCGTCGGGGCACGAGCAAGCATTGACCGAGCAGGGTGAGGTGTTGGCACGCCATTACGCGCTGGCGGACGACGCCATCGCGCACTTCACGAACCTGATCGGCGCTCAATGGTCGAAGCGGCTGCTGGAGGGACGCAAAGAGCAGCCGCACTGGTACGAAATCGCCAAACGCCTGGCGGAGCTCTCACAAGAGAGCTACCGCACGATGATCCACCACCCCAACTTCATCACCTACTTCGAACAGGTGACACCGAAGGAGGTGGAACTCGTCAAGATCGGCTCCCGTCCGCAACAGCGCGAGATGCCGGGGCGAGTGGAGGATCTGCGCGCCATCCCTTGGGTCTTCCGTTGGGTACAGAGCCGCCAGATGGTACCGGCGTGGTACGGTTTCGGCTCTGCCATCGAAGCTCTCGTTCAGAGCAGCGAGGACCCCAAGGCCACCGTGTTGGAGCTCAAAGAGATGTACGAGCAGTGGCCTTTCTTCCAGTCCGTCGTCAGCAACTGCGAAACGGCCCTGCGGCACACGGACTTGGACATCGCGCGCTACTACGTGCACGGGCTGGCCTCGGACGTGGAGTCCGCCGAGAAGATCCTCAAGCTGATCCGCAACGAGTATCACACGACCGTACGTGAACTCGAGGCCATCACCGGTCACACCCTCCTGGCCCGCGAAGAGGATCGAAACCTCGAGCACTCCATCGGGTTGAAAGAGCCCTACCTCGACCCGCTCAACTACATTCAAGTCGAACTCCTGCGAGACTACCGCAAGCGCGTCGCGGAGAACGCCTCGCAAGAACTGCTCGAGCTCTACGAGCGGGCCATCGTCTCGAGCATCGAAGGTATCGCGACG
>JBNKZR010000187.1:0-13582 GCA_050301735.1 Polyangiaceae bacterium | reverse complement strand
ATGCGCGTCGGCCTCGGCCGCCTTGGCTTCGTCGCTCTTTGCGTCTTTTGTGGCGAGCGCAGTGGGTGCCGGGTCAGGCTCGTCTGACGAGTGTTCGGCAGCCACGGGCGCAACCTCGTCGTCGGAACTGAACAGACCTGAAATCAGGAACCCGAGGAGCAACAGCGCGACGGTTCCTAGCCCAACGTAGACCAGCCGCTTTCGTTGCTCTGCCGCAGCCGCAAAGGGATTGTCCGCCGTGGGACGTTGAACTTGCCGCAGCCCGGGCTGCGTCAGTTCCTCCGTATTTCTGTAGATCTGTGTCGCGTCGTCGATAGGCAGATACTCGACGTTCGGAGTGTAAACCTCCGTCGCGCCATCGTCGTTCCTGAGGAACGGCGGCACGATTTCCGGCAACGTCTTGACCGATTGGGGGGCCCCTGGAATGGCATCGACGAGCGTACGCATGAGCTGCGGGTCGGAGTCGTTGAACGCGGAGAGGTGGCCTACCGCCGAAATGCTCTCGATTTCCGCGAGCGCCTCTTCCCGCAGCTGCAGGCTGTCGCCAGCGATCTCTTCGACCCATTCGCCGACCTCACGGGCACTCAAGAGGTACATCGACTCTTCGACCGCCACCGCGAACTCGCGAGCGGTGGAGTAGCGAGCATCCGCATCCTTCTCCAAGGCGCGCAGCACCATGGCATCCAGTTCGGGTCGCACGGCGGGGTTGATGTGGCTCGGCGGTAGCACAGGAGCGCTGAGGATCTTCGTGAGCACCTCGGTCGCGTCATCGCCGGAAAACAACCGCTGACCCGTCAACGCCTCCCACAACACGACACCCGCCGCGAAGATGTCCGTGCGCCGATCCACCGAGCGACCCTGGAGCTGCTCCGGTGCCATGTAGCTGAGCTTGCCCTTCATCTGGCCTTCGCGGGTGACCTGCATCCGAGCTGCGGCCTTCGCGACCCCGAAGTCCAGAACGCGCGCGACCCCGTCGACACCTACGAGCACGTTCTGCGGCGAGACGTCTCGGTGCACGACCAGCAACGGCTTGCCGCGTTCGTCCGTTGCCTCGTGCGCGGCGTGCAAGCCGTGAAGCATGCCGCTGATGACGCTACCGATGAGGCCTTCCGGCAAAGGTAGGTTCTTCTTCTTCGCAGTGCGCAAAAGCCGAGAGAAGGACTCCCCACGCACGTAGTCCATGACCAAGAACAGCTCGTCCCCCATCGCCACGACGTCGACCGTGGCCACCACGTTGGGGTGCTGGATGCGCGCGGCGAGTCGCGCCTCATCGAGGAACATCGCAGCAAATTCAGGATCTTTGGCGAATTGAGGGTGCAGCCGCTTGATCGCCACCGTGCGTGAGAACCCGACGGGGCCCAGAAGTCGACCGAAGTGAACGGTCGCCATCCCGCCGGTAGCCAGCTTGCCGTAGAGCGCGTAGCGCCCAACGACGCGCAATGGCTTGTTTGGGTCGGGTTCGACTTCCGGCATGATGAGGCTGAGACGACTGAGGGGGATGAACGGCCTGGTTGAGCCACGCCCAAGGCTGGGTAGGTGTATAGCGCACCACCACGACCCTTCCGAGCTTCGAGTAACCGGGGGAGGGCGAGTCTGCAAGCATGCCGACGACGGCTGCTGGCGGGTAGCAGTGAGGGTTGACGACTGATCTTATGTTCAACTAAGGGAAATCGTTGCCACTGCTGCAACGGCGAGGGATTGTTGCGGGCGTCGCGACAAGCGAGTTTGTTGTGCGCCCTCGAGCGCAGTAAAAGGTCGAACAATGCAAGAAGACGTCCCGACGCGACCTGCGAACACTTCGCCCGACGACCCTGCCGATTCGGGGCACACGCTGTGGCTAGTCAGCTACGCGGACGACGATGACCGCGAGATGACCGCGGAACAGATATTCCACGCCATGCGCCGTGGAGAGATCGACGGCGATACCATCGTCTGGCGCGATGGCATGCCCGAGTGGCAGGCGATCGTGGATGTGGACCCTTTGCAGCGAGCCATTGGCAAACTGGCAGGGCGCGGCCCGGTCGACAAGAAGCGCACGGTCATGGGTGGCTTTCACGCTGCCAAACCTCCACTGCCGAGCCGAGCTCCAACGCCTGAGGTCCCGCCAGCCGTGCAGACGAAGGCGAAGCTTCCTCGCAGTACTCTGATTGGCGGAGCCCACGCCATACAGGCACGGGGACTGTCGCCCGCCGTTCCAACCCCGGACGTCAGCGACCTCGACGACACCAACGAGTTGGATTCCCAGCTCCTGGAGTCAGTGCGCTCCGGACCGCCCGACGTTCCTCACCGCTTCCCCGACATCCCTTCGGACACGACCACGGCCCCCTTGGCGGACGTGATGCGGATCCCGATGCCGTCAGATCCCGAGCCGGCGCCCATTTCGTTGGACGCAGACTCCATCGAGTCGCTGCCTTCCAACGCGTTGGAATCGGTGGTTGCCCAGATGCCGCCGGCGGAACCGCCAAGTGCGCCGAAGAACATCTTCGACGTGGCGTCGGAACCCCCGGCGCCCATCCCGGTGCCGGAAAGCACGCTGCTCGAGCCGGCGGAGCCAAAAGCCCGCCCACGGCCGCCGTTGCGCGACCGCAGTGTGATGCCAGTGCCGACGACAGGCGCCGATCTCGAGAGCCCCGAGGCCATCTCACTGGCGCCGCCGGAGCGGCGTGGCGCAGGCGGCAAGATCGTGGGGGTCATCGTGTTGCTGGGGCTCATCGCAGCGGCGATGTTCTACTTGGGCAGACAGACGGCGCAACCGACTGGCGTGAACCCAGAGCCGGTAGCGAGCACCGCGGCTGCACCAACGACTCCACCCGACGTCACTGCCGCGCCGGCGGAGGCAACCACCGCGGCTGAGCCCGCTCCAGACGAACCGAAGGAGGAGCCCGCCGAAGACGAGGCCGAGACCGAGGCGGAAGAGGACGAGGCCGAAACGCCGCCTACCGCGGTCGCTCCAAGGCCGTCGCCCCGACCCCGAACGACGCTGCCCTCACCACGGCCCTCACCTTCGCCAGTCGCTGCCCCAAGTCCCAAGCCAGCACCGGCGGAGACTCCCGAAGAGACCACCGGTGCTGCGCCGGGCCCGTTCGATACTAGGGCGGCTTCGTCTGCCCTGACGGCCGCAGCAAGCTCTGCATCGAGCTGTCGCAAGGAGGGAGATCCGAGTGGGGTGGCCAACGTGACGGTCACGTTCAGTCCCTCGGGGCGAGCGATCAACGCCAACGTGCAAGGGCCCCCTTTCGCGGGAACGGTAACCGGCGGGTGCATCGCGGCACGAATGCGGTCGGCACGAGTTCCACCGTTCTCGGGAGAGCGGATCACCGTCAAAAAGGTCGTGGTAATCCAGTAAACTCGCTTGCTCGACGTGGACAACGGCGAAGCTGCCGCCTATGACACCGCAAATTCGGCACGGGCGATTCGGTTGATCGCCGCGCCCTAGCCTGCACTTCTCGCGACCCCGGTCTTGCCGTGGTGAGAAACGCGGGCACGGAGCCCTGGTCGGAACGGCCGCGGCCCAATTCGGAGGATTCGACGATGATGACCAATGCCCAACGTACCCACGCAGAGTTCGGCCAGAGTATCTGGTACGACAACATCCGCCGCAGCGCTTTGGAGAACGGCGATTTTGCGCGACTCATCGCAGCAGGCGTCCGCGGCTGCACGAGCAACCCAGCCATCTTCAACAAGGCCATCGGTGGCAGCGCGGATTATGATGGTCAGTTGCGGCAACTGGTGAGCGCGGGTAAGTCCGTCCAAGAAATTTACGAGGCCTTGGCGATTGCAGACATTCAGCGCGCGGCCGATCAGCTTCGCCCGATCTTCGACGAATCGAAGGGCGCCGATGGCCACGTCTCGATGGAGGTGGCGCCGGGTTCCGCCGACGACTTCCAAGCGACCGTCGACGAAGCGCTATCGCTCGAGGCGGCCATCGCCCGACCGAACCTGATGATCAAGGTACCCGCCACCGAAGCGGGGCTGCAGGCAATCACCGAGCTGACTGGCAAGGGAGTGAGCGTCAACGTCACGCTGATCTTCTCCCGCAAGCGCTACGAGGAAGTCGCCGAAGCGTACATCGCAGGACTCGAGAAGGCGGCTCAGGCCGGCATCGACCTGTCGACGATCGCTTCCGTGGCCAGCTTCTTCATCAGCCGCATCGACTCCAGCGTCGACGAGTGGTTGGCAAAGCAGAACAGCGCCGACGCCAAGGCGCTCGAGGGCAAGGTCGCCATCGCCAACGCCAAGATGGCCTACCAGAGCTTCGGCAAGCTCTTTGGCGGCGAGCGGTTTGCAGCCCTCGCGGCCAAGGGGGCACGGGCACAGCGCCTGCTGTGGGCATCGACGGGCACGAAGAACCCCGACTACTCCGACACCCTCTACATCGACGAACTCGTCGGCAAAGACACGGTCAATACGGTGCCGCCTGCAACATTGGATGCGTTCCAAGACCACGGTAACCCCAAGGAGGCACTTTCGCAGGACGTCGAAGAGGCCTCAGCCACGCTGACGAAAGCCAGCGAGCTCGGGTTGGATCTCGAAGCAGTGTGCGACAAGCTGCTGAAAGACGGTGTCGCTGCTTTCGTGCAAGCGATGGAGGACCTGCTCGCCTCGATCGAGTCGCGCCGCTCTGGCTTGCTGTCGGAAGCACGCGGCGAGGCCTGAGTCGGAGGGGCAGACGAGGGCCGTCGTTCGCGGCCCTCGTCGTCAGGGGAAAGCCAATGACGCGGCAGTCCAGCAAACGATGGCTGTTACCCAGCCCAAGGAGGATCTGGCACTTCCTGCGAAACGACAAGGTTCCAGCGTGGCGCAAAGGCATCGCCTACGCGGCTTTGGCGTACGTGCTCTTCCCTTTCGACGCGATTCCAGATCTGGCGCCTTTGGCGGGTTGGCTCGACGATATGGGAATCGCCAGCCTAGCTCTCGTGTTCCTGTCCTGGGCACTCGGCGATGAAGCCATTCACACGCCGCAACTGCCGCCAGAGAAGGACAGAGAGGCCCGAGAACGACAACCCCGAACGTCGACCCGCGATGACGAGTAGGTTCCGTCGAGGACCTGCAACCAAAACCACCGATGCGCGAAAAAAGGTGTCCGCGCAAGGAGACAAGAAGTCCGATGCAAGCTCATCCCACCCTAGCTGTTTTCTCGATTGCCGCTGCCCTGTGTGCGTGCAAGCAAGATCCCCCTGCAAAGACCGACAAAGAGCCGCTGACGGAGCGAGCCGCCGCGCCGACAACGGCGATGCCTGCGCCGAAAGAGAAGGAGTCCTACGGGTTGGACGCGCCGAAAGCCGCTACGGCCAAGGCCACGAGCCCAGCGGTGGCGAAGCCGGCCACCGAGAATCCCACCGCCGATGCCATGCAAAGCAAAGGACCAAGCGCGCAGGGCGAGGGCTTCGAAGCCCACCTGGCGGCGAGCGACACCTACAAAGCGGGCGCCAAAGGAACCGTCACGGTCGTTCTCAATGCCAAGGCTCCGTTTCATTGCAACGACAAATACCCCTACAAGTTCACGGTCAAGCCCACCGCCGGAGTGCAGTTTGCTCAGGACGTCGTGAAGGGCATGAAGATCGGTGAGCAGCAATCGACGATGGCTGTGGAGTTCACCCCCGCCGCAGCCGGCAAGCACACGCTGGAAGGCACGCTGGCGTTTTCGGTCTGCACCGACGACAAGTGCTTGGTCGAGAAGCAGGCGCTGAGCGTGACCATCGACGTCGAGGACCCGAGCTAACGTGGAGGGGCTCAAGTTCGACGCCCAGGGCCTGCTGCCAGCAATCGCTCAAGATCACGTCACGGGAGACGTACGCATGGTGGCGTGGATGAACGCCGACGCGATCCAGCGAACCCTCGAGAGCGGCAGAGCTACTTTCTACAGTCGTTCACGCGGGCGGTTGTGGACCAAGGGTGAGACCAGCGGTCACTTCCTGCACGTCGTCTCCGTGCACGTGGACTGCGACGGGGACACACTCCTGCTGCGCGTCTCCCCCGAGGGCCCCTCGTGCCACACTGGTCGGCCCACCTGTTTCTTTCGAGGGCTCGATGGTGATGGGCACACCGTCGACCTACCCGCCCCTTCACCGAACTTCCTGGTGGCCTTGGAGCGCGAGATCGCCGAGCGCCAGAGTTCGACCAGCGCGAAGAGTTACACCAAGTCCCTGCTCGAAGCCGGCGCTGCCAAAATCGGGGAGAAGATGCGCGAAGAGGCCGGGGAGTTCGCACAAGCCATCGCGTCCGAGAGCGCCGATCGGGTGGCGAGTGAAGCAGCCGATGTCATCTACCACCTGCTTGTGGGACTCCGCCTACGAGGTGTGGAACTGGAGGATGTCCTGGGAACGCTCGCTCGACGCTCCGGGATCAGCGGCCACGAGGAGAAAGCGCGGCGCAAACCACCTGCGGAATCGGACCCCAGCACTTAAAGAACGAGAGTCCCAACGGGCTTTTGAGCATTGTTGGTTTGACCGGGCTGGTTTCGACCAATAAATCAATGATTGGCATCGGGTAACGAGAACCCGCGCCTATTTGCTCATGACCGACATCCTGATTTTCGAAAGTGATCTCGACTTCGCCAACGCGCTGCAGGGAGAACTGACGCGCAAAGGGTGTGACGTGTCGGTTGTTTCCGACGCGACGGAGGGCTTGCAACAAGCCGCATCTCAGCGACCGGATCTGATTCTGCTCTGTACCGAGCTGCCGCGAATGAACGGTTTCTCCGTTTGTAACCGGCTCAAGCGCAACCCCGACCTGTCGGATGTGCCGGTCATCATCATGAGCACGAACGCCTCTGAAGAGACGTTTCAGCAGCATCGCAACCTGACGAAGAAGCGCGCGCAGGACTACGTGCACAAGCCCATCGCCGTTGGTGAGATGGTCGACCGCGTCGGAAGGTTCGTGAGCTTCAGCAACGGGGCAAGCGCTGCGCCTCTGCCGCCGGAGCCCGACGCCATCGAAGAGCTCGATCTCGAGGACATGGAGGAGATCGTCGATGGGGCATTAGACGAGCTCGGACCGACGGAGGTGAACACCGCACAAGAGCCGATCCAGGCAGCGGCAAACAGCGCGCCGCCACCGGCACCCGTGCGCTCCTCCCTGCCCCCTGCCGCCACGAGCGCCAGCGTCGCGCCAGCGAGCAGCATGCCACCTGCCGCGCCATCCACGCCCCCGGCACAAGACCCCACGTCGAGCCGTCGTCCGCGTGCCGCATCCGAAATCCCGGAGGAGCCAGCCCCGGCGTCGAGTCGCCGCAGTTCGCGCGCGGCGCGACGACGTTCATCGGCGGCGCCTCCTCCTCAATCCGTTCCGCCAGCGGCGCCAGTACCGGCGATCTCCGAAGTCCCGCCGTCCCTCGTCGGCGACGACTCTGCAGAACAGGTCGCGGAACTCGAGCGCACGCTGCGAGAAACGAGGGAGCGCCTCGAGGCCGTTCACCGTGAGCTGGACGAGGCGCGGAGCAAGAGCGCAGGCGGCAACGTCAAAGCGCGTGAGATCCTCGACTTGCGCGAGGCACTGAATAAGAAGGACAAAGAGCTGCTCGACCTACGTGACCAGCTCACGCGACGCGACAAGGAACTGCTCGCCGCGAAAGACGCATCCCTGGAGTTGGAGCGAGCCAACGCCGAGAAGGATGACGCCGTGCTCGAGATCGAAAAGCGCTTGCACGCGGCGGAGCGCGCCCAGCAGGCGGCGGTTCAGGACCGCGAGCAGGCCAACAAGCGCGCCGACGGGATCAAGCGCAAGCTGGAAAAGGTCATCGCCAGCGTCGAGGATCTGACCGAGGAAAAGCAAAGCCTGCAGACGCGCATGGCAGAGCTCGACAGTTCCTTGAAGGCGAGCGAACAGCGCACTGCGGATCTGCAGGCGGACCTCGGCGACGCAGAAAAGGAACTAGCCACTCTCGAAGAGCAGGCGGAGCAAACGCAGCAACGCCTTAAGGAAGCCAAGCAACAGCTCGCATCGACGGAAGCCGCGCACCAACACACGCAGCGAGAGCTCGATGCGGGCCAAGGGGCGCTTGGGTCGTCAGGCTGAAGCCCATGCCGCGATGAAGAAGCTCCTGGGCGAAGCCCTCAGCAGACTCGGAAGCCTCGAATCTGCTGACTAGCTAGGGACGACAATTCATGCTCGCTCGACTAGAGCGCCGCCAATTCCGCGAACCACGCCAGCAGCAGCTCCACGAAATGCTCCCGGACGAGGTTGGCGGTAGCTTGCACTTCGGCGTGGTCTAGGTGCTTCGGTGAGATACCCGCGGCGAGGTTGGTGATGCAGCTCACGGCTCCCACGCGCACACGCAGCTGGCGCAATGCGATCACCTCCAGCACGGTACTCATGCCGACGGCCGAAGCGCCCAGTGTGCGCAACATTCTGATCTCCGCTGGGGTCTCGTAGGTCGGCCCCAAAAGTCCAGCGTACACGCCCTCGGCGAGAGGGACTCCCGCGGCTGACGCCGCTCGCTGCGCGGCGGCCCGGACGTCGGCATCGTAGGCTTCGGTCATATCGACGAAGCGCTCCAGTCCGGGACCTACCGGTCCCACGAGTGGGTTCGTCCCAGTGAGGTTGATGTGATCAGTGATCAGCATCAACTCCCCTGGGGCGAGCTTCGAGTCGATGCCCCCCGCGGCGTTGGTCAACACGACGAACTCACAACCGAGCTCGGCAAGCAGACAGACCCCGAACACGACTTGCTCGATTGGGTGACCTTCGTAGGCGTGCACCCTCCCCTGCAAGCAAGCAACGGCCTGCTCATCGACGTAGCCCAGACACAGGTTGCCAGCATGACCCACGACGGCAGATGCCGGCACACCGGGAATCTCCGCGTAAGGAATGACTTCAACACGCTGCAGCTCCTCGGCGAAACTACCCAAGCCCGACCCCAAAACGATGCCCAAGCGTGGTTTGGTAGCGAAACGCTGGCGCACCACGTCAGCTGCAGCGGCCAATTGTCGTCGTGTAGGCAAGACCATGAAATGAGTTTGCTAGCAGGCGACAACAGCGGCCAGCTTGATCGTCGCGATCGGCTATCGACGAGCTGACTCCCTTCGGTGCTGGACCGTTCCGCACAAACAGACGTGCGGGCTCGCTGGCGGGAATGCGGCGAATGCGGACTGGCCAGTGGGACCTGTCGTGCTAGGGTCCGCCTCCCCCGAGCGCGTGACCGCGCTCCTCGCACTTTTCGTTTGTTCAGCCATGGCCAACAAGTTTTCTGAATTCCTGAAAGAACACGGGATTGATGAGCGACGACTGCTCTCGACCTCGAAGCAACTCGAGCGTTTGCGTTTCGAGGACCGTGTGCTGCGCAAGCAGGGCAAGGCTGGCGAGTCCGCCAACGATGATGAGGCAGGCGAAAAGAAGCCGCCGCAGAAGCCTCGCAGTGGTCGCCCGGTAACCCGACGCCAGCTCGACGCACTCGGTCGAGGCAACAAGATTTCCGGCCCGGCCAAGACCCGTCTCTTGCGTGCCGTCAATCGCATCCTCGAGCAGAAGAAGCAGGACCAAGTGGACCTGCGCTCTTTGTTCTGAGAGTGACAGCGCAGCGCGACTGCGCCGTATCCCATGACTCGCTTGGCCGACTGTTCTCCAGCAGTCCGACAGGCGGTCTTGTGTTCACTCTGTGCGACGGAGCAGGATGGCTCGGTTGTTACCGAGGTGCCAACGCATGCTGTGTGGCCCAACGACCGTGAACTGAGCCAGGTCGACTTGCCCGTTGGGCCGCTTGAAAGCGAGGGTCAACTCGCGATCCTCGGCCTTGACCACTTCGAAGGGGCCGGTACGCGGAAGTTCGGTGGGGATCGTCACCGTGACGTTCGAACCGGTGAACTCGAAGCTGGTGCCGCGCGCCCAACCCGTCGCGCTCGCCAAGTACTCGGCGTCGACGTTGCTCAAGGTGTCCCCGAACCATCGCCCCTCCAACTGCTGGGATAGCGGATCGGCGCAGCCGGGCGCGGCGAGCGCCACGACGAGGCTCGTCACGACGAGGTGCCAAAGGCGAAGCATGAGATGCATCGTGCTACACACACCTACATCTGCCAAAAATGTTGTCTTCTGCTGCGCCGACGTTCAGTTCTTGCAGCAGCGAATGCCGAGGCTGTAGTCGAAGTACGCTCGGGGGTGCGCATCGATGCGCGATAGGCAGCCTTCTTTGGTGTTGCGGGCATAGAAGCCGCCCAAGAAAACCCCTTCCTCGTCGTCGATCCACTCATCCAGATTCCCCACCATGTCGTAGACGGCATCGTCACCCCAACGACTGGCGCACTCGGGATCGGCCCCTGTCGCATGAAGCAACGGCGTGCCTTCGTAGGAGAACTGGTTCAGACGCGGATCGAGGTGACCGCGTGATGCATGACCGTGCAAAATCGCCGCGGGGTGCTTGCCCATCGACACGTTGCAAGCCCCCTGTCGATAAGTGTCGCCATACGGAAACTGTCGGTCGCGTTCCCCACGACACGCCGTGACCCACTCGTCTTCCGTACACAGTCGCTTGCCCGCATTGCGGCACGCTCGCTCGGCGACCACGCCACTGATGTAGCCATTGGGCGTTACCCCGCGGCGCGTCGTCACCTTGACGTCGAATGCCTCACGCAGCTGGTAGCTCGGCGGCTTGGGAATGGGAAGCAGACGATACTGCTCCTCCCCCATGTTCATGCGCTCCGTCTCCCACAGCTGGAAGGCGGACTTGGTATGGTAAGGCGTCGGGTGATAGTATGGCGATACGTCGCGCTCGGCTTCGACGTCCACGAGACTCGCTTCGAAGCGGTCGATACAGAAACGCCCTCGGATGCTGACCATCTCCTGTGGGCAGTCCGCGCTGCCCACCAAACCGGCCAAAGGCGGCTTGCCACTCGCAACGACCGGCGCGGCGTCAGGCACGTACAACTGTGCCGGAGCGGTGTCCGCTGCCGCCACGGGCTGCGCTTTGGGCCGCGGCGCAGGCTCCGGCGGCGCATCGGAACAAGTGCAAGCCATTGCGGCAGCGCACCACCCCAATACGAACACTACCCTTGCAATCATCGTGTTCGAGTGTGGCGCATCGATACGGCGCCCACCAACCTCACGAGCGACCGCGATAGACGATCAGACCGTGCGTGAGGTCATAGGGCGATACGGCAACTCTCACACGATCGCCGGGAAGTACGCGAATGTGGTGACGCCGCATGCGCCCCGAGAGCTGAGCGCGAACGATCGCGCCGCCCTGATCGACCTTGATCGTGTACTGCCCACCGCCGAGGGCGTCCTGAATGACGCCCTCCATTTCCAACAAATCGCCTTTACTCATCCGCTGTTCTCTTAAGCCACTTGCAAGCGGCGGGACCCTGACACAGGAGCCGAGCGAGTGCAACAGGGGTCCCGCAGCCCACTGCTCTTCCGCAATCACGGCCGCCGTTTCGTCTTCAGTAAGACGGAGACGCGCCCCAGCGCCGCCCTTTCCGGCCGGAGCGTCAGTGCCTCGTCAGCTGTCGAGTGCGCGCACGGCGGCAGGCGCTCGAACGTGCCTGGGTGCACCGAAGCGGAAGTTCTCGCTATAAGCAGGTGCTGTGTTTCGAGCTACCCTCTTCGACTACAACGGCGTGCTCGTCGACGACGAGCACGTACACCTCGAGGCATTTCGCGACGTGCTGGGACCACTGGGCTTCGATCTGACGGAAGACCTCTACTGGTCTGAGTATCTCGGCTTCGACGACGCAGGAGTTTTTCGCACGGTCCTTTCGAAGCTCGGCCAAGAGCCCACGGACGAGCGCGTCTCGTCCTTGGTGGAAGCGAAGAAGCCTCGCTACTTGAAGCGCGCCCGAGGTCGGCTGAAAGGTTTCCCTGGCGCCCGCGAATTGTTGCTCGATCGGGCGGGTGTGGGCCCGGTAGTCATCGTCTCTGGCGCCCTTCGCCAGGAAATCGAGTTGGGCTTGGAAGTGCTCGACGCGACGAGCGCGGTAGCAGACATCGTGGCGGCAGAAGACGTCCAGCAAAGCAAGCCCGATCCAGAAGGCTACCTGCTGGGCATGGAAGCGCTGCGGCGCCTCGGCATCACGGCCCCGGAGCAGGATTGTGTCGTCTTCGAAGATTCGCTCGATGGCATCGAAGCGGCCCTTGCGGCGCATTTGAAGTGCATCGCGATCGCTCACTCCTACCCGATGGAACAGCTGAGTCAGACGGGCGCCCACGCGGTGGTCAGCGACATCGCGAGTGTCGACGCCGAACTCCTGCGACGAGTCTTCGAAGGCAGCGCTGAATGAGCAGCTTCCGGCTCGCGTGGCTCGTCGCGTTCTGCACCATCAGCGCCAGCCTGCTCTTCCCTTCCACCGGACCATTGCGCACGGCGAACGCGGCGCCTAGTCCTGATGCCACAGCGCCCGAGGTGGACCTGCCCGCCATCGCTGCAGCGAAACAGAAGTTGGGGCTCGTGCGTGGAATGACGATCGGGCCCATCGAATCCACGCTCTACCCAGGACGCGGCTACGGAACGAGCTACAGCGAGCGCGCGATGAGCACCGTCGAGCGTCTGGGCGGCAACTGGGTGAGCCTCACCGTGTTCGGCCGGGTGTGGGATCTGCATCCCACGGGAATCGACCCCACCTTCGAAACCCCTCACCCCGAGAACCGCAAGTTCGTTCGGCGCGCCATCGCGCAGGCGCACGCGCGAGGTCTCAAAGTGCTGCTCGTGCCGCACCTATGGGTGGAGACTGGCGGCTGGCGCGGCGAGGTGGACTTCGAGACCGCGGAGCAATGGCAAGCTTGGGCAGATGCCTATCGCGACTTCGTCGTCAGTTGGGCGAAGCTCGCTCAAGCCTCGAGCGTGGAGCTCTTCGCCGTTGGGGTCGAGTTGCGCTCGTGGGTGACCACGACCCGCGCCCCGAGCTTCTTCCCCGTCATCGAGGCAGTGCGTGAGGTGTACGATGGGACGCTGACCTACGCCGCCAACTGGGACGATGCTCCCCACACTACCATTTGGGGCGAGCTGGACGTGATCGGCATCAATGCCTTCTTTCCACTGACCGACGAGAGCAACGCCAGCATCAGTGATTTGGCCGATGGTGGTAAACGCGTCGCTCAGCAAGTCCAACGCCTTTCCCAGGACTGGCAGATGCCCGTGGTGTTCACGGAAGTCGGCTACACCAACCGGCCGGATCCAGCAGTCAAACCCTGGGAGTGGCCCGAGGACTTGGACGGCGTGAAGCCCGATCCTGTGGCTCAAGCGCGTGCCTACGCGGGCCTGTTGTCGGGTTTCATCGACGAGCCCTGGTTTTTGGGTTTCTTCGTGTGGCGCATGTATGCCGATCCCTTCGACGTCTCCCAAGAACCCGCCTGGGGGTTTTCGCCTCTGAATCGACCCGCGGAACTCGTGCTGCGCGACGCCTATTCCGCCATGAAGCGGCGACAAAGTGGGGCCCCCGAGTGCCAGAGCCTGCGCCACCAGCGCATCGGCAACTACTGAACACGCCAAAACCTCGCGCGTGGCACGAGAGGGTTTACGTCCCCCGGATGGGTACGTCACACTCGCGGTGACGATGAACACGCACGCCCGCCTGCACCTCGACCACCCACCACAACCGCAAAGCCAGAGAGCGCCCGCTAGCTCGGCGTTGGCGCGTCGATGCTCCCCGTCGGC
>JBNKZR010000186.1:0-13596 GCA_050301735.1 Polyangiaceae bacterium | reverse complement strand
GGTCGATGAAGACGGCCCACCTCCTGCAAGGCGGCTACTTGCCACGCCCACTGCCGCGCGGACGCGACGACTCGTAGCTTCGAAGCGCTGACGTCAGCTCGTCCTGCACTCGGTCGACGAGCTCCGGCGGTTCGATCACGACGGCGCGCTTGCCCCATTCCAAGATCCAGCTCGTCAGTTGATTGAGATTGCCGACCTGCATCGTCAGACGCAGACGTCCTCCGGGAAGTGGCGTGAGGCGTTGTGTCGGGTGAATGCGTCGCATGCGCACGTACTCGGCAGCGTGCTCGTCGAACTCGATCACGACCTTGTGCTTGTCGCTGGCCTTCCAGATGCCGAACTCGCCTTGGAAGTAGTCGTCGACGCTGAAGTCCTCGGGTAGCTCGAAGCGGTCCGTCGCCGAAGCACTCGTGTCTCGCATGCGATCGAGTAGGAAGGTCCGCACTTCCCCTCGTTCGGTGTGGTAGCCGACGCAGTAGATGGAGTCCCGATGCAGCACCATCGCGTAGGGGTGGATCGTGATGCGCTCTTCCGTGGCCTTGGACAGGCTTCGGTAGCGCAGACTCAGCGGCCTGAGATCGCTGACCGCCTGGAATAGGTCATCCAGCTCTTCGGTCTTCTGTTGGTAGTTCTTCGGGACGAAGGGCAGATAGACGAAGCGCTCTTCCAAGCGCACGTCGGCGCGCCCCGCGTTGGGACCGCGACCCGGGCGATGGGCGAGCCCGAGCAGCTTGTTGATGGCCATGTCGATCTCTTCGTAGAGCGCCGACCCTTGCATCATTTCGAAGATGCGTCGTGCAGCCAACAGGGCGTAGGCCTGCGTTCGTCGTAGCTCGACCTTGCGCGGTAGCTCAGAGGCTGGGATGCGCCAGCGGCGAGCGCCCCCGGGACGCTCCTCCTCCGTCTCCAACTCGTATTGCGCAGCGAGCTCGCGCATGTAGCGTCGCATCGTGCGTGGCGTGACATCGAGCAGGTTGCTCAGCTCGTACAAGGTCAGCCCCTTGGGGTAGCGCGCGAGGAGATCACGCAGCCGGTCCATGCGGCGGTGTTGCGTGAAGCGCCCTGAGGGGCGACCTGCCTTGGCGTTGGACACTCGAATCGACTCCGAGCGGATACTATCTTGGGCGGTCAGCGGCAGCAATTCCAAGTTCGCGCCTCGTCGCGAACGCACCAAACGTTGGATTTCGAGCCCCGCGCTTACGACCAGCGACAGGACGCAGTAAACTGCCCAAGGTGGCCGTTCGGATGAGCTGTCACCATCGGACAGGTTGCTCCCTTGGATCTGCGAACTCAGACCTCTCTCTTCTGTGGTGCGCTCGCGTTGGCGATCGCCGTCAGCGTACTGCTCCGAGGTCGACCTCGCCGCGCACATTGGTTGTTCGCTGCGTTCTCGGTCGACATCGGCCTGTGGTACCTAGCGCAGTGGCTCTATCTGGACGGTCGAGCGACGGTGTGGGCGCACTTCACTGCCGTGCTCGCGATCTTGATGCCCCAGTTCGCGCTGCATCTGTTCGAGGCGATCTTTCCTCAGTCTGGGCGCTCGATCTTGCTGCGTGTGGCGGGAGCGCTGGCGGTCGTCATGCTCGTCTTGGTGCTCTCTCCGTTGCACGAGCATGGCTTGGTACGGGGCGCTGTCTTGCTGTACGTCTTCGGGCTGTTTGCGGCGGGCCTGCTCTCTTTGCTGGAGCGCGGTGAGCACAGTCGTTCACGCGCCGCCCAACGTCGCGTGCGCTTCCTGGTGGTGTGTGGCGCATCGGCAGCGACCTTCAGCTTGGCGGACTTTCTGTGGTTCATCGGCGCGCCGCTACCGCCGGTGGGCGCAGTGCTCAGCATCGTGTTCTTGTTCGTGTTGGCTGAGTCCTTCATCCGACAGCGCCTCGTCGACTTGTACGACATGGCAGCCCTGGCGCTGGTCTCGACGCTGTTGGCGTTCAGCCTGGCGGGCATCTTCTATTTCTGTGTGGTGCTGCTGGGCGCGTTTCAGACGATCTACCTCAACGCCGTGCTCGGCGGCATCATCGCACTGATCCTGTTCGAGCCTCTGCGCGACAAGCTCGACGCCTACATTCACCGCGCGATCTTCATCGAGCGCGTCGATCTGGAGCGTGCGGTGAGCCGCGCCAAGTCGGCTTTGGTGCACGTCCTGAGCGCCGATACTGCGATTCCGATGTTGCTCGAGGCCCTAGAAGATTCACGTCGCGCCACCGCGGCGGCGGTGTACCTGCGGGATGCACTGGGGGTGGACTTGGAGCTCGGCGGTCAGTTTGGTTCGACGGCTCCGCAAAGGCTGGACGCGGCGTCTCTGCGCACGTTGCTGGAGGTGCTCGAGGAGCGTCGCGTGTTGGACCTCGAGGCGCTGTCTCGCCCTCGAGACGAGACCGAGGACGAAGAGCTCGACGAGCTCTCCGCCGAGACGCGCGAGCTGCTCGTGACTTCGGCGGAGAACTTCGCGGATCTGCGGCGAGCTGTCTGTGTGGCCGTGTTGAGCGAACAGAAGGAGCTACTGGGCTTGCTGCTCGTCGTCGATGACCGCGTGGAAGACGCTTTCTCCGCCGATGACCTGAGTCTGCTGGAGTCACTTGGCTTGCACCTGGCGACCGTGCTCGAAAACTCGCGACAGCATCAGGAGCTTCAGGCTCGGGCTCGCTTGGCTGCCCTCGGGCGCATGGCTGCGGGTCTGGCCCACGAGATCCGAAATCCCCTGGGAGCCATCAAGGGCGCGGCGCAGCTACTCGCGGACACGGCCGGGGACGAACCCGCGTCGCCGGAGTTCGTGGCCATCATCGTGGAAGAGGTGGAGCGACTCGATCGCGTCGTGCGCTCCGTGCTCGACTACGCCCGCCCCGCACCGGTGGACTTGCACAGTATTCAGATCAATCCCATCGTCGAGCGCACGCTCGCGCTGCTGCGCTCCAGCACGGAGTTTTCGACGCAACTCGAGGCAGAGCTCGATCCCGGCAACCCCTGGGTGCGCGCGGATGCCGAACAACTCCAGCAAGTGCTGATCAATTTGGCGCGCAATGCGGCCGAGGCGATGGGCGGTGGGGGCGCGGTGACGATCGTGACGCGTCAGCGGGAGGACCGTTTGTCGCGGGTGGTCGAGTTGGAGGTTCGAGATACCGGACCCGGCTTCCCCGAGCAGGTACAACGTAGCCTGTTCGAGCCCTTTTTTACCACCAAGCCCAACGGCACGGGTCTGGGCTTGGCGATCACGGAGCGAATCGTCCAGGGTATGGGGGGACGTATTGAAGCGCAGTCTCTTGCGGCAGGGGGTGCAGTGTTTCGCGTTACGCTGCCGGTTGCGGAAGAAGCCGGCGCCCGCACGTCGAGCGTGCCTCAGTTGCCCGCGCCGGCTCGGCCCGTGTCGGAAGTGAGCTGAGGCGGCTGCGCGCTCACGCGCTGGCTTGGCTGGCCTTTGTTTCAGCGTTGCCCGTCGGGAGGTGTCGTAGGTGGACGTACCTCGCCGTCTCGGGTGCACTCGCAGCGGACACGCGCGCCCGGGGGCCGGCTCCTGGCCGACAAGCGCGCTGGAAGCCGGCTGTACCATGGTCGCCTTGCGCGTCGTTTTCCGTGGGAATATGGTTGCTTGTCGGCGAACGAGATATCGCGCTTGGCAGCAAACCAATGGCTCTCGCACTGCGCTTCATTTCAGGCAAATACCAAGGGGGAGAGTTTCCACTCGAGGAAGGCAAAGAGCTGTTTGTCGGCCGCTCCAGCGAACTCGACATGGTTCTGGTGGAGGAGATGGTCTCGCGCAAACACGCGCGCATGATCCTGCGCGGCTCGCGCCTGGAGCTGGAAGACCTGGGTTCGACCAACGGGACCTTCGTCAATGGCGAGAAGATCGACAAGACTTCCGTGGGTCGCGGCGATCGCATTCTGATCGGCAGCAACATCCTGCGCGTCGTTTCGACGAGCTCCGAGGAACCCCTCACGTCGCGGGGCAGCGCCGCATCGTCAGCGAATCGTCGCTCCGTACGTCGTCACGGCAGCGAGTCTGCCGAAGCGCGCATGTCGGGGGAGTTGGAGGAAATCCCGCTGCCGGATCTGTTGCAGCTCTTCGGTACTTCGAAGAAAGACGGGGTGCTGCTGATCGACACCGAGGTGTCCATCGGCAAGATCGTGCTCAAGAAGGGTCTCATTCACCACGCGGAGATCGCGCGCCCAACGGGCGAGCTCGTCGATCTGCCGGGCGACAAAGCCATCTACCGGATTCTGACGTGGGAGCGTGGCTTCTTCGAATTGGATCCACCTTCAGACAAAGACTACGGTAAGTCCCTCGATCTCACCGCGCAGGAAGTCCTGATGGAGGCATTCCGCCAGAAGGACGAGCTGTCACAGCTGCAGGCGCGTCTGCCGACGCCCACCAGCACGCTGCGCCTCGAGTACCCCTTGGTCGCGCAGTTGTCCGCCTTGGGTCCAGCGGAGTTGGACGTGCTGCAGCTGGCGCTGAACAACCGCACGCTCGGCGGCACGTTGGACACGAGTCCTTTGAGCGATCTCCAGACCGCTCAAGCGATGGTGAAGCTGATCGAAGGCGGCTACCTCACGATCATCGAGACGCCCTGAGCTCGCGTGGCCGCGGCAGCGCGCACACCGCAGGCCGCTGCCGAACAGCAGCCAGCGGTGTCGGTTTTGTTCGTCAGAACCAGTTGTTCGGGCCGTGGCCGAGCAAGGCGCTCAGCTGCACGTTCGCGTCCAAGAGTCCGACGTAGCGTCGGAAGCGACCGGGGGCCTGGAGATCGTCTTCGAGGGGGATGACGAACCCGTCTTCGTTGCGGGCGAGGGAGGGGCGCCCGAACTCGTCGATGACGGGATTGCCGTCTTCGTCCACCTCGACCTCGTAAACCTGTGACAGGAGCTCGTTGGCGTGCGCCAGCATGCGGCTGGCGATGCCCTTGTCCACCTCTTTGCCGTACAGGGTTTCGGGTCCGTAGCGACGTGCCACGTAAGTGATGCCCGAGGTGGGGTCGGTGAAGCGCACCTGTTCGGCTTCGGGGATGTCGAACTCGGCTCCGAGGTTGCCTTCGATCCAGATGCGCAGCTTGTTGGCCAGTGTCAGGTCGCCGTTCCTGCGCCCGAACAGGAAGGCGTAGATCATGGCCGGAACCTGATGGTTGTAGCCGATGTTGGGGAAGACTTGGCGCGCGCCGTCAGGCAGCGGAGCAGGAGACTCCGAGGTGATGTCGCGGTAAGTGACCTCCGGCTCGTTTGCACCCATGATGTAGGGCGAGATCGTCGTCCAGTCCTCCGCCAGCATACCGCCGAGGATGCGGTCGACTCCCTGCGGGAAGTCGCTGCGGAAGTTGATGTTGACGTTGCGGTTGTCGAGATAGATGTCGCGACTGACGGAAAAGAAGACGGCGCGTCCGTCGGTTAGAGCCCGGGCAGCCAGCTGCTTCTCCACCGAGTAGCCAGCGCGCCGCACGAAGTCTTGGTACAGCCAAGAGCCGCCTCCGGCGGGGCCCGAGTCGTAAGCGGGGGCCAAGTAGCGGGCCTCACCCACGTCGAGGGTGAACAGGCTGCCGTCTTCGGTGATGCCCTGCAGATCGAACACGCCCGTGTCCTCGCGCGCGGTCTGGCCGTAAACGCCAGGCTCCGGCACCAACAAGTTGCCGATGATGCCGTCGATCATCTTCGACTCCGCCAAGAGGTATGGGCGGAGCTCGTTGTCGTCGTTGCGCAAGACGTCGAAGAAGTCCCCATAGATGGGGGCTTCGTTGGTGATGTCGTTGTAGAACGCGTTCGTGTACGAGATGTCCCAGTGGTACGAACGCAACCGTTCGTAGAACATGCGGGCGGTGTACGAGGGTAGCCGCCAGCTAGTCCAATCACGGCGCGCGCGACGATAGTAGATGAACGGATAGTTGTACTCGTTCTTGCGCAGCGTCTCCATCGTCACTTCGTACGGATCGGCACCCGAGTCGAAGGGGTTGACGTGCAAGTAGGAGTTCATCAGGTCGCCGCCGAAACGGTAGAACCAACGCACGTTGCCGGCGGCAGGGACCTGGCGGCCACCCAAGATGCGCATCTTCGGTGCCTGCAGATCCGCGCGCATCGAGAGATTCGGGTCCGAGTAGTCGACGAAGTCGTCCCAGTGCCCGTAGTCCTTCCTGGGCGGGGTACAAATCTTGTCGTGCACGATGCGCCACTCGGCGACCTCTTTTTCGGCGTTGGTCGCCGCGCGACAACGGCTGGCGTCGAACAAGTTCAGCTCACGCGCCAGCTCCGTGTAGTGGCGGCCGCTGAAATCCGTCGTCGTGATGCTTTCCGTCAACTGCGTGTCGGGGAAGCGCTCGAATTCTGCTTGGCGCGATTGAGACATCTGGTCCGCGTCGTAGGTTTGAAGCACGCGGCCGTACATCGCGCCCATGGCCATGACGTCGTATTGCCCCAGCCCGATGCTCTCGAAGAAGCGTGAGTTCTGATACTCCATCGTCGAGGTGTGTCCGAAGTAGACGATGCCGGGGCGGGGCTCGTCGCCCTTGCCCAGCTCGTCGTCCGTTTCCGGATCGAGATAACGGGGGCCCATGCAGGTGTCGTTGCCGACGCTGCTCGTGTTGCCGGTGCGGGGTTCGCCTTCGCAGCTCGCCGTCGAGTTGCCCTCGTGAGTGCGCAATTGCCAGTACTGCGGGTCGTAGTTCTGCGCGTCGTAGGATGAAGTGAAGTTGTGCAGGAGCCCCAGAGAGTGTCCGATCTCGTGGAGCTGAATGCCCTTGTAAGTCTCCTTCCACAGATCTTCGTACATTCGATCGGCGAGTTCGTCCCTGCTCGCGGAGCGGTACTTCTGCCGGTAGTAGTGCCCCACGCCGTAGAGATCGGGGTTGCCCGCGGGAGCCATGCCCTCCAGATGGCAGATGCCGCGCAGACCCAGCTCGGTGAAGAACTGGCGATCGAGCAGCGATAGATGACCCAGGTCCTGTCCGCGAAGCGGCGACGAAAGGTCCAAGATCGCCTGCGACAGCTGCGTGTTCGGACTCAGCCCGGTGGCGTCGACCAGCCAGTTCGGGTCGAGGAGCTGAGCCTCCAGCTCGGTGTCGAGCAATGGCTTCATTGCTGCCTGCAATTCGAGTAGCTCCTGCGTTGCGCCGCCGCCGTTGGCAAGCGTGTTGGCTTTGACTTCGAGCAGGGCTTGCTTCGGAGACTCGACGTTCACGCCCTTGAGGTCGAAGTGTGCTTGCTCCGCGAGGTGATCGTTGTCGATGGAGGCGAGGCGTCGCTCGATCTCCTGTTTGCTCATCGCCTCGGGCTTGCGACCATCGCGCAGCACTTTGGCGTAGCGGTAGGCGTTTGCTCCGTCGAGGATGTCCTCCAACTCGATTTCGCCGATCCCGACCATGGCGATGTCGCGCACTTGCGCGGCGGAGATGGTTGCGCTGCGACCGATCGTCGTCGCGGCAGCACCGAGGATCTGTCCGGTGAGGGGGTCGCCACGCCAGTTGCCGATGCCGCCGTAGGGAGCCTGGGTGGCGTAGGGCCAGTAGATGAGGAAGTTCCGACGGACGTCGCCCACGCGCGCCCGTGTTCCCTCTTCACCGCAGCCTTCGGGATCGTAGCTGCGCACGGGGTTGTGGCAGAGCACCAGCACCTCCGTGTCTTCTTTGGGTGTTTCGACGCCCCAGCCGCCATGGGCGATCATTTGGATTTGATCGCGGCCACCTTGGGTCTCGAAGAACTCGTTGTGGCACTCTTGGCGCGAGCCGTCGTCGGTGCGTCGACATTCGACCTCGCGAGCTCGCGCCACCGCCAGCTCCAGAGCCTGATTCCAGGTGAAGATCAGTTCCTCGCTGGGGCCACGTTTGGTGACCTCGTCGCCGTCGAACTCGTCCTGCAGCTCGTCCGGCATCTCCGGATTGACCCAGTACTCGATGGAGTCCACCTGACGGTCTCGGTAGGGGATGGTGCAGCGGTTGCGAGCGCTGCACTGTGCACCCTCGGAGCCCTGGTAATCCGTGTCACTGTTTTCGCACTGGTCGTCCGTGCCGTTGCCGTCGCTGTCACCCTTGGCTTCGTACCTGCAGGGCACGGTGCAGGCGCCCGACGCCAAGCACACCGAACCCGAGCCCACGGAGTTGCAATCCGAATCCTGCTCACACGCCCCCGTCGTCTGGTGGCTTTGAGCCCAGATGTCGTGGATGTTCATGTAGCGCTCGAGGCTCTCGTCAGTGAACCCATACTGTGGGTCGTAGGTTAGACGAGCGGGGGTGACGATACCCAGGCTGGCGCTATCCCCGATGCCGCCGGGATTGCCGAACACGTCGAGAGGCGACGAGGTGTTTTCGAAGGGCTCGAAGTCGTCGTCGGGATCGGCCTCGTCGACGCGCCAGTAGGACGAGCGAATCACCGCCTCTTGCGGGTCGCAGGAGTAGATGGCGGAGCCCGTGAACAGGCCCATCAGCATGCAGGTCGGCAGCTCGAACCAACCCAGGTTCACGGACGCCGGCTCGACCAGGAAGTGGGAAGTGATGTCGAAGTAGCCCTCTTCCGCCTCGAAGTGTGGCGCATCGTCGCTGTTGGGGTCGCTTTCGAAATACGAGACGGGGGTCAGTTCGATGTCGCCGAAGACCTGACCGTAGAACATGGTCGTCCACGACGGGCTGTTGACGAGGTTCTCCGACCAGTCGACGCGGAAGTACTGTCGCTCGTTCCAGGGCCGGTCGCTGGAGATCTCCTCGATGACGTTGAGCTCCTCGCCCGTGCTGGGGTTGTAGGCGTGGCGGATGTCGAAGTGCGATTCGATCTTGTACGCAGCGATGTAGTCTTCGTCGGGTTCCCCGGTTCCTCCTTCGACGACGGAGTACGCGCGGCGAGCAAACAGCATGTTCTCGGTGATGTCCCACCGGATCCGTTCCAACCCACTCGACTGGCTGATCCCGACCAGCTCCTGCGACTGGGAGGTGTCGACGACGAAGTGGCGCGCGAAAAACGCAGGATCGTCCTCGTCGTCGGCGATGTCGCCTACGAAGAAGGACTTGTCCAAGGCGTTGGCTTGAACGCGGTTGATGGGGTCTCGCTCTTCGGCGCAGCTCGTGATCCCGAAGGCGAGCAAACTCGTGGCAATGAAACGCAGAAAACGTCGATCGATCATGAAGTCATCTTCCGGAGGAATGCGGATCCCTGTCAGTGTGCGTCCGACTCGATGCAAATGCGACACCGCCAAACCATCTTCGAGTACGCACGCGGCTGCCCATGGTTGCTCAGCGCCGCGCCTCCTTCAATAGCGCAGCAATCTTGGAGCAGGTTTGGACAGGAAGCGTAGGATGGCGAAATGGCAGCGCAACTACTGCGTTCGCCCCGGCCGTTTCGAGGCCCAACGCCCGCGGACTGTTCGTTGGCCGCGTTTGGAGCTCTTCTGCGAGACTCCGCAATTGGTCACCGTGCACGCAAAACCGCGCCCTGCGCCGAAGTTACGAGCCGCGCCTTCTAAGTCCAGTGGCCCGACTTGAGCGCGGCGGGATCGACCTCACGAATACGGGGACCGATCGCTTCTCGAAACACGCGTTCGTTGTCCGGATCGTAGTCGTCCAAGTCGAAGTCTTTGGCGACTTCCATCGTGATCGCCAGGATCCGGATGAACATGGCAAAGCTCGACGCACAAAGCTTCTGCTGCCACACGTCCGTACCGCTCATCGCCGTGTAGACGGGGCAGTCTCCTTCGGCGTCGACGTTGGTGACGTCCAAGAAGTAAGGATCACCCAGCAATCCGCTGCGACCGATGATCACCCAACTCGGTCGCCAACCGTTGCGCGCCGGTGTCTCCAGGCGCTGGCCGGTGTCCTCGTCGACGCAAAAGCCGAGCTGCTCTTCGCTGAGATCCGTCGTGCCCAGGAGCTGAATGCGCTCCGCAGGGGTTGCTGTCTCCACCTCCGCCGGATCACACTCCCCCAAGAACTCCACATATCGCCGCGGAAGGTCGAATTTCTCCTGTAGTTCCTTCAGGGTAGTCGACTCGGCTTTGGAGAAAGAGGCGGGAAGCCGCAGCAGTTCCAGCGACGCCTTGAGTGCCGCGATTGATTCTTCGAGATCTGTGTCCACTGGGCGAACCCTCGCACCGGTCGAGTTGGACTGCCGGTGCCTCGCGGCGACCGAAAACGTCCAAAGGTCCGCGAATCTAGTCCAAGTTCGGTGGTCGGAGGACGTTTTGGGCGAAACTCACGCCATTTAGTGCCCTAGCTGGCCGGTCAGTCACCACCCGCGCGCTGGGTGCTTGGCTTCAGGCTCTCGACTGTGCGGCTGGTAGGCTCGTACTCGATCGTGTCGAGGGCGAGCTCCAGCTGGGCCACGCGGGAGATGTCTCCCAGGTGCTTGGCCACGGCAATCGCCTGCTCCAGGTAGCGCCGGGCCGCCTTCGGCTTGTGTCGCCTCTTGCTCGCCAGGGCCAGGCTCTCGAGGATCTCCACCCGAGACAGCTCGCTGCTCGTCGTGCCATCCAGCACCTCCAACAGCACGCCCTCTGCATCCGAGAAGCGACCCAGCCGGTTGAGGGCTTGGCCCAGTTTGCGGCCAAAGATCGCGATGGCCCGCATCGGGTCGTCCAGTTCACCGCGGTAGAGCTCCTCGCGGGCGAGTTCGAGTCCCCGTCGCAGCAGATTCGTCGCCGTGCGGTCATCACCCCGGGATTGAGCGCGATTGGCGAGTTGCTCCAGCATGAACAGTGCAGCGGTCGAATTGCCGGCAAGGGCGAAGTGATGGCTGAGTACTTCCAGCGGTGCTTCCTCTGCTTGCAGCGTCAGCGCCGCTTGGTCGTGCAACTCCCGCCGCACCTCGGCGGGGATGGCGTGCAAACACAGCTCTTGGATCAGCGGATGGGCCATCGACAGCTGACCATTGTCCGTTCGACGCAGCAGTCGCGCTTCGACCAGCGCGTCGATGGCCTCGCGGTCCAGGCCCTTTTCCGGCGCCAGCATCTTGCGCAGCAGGTCCGTCGAGACGAGCTCCCCCAAGACGGAGATGGCCTGCACGATGCGTCGCTCAGCGGCGTTCAAGCCTGCGAGACGCATTGCGATCAAGTCGCCCAGGCGTGCGGGCGGTATGTTCCCGCCATCGACGCCGAACGCCAGCGCTTCGTCGACGTACAAGGGGGGGATGCCCCGATTGCCAACCTCCACCAGCGTGACGCCTGCGGCCTGCTCGGAGCCCCGCTGTAGCAGAGCAGTCGCGGTGGCAGCGGAAAGTCCAGCCAGCACGCGGATCTCATCCTCGGGCCAATCGGGACGCAGCGATGGGGCGTGCGCTCCGATCAACAGCAAGCGGGTGTTGCTGGGATCGACCAAGTAGTCTTCGATCGCTTGGCGGGTCAAGCCGTCGACGCGATCCAAGTCGTCGACCGCGACGAGCACGGGCGTGGGAGAAGCGAGTGCTGCCTGATCGATCGCCCATTCCAAGAGGCGCGCGAAAGCGCTGCGTCTCTCCTGAGTCGTCAGCACCGTTTCCGATGGGTCGGTGGACAGCAGCTCGCCGAGGGCATAATCGAGCAGCGGGTCGTCGTGGGTTTGGTTGAGCTGTTCACCTGGGACCAGAGTGGTGACCAGGGTTCTCAGCGTGTAGCCGGCGACCTCCGCCCAAAACGGATCCGGTCCGACGATGACCGAGCGCCCACCACCCTTGCTCACGATCTTCGAGAGCTCATTCAGTAGCCGGGTTTTGCCCACGCCGGCTTCACCGATGATCCTCGCCGTGCGGCGTCCGGCGGCAGCGGAAACCCAAGCCTGGCGCAGCGCCGCAATGTCATCTTCACGCCCGACGAGCGGCAAGCTCGAGCCTGCGCCGACGGGGCTGAGGCTTGCGCCGAACGTCAGCCGTGCCCCACAGTCGTAGCAGAAACGCGCTCGAGGTACGCTCGCGCCGCACTGCTGGCACTCCACGAACTCCTCCGGCAGTACGGGCGGAGCGGGCACGGGGGAGCGCAGGTCTTTGAGGCTGTCTTCCAGCGCGTCGGCGAACTCGAGGGCGTCTTGGTAGCGATCGGATGGAGATTTCGCCAGCGCTTTGGTGACGACCTTCAACAGCGGTTCGGGGAAGTTGCGGCCCGGCGCGAGCTCTCGCGGGTCAGGCACCGGGTCCTTGATGTGCATCAGGACGACTTGCGTCGGGCTGTTACCTTCGAAGGGAAGGCGTCCGGTGAGCAGCCAGAACAGGACGACCCCAACGGCGTAGAGATCGCTGCGGCCGTCGATGTCATCGCCGCGACCTTGTTCGGGCGCCATGTAGTCGGGCGTGCCGCAGACGATGCCGGGAGAAGTGATGCTGGTGCCAGGAGGTCCGGCCTTGAGCTTCGCGAGACCGAAGTCGACCACTTTGACGAAGTCACCACCGCGGCGCATCGGTTCGAGAACGATGTTCTCCGGCTTCAGATCGCGATGAATGATCTGGGTTGCATGGGCTTCAGCCAAGGCGATCAGGACTTGCTTGAGCACGCTGACGATGCGCTTGACGGGGAGGGGGCCATCCTGACTCTGGACTTGCGCGAGATTGCTGCCGCGCAGGAACTCCATCACGAGATAGGGCTCCTCGTCGTTCGTCTTGCCGAAGTCGATGACCGACACCGAATTCGGGTGGTTCAGCTGACTCATCGCACGCGCCTCGGTCATGAACCGGGCGAGGGAGTTTTCGTTTGCCAGCAGGTGTGGGTGAATGACTTTGACGGCGACGGTGCGACCCAGCGCCTTCTGCTGGGCCCGGTACACTCGACCCATGCCGCCGATGCCCACGAGCTCCAGGATCTGGTAACCGCCGGGCAGGGTGCGGCCGATCAAATGGTCCTCTTGGTGCGAGGTGATCGAACCCACCGGGAACCCACAATGTGTGCAGTACTGAGCCTCCCCGCCGCAGTTTGCGCTGCACTGAGGACAGGCTTTGGGGGGGACTTCACCGCTCATGGGTACCGATTTGGTTATTCGCTCCGCCGAAGGTGCCATTGTGCCGTGTAGTTGGTGGGCGATGAAAGCAATTTTAATGACGGCCATTTCGGGATGCTGAGCCAGAGAACCCGGTGCCTCCCGCTTGCCGGCCGAAGCCCATGATTGTGGGGCGGGGCAGGGGGGAGTGGGACACACGATGTGGCACCGCACGCGAAAACCGGGCGGAAGTCCAAATGCGGCGCTACGCTTTCAAGGTTCGATGGTTACGCACGTTCGATTGGGAGAGCTGTTGGTCAACGCCAAGTTGATCACCACCGCCGACCTAGAAGCGGCGCTCTCCGAACAGCAGGCCACGGGTGACAGGCTGGGGGCGATTCTCGTTCGACGCGGCTTGCTGAACGAATCTCAGGTCACGCAGATCCTCAGCCAACAGCTCAGTATTCCGTGGGTGTCGTTGCACCACATCGATTGGTCGGAAGCACTACTGAACATGGTGCCCGCAGAGGTGGCGCGTGAGATGCGCATCGTGCCCGTATACGTGCGTCACGTCCGACGCGTCGGTGACGTGCTGTACGTGGCGATGGAAGACCCGTGCGCGGGCAGTGCGTTGCAGGAAGTCAGCACGCTTTCCGGTTTGCGGGTGCGGCCCATGATCGCGTCGCCTTCCGACATCACGCGCGTTCTGATCGCCCACTATGGCCTGGAGGATCCGTCCGAAGACGAGATGGAAGACCGG
>JBNKZR010000185.1:0-13615 GCA_050301735.1 Polyangiaceae bacterium | reverse complement strand
GCCCGCCGAGAAGTCTTCGATCACCTCGTGGAGCTCGGCCTTCTCCTCGCTCGAGAGGAGCTTCTTGAAGTAGCCCGCCATGTGCTGCAGCACGTTGCGGTGCTTCTTCACGGTCGCGAGCTTCGCGAGCGGCTCCCGTGCATCCCGCGTGTGGGCGCGAAAAGGTATTGGTGAATCGAACCCGAAACATGACGAAGCAAAGGATCAGCGCGGTGCTGATCGCTGTCTTTGCGTCGGCTGCCACTTTGACTTCGGCGTCCACCGTCAGGGCTCAAGCTGACGAGCCCAGTGTGGAGGACGTCCGCGCGGCAGGCGACGAGTTCAACCTCGGACGCACAGCGTTCAAGGACGAGGACTACGCGACTGCCGCGGAACATTTCGAAAAGGCGGACAGTCTCGTGCCCAACCCCAAGGTGTTGCTGCTCGCCATCCAGTCGCGAGACCAAGCCGGGCATGCGGCTCGAGCCGCGACGCTAGCGGCGTTGGCGCAAGACCGCTATCCCGACGAGGAGATGTTCGCCGAGACGCGCACTTTGATTCGCGACGGGCTCGCGAGCATGAGCAAGCTGAAGGTGACTTGCGACGAACCCTGCACGCTGCTGGTGGAGAGTCGGCTGGTCCACGGTGCCGCCTCCACCAAACGGTTCCTTTTCTTGGAGGCGGGCAGCTATCGCGTGAAGGCGGCGTTTGAAGGCGGAGAGACGGAGACCAAAGACTTCACCGCGGTGGCCGGAGCGGCAGGCAAGCTGCACTTCGAGAAAGAGCCGACGGGAGCCGTAGCCCCCGTGGCGGAGGATGACTGGGGCGAGGAGCCACAGGACGATGCCTTGCCGCAGCCCCACGTCACCTACGACTCGGTCGATTCCTCACCCGGGGCGTCCAAGGACGAATACGACTTGTCGAAGGATGGTGGTGGACTACCGCCGACTGTTTTTTGGATTGGTGCTGGGCTGACGGTAGCCACGGCCGGCGTCGCGATTTGGAGCGGGGTGGATGCGCAGGACAATCCGGGCGCTGACGTTGTTCGAGAGCGCTGCGTCGGTTTGGGCACTTCGTGCCCGGAGTACCAGCAAGGCAAGAGCGCCGAACTCCGCACCAACGTGCTCTGGGGTGTCACGGCGGGGCTCGGTCTGACCACGATCTTGATCGGGTCCATCTGGACGGATTGGGGGCCTCCCAGCCTCGGTTTGGAAACCACCGCAAAGACTCAGCGTGCCCGCTCCGCTGGCGTCGAGCCCTGGGTTGCTTTCGGCGATGGGGCAGCGCTGGGCGCCAGGGGGAGGTTCTAGATTCCGGTGGCGAACACCAAGCTAATCGAGAACGAGCAAGGAGGCGTTCGTCGGATTGGTCGCTACGAGCTCATTGCGGAAATCGCCTCCGGCGGCATGGCCACGGTCTTTCTCGCTCGGCTATCCGGCGTGGGGGGCTTCCAGCGCAGCGTTGCGATCAAGTGTTTGCACCCGCACCTGGCCAACAACGAAGAGTTCGTCGAGATGTTCTTGGACGAGGCGCGGCTCGCCGCGTTGATCCATCACCCCAACGTCGTCCCGATTCAAGAAGTCGGAGAAGGGGAGGATGGCTACTACCTCGTGATGGACTACGTGGAGGGGGACACCTTCGCGGCACTGCTGTCCAAGTCGGCAATGGACGGCAAGGAGGTCCCGCGGGACATCTCCCTCCGGATCGTCGTCGACATGCTGTCGGGCCTGCACGCCGCCCACGAGCTGAAAGACGACCACGACATCTACGTGGGGCTGGTTCACAGAGATGTCTCGCCGCAGAACATCCTGGTGGGCACCGACGGCGTGACGCGCATCACGGACTTCGGAGTAGCACGCGCGGCGAGCCGCTTGAGCGCGACCCGGGCCGGGCAGCTCAAAGGCAAGCTGGCCTACATGGCCCCAGAACAGGCGGGCGGAGAAGAGGAAGTCGACCGGCGTGCAGACGTCTTTTCCGCCGGCGTCGTGCTGTGGGAGGCGCTGGCACTTCGGCGCTTGTTCAAGGCATCGAATGAAGCCGCGACGCTAAACCGCGTGCTGAACGATGAGATCGTCTCACCGCGAGAGTTCTCCGAAGACATCCCTGAGCCGGTCGCGCAGGTTTGCCTCAAGGCGCTGCACCGTGACCTGCAGACTCGCTACGTGTCGTGTGCGGAGTTTGGGGATGCCTTGGAAAAGGCGGCTGCGTCCGCCGGGTGCCTCGCATCCGGGCGCGACGTCGCAACCTACGTCAACGAGATGGTCGGGTCGTCCATCGAGAGTCACCGCCGTGCGATTCGCGAGTGGCTCGAGCGTCGCGCCAGTGAGCCACCGACTCCGGCATCGGCGATTCGTGCGCCCCTGGCACCTCCGCCGCCTCCTTCGCGTCGTTCGTCCACCGGCATCAAGAACCTGGGGGACACTTCGGCCATCACCCGAGCTGGCGGGCGGCCTTCGACGACGCCGCTGTTGAGCTCGAGGTTGGGCTCTCAAGCCGTTAGACCCGAGCCGACTCGAGTAGTACCCGCGGAGTCGCTGCCTCCCGTCCCGTCCATCCCAGTCTATCCTACTGCGAATACGATGGTCAGTGTGCCGCCCGAGCTGGTGGCCAACAGGAAGAAGAAGCGTTGGCCTCTGGTTGCCGTCGCGGTGGCCCTCGTTGGCGGCGCCGGCGCGGCCGCTGCGCTGCTGGCGACGGGACCTGAGCAGGTCCCGACTCAGGCTGCTGGAGCCGCTCCGGGGCCGACGGCGACTCGAGAGCCCGGCTCGGACCCGGCGACGACGGGCCCAACCTCCACTGCGCTGCCCGCGGACAGTGCGGCGGCAACTGCTGAGGAACGGCGCAAAGTCTTGGAGGCGGACCAATTGCCGACCGCCGGGACCGGGGACGAGGAGGGGGCGGCCACCGATCAGGAGCGGCCTGAGGACCGAACCAAAGTCGCGCCCCAGCCGACGCCTCATCCGCGGCGCGTGGTGAAGAGAAAAAAGAAGAAGCCCAGCCCAGATCTCGAAAACCCGTACAAGTGATCAGCCCAGCGGGGCCCGGCCGTGCGGGGCGCGGCGGGCATGCGATCCAGTGCCGTCACGGCGCCTGCGCACATTGACAGGGTGCTGGCTCGCTGCTAGTTCTTCGCCCCCTTTCCGCCGCCGGTCCGATTGGTCCGGCGGCTTGCAACCGGAATCCGACGTGGCGATTAAGAGTCTTGGTCTTTTCTCAGGAAACGCCAACCGAGAGCTCGCTGAGGAAATAGCGAGCGTCTTGGGCACGCGCCTGGGCGACGTCAAGCTGTCGAGGTTCAGCGACGGCGAGATGTTTTGTCGCATCGGGGAGAACGTTCGCGGATTGGATACGTTCGTCATTCAGCCGACGTGCAATCCGGTCAACGATAGTCTGATGGAGTTGCTGATCATGTGCGACGCGTTGCGACGCGCGTCAGCTGGGTCCATCACGGCTGTGCTTCCGTACTACGGCTACGCGCGTCAGGACCGCAAGGTCGCTCCCCGCACGCCGATCACCGCCAAGCTGGTGGCGGATCTATTGGAGATCGCGGGAGTGAGTCGTGCCGTGTGCGTGGACTTGCACGCGGGGCAGATCCAGGGCTTCTTTCGGTTTCCCACCGACAACATCTACGCACTGCCCGTGTTCCTGAACTACCTCAAGCAAGAGCTCGATCAGGACACGGTGTTCGTCTCCCCCGACGCGGGCGGTGTCGAGCGCACGCGCGCGTTCGCCAAGCAGCTCGGCGGGGGTCTTGCGATCATCGACAAGCGGCGGGAGCAGGCGAACGTCAGTGAAGTCATGAACTTGATTGGCGACGTGCGTGACCGGAATGCGATCATCATCGACGACATGATCGACACCGCGGGGACCCTGTGCAACGCCGCAAAAGCAGTCAAAGAGGGTGGCGCGCGTCGAGTGGTCGCGTGCGCAACTCACGGGGTGCTCAGCGGTCCAGCGGTGGACCGCATCGAAGCGTCGGACCTAGACCAAGTGGTCGTCACCAATACGATTCCCGCGAGTGAACGAACTCGCAAGTGTGAGAAGATCAAGTACGTGAGCATCGGCAGCTTGTTGGCGGAGGCGATCCGCCGTATCGACAGCAAGGATTCGCTCAGCTCGCTGTTCGTCTAATCGTGACGACGAACTGCGACGGGCGAATCCAGGTGTTCAGCAGCTTCGAGGATTGAAAATGCAAACCATCAAATTGAAGGCAGAGATTCGCGGCGGTAAAGGCAAGGGCGCTGCTCGGCAATTGCGAGCCAAAGGCCAAGTACCCGCCGTCTACTACGGTCGCGGCGTCGAGACGAAGGCCCTGAGCGTTTCGCCGAAAGAGCTCATGGAGGCGATTTCCGGCGAGCTGGGGAAGAACGCCGTCATCGAGCTGGAGCTCGGGAGCGAGTCGGTCAGGACGCTGATGACCGACTACCAAGTTCACCCCGTCAGCCGTGCTCTGCTGCACGCCGACTTCCTGAAGGTCGAAGACGATCGCGAAGTCGACGTCGCAGTACCGCTCGAGTTCGTGGGCAAGGCCAAAGGGATCGTGATGGGAGACAAGCTGCGCCAGGTGTTCCGTGAGGTTCCGGTGCGCTGTCTGCCCGCGAACATTCCGGCCAAGCTGACCTACGACGTCACCGAGATGCAGATTGAAGACATCCTCCGTGCCGAAGAGCTACCGCTCCCCGACGGTGTGACGATCCGACTCAAGCCAGCACAGAACCTGGGTGGCGTGTATGGCTCTCGTCGAGGTGGCAAGCAAGAGGACGGCGAAGACGACGCCGAGGCCGAAGCCGAGAAGAAGTAGTCGGTGTGATCCTGGTCGTTGGCCTCGGCAACCCCGGGGCTCGCTATGCCTCGACTCGCCACAACATCGGCTTCGCCGTCGCGGATCAGCTTGCGGGCACAACGGCGAGCTGGTCCGAACGGTTCAAGGGGTTCTTCTGCCTTGCTGGGGTAGGTGAGCAGCGGGTCGGGATACTCAAGCCACAAACGTATATGAATCGGTCGGGCGAGAGCGTGCGACCGGCATGCGACTTCTACAAGGTTCTGCGCGAAGACGTGCTGGTGATCCACGACGAGCTGGACGTGCCCTTTGGCGACGTGCGGCTCAAGCACGGTGGTGGCGAAGCGGGCCACAATGGTTTGCGTTCTGTGACCCAGCATCTGGGGGGCAGGGACTACTACCGGCTTCGCATCGGAATAGGTCGTCCACCTCCGGACTTTTCCGGTAGCGTCGCGGATTTTGTGCTACAAGCCTTCGCCCCTGCCGAGGCGGGGGAAATCGAAGATCTGGCTCGTCGCGGAGCACAGGCCGCACGACTGTTCGTCGAACGCGGTCCGCAAGCAGCGATGAACGAGGTCAATCGCAAGAAGTAACTCCTTGCTCTCGCCATGGCGAGGGCCCCAGCCCGAAGGGAGAGCCAGTGAGCCAAGCCACTACTCCACTCAGAGAATACGAAACGATCTACATCCTCCGTCCCGACGTGACTCGCGAGACGACGGAGGGACTCGCAACCCGCATTGGAGATGTCGTCAAAGCTGGCGGCGCCATGCAGCGGGTCGAGAACTGGGGACGCCGCAAGCTGGCGTACGCCGTTTCCAAGCACAAGCGTGGCATCTACGTGTACATGAAGTACGCAGGATCCGGTGACATCGTGACGGAGGTCGAGCGTACGCTCAACCTGCAAGAGTCGGTGATGAAGTTCCAAACCGTCAAGCTGTCCGACGAGGCGGCAAGCGCTGACATCAAGGCGGAGGACGTGGAATTTCAGCACATCGACGAGCCTGATGACGACCACGAAGAGACGCTGGCGCAGGTGCTCGGTCTCGAGGCACGTAGCCATCGCGGTAGCAGTGACTACACGGACGACGATCAGTCCGATGACGATGACGACGCCAGTGACGGCGCAGACGAGTCGGATGAAGGCGGCGAGCAAGCTTCGACGGCCGACGCAGAGAAAGCAGAGAAAGAGGTAGAAGAATGAGCGACCTTCAATCATCGGCATTCGACAAGAGCGAGAGTGGGCTCTTCAAGCGCGCCGGTCGTCGGCGCGGCTGCCCTTTCTGCAGCGATACGGCGTTGATCATCGACTACAAGGACCCTCAGCTGCTGAAGTACTTCATCACGGAGCGTGGCAAGATCGTTCCGCGACGCATCAGCGGCTGTTGTGCCAAACACCAACGCAAGCTGACTTTGAACATCAAACGAGCGCGCAACATTGCGCTCTTGCCCTTCACCACCAACGAGTAGGAGTAGCTCATGTCGCATCCGATCAACGTCGTTTTGCAGGAAGAGGTTCCGCACCTCGGGCAGAGCGGAGATGTCGTCCGCGTCAAGCCGGGCTACGCTCGCAACTTCCTCATCCCTCGCGGATTGGCCGCACCGGCCACAGCTGGTAATCTGGCCCGCGTAGAGGAGCTGAAGGAGAAGGCGCGCGCTCAGGCGGCGGCACGTCACGCCGAAGCCCTGGCGCTGAAGGCCAAGCTCGAGGCCGTGGCCATCAAGATCACCCGTCAGGTGGGTGAGGAAAACAAGATGTACGGCTCGGTTACGAGTCGCGACATCGAGGAAGAATACGAAAACGCCCATAGCCTGCGCTTCGACAGGCGTAAGTTGCAACTCGCGGAACCCATTCGCGAGCTGGGCTTGCACGAGATCAAGCTGCAGTTGCAGGGCGACATCGAAGCCACGCTGCGCGTCGAAGTCGTCAAGCAGAGCTGATTTCTGTCGTTTCGAACGCCCCGCACGTAGTCGCGCGGGGCGTTTGTCGTTTGTGGCGTTCGCTCGGCACCGGTACAATGCGGCGTGCGCCCGAACCAGAAGTCTGCCCGCGAGGTGCCTGAGCTTCGCCCCAGCGAAGTCCGCGTGCCCCCGCACGATTTGGAGGCCGAGGCTGCCGTGCTGAGCGCGGCGCTGCTGAGCGGGGACGCCTTCGACGAAGTGCAAGACATCCTGGTGGCGGAGGACTTCTACTCGGAGGCGAACCGCCGCGTGTTCGAGGCCATTTTGGAGCTGAACCGCAACAGCGTGCCCGTGGATGTGGTGAACGTCGCGAGCTGGTTGCGAAGCCGCGAGCGCTTGGAGCAAGTCGGGGGCAGCTCGTACTTGGCAGAGCTGACCGATGCTACTCCAGCGGTCGCTCACGTGGCGACGCATGCCTCGACCGTGCGAGAGAGGGCGCGCCTGCGTCGGCTCATCAGCACTTGCCAGAAATACGCGGCCGGAGGGTACGGGGATTGTGGGGAGGTGCAAGCCTACATCGACGAGGCGGAGCAGGCGGTGTTCGACATTGCTCGAGTGCCGCAGGGCACGAGCGTTCGGCCGTTGCGGGATGCGATTCATCGCGCTTTCGAAATCCTGTCGGCAGCCGCCAAGCGCGGTGAGGCGATTACCGGCATGTCGACTGGTTTTGCGGAGCTCGACAAGCGATGTGCCGGGCTGCACCCCGGCGACTTGTACATCGTGGCCGGGCGCCCCGGTATGGGTAAGACCTCCTTCGTGCTCAACCTCGCCGTCAATGTGGCGCAGCCGCGACGCGTGAAGGCGGAAGACGGGGAGGTGGAGGAGGCTGGGTTCGGGGTCGCTTTCTTTTCCTTGGAGATGCCGAGGGAGCAGCTGGCTTCGCGTATCCTGTCGAGTGAAGGGCGGGTGGACGTGTCGAAGATCCGCAGCGGCCAGATCCGAGGCGAGGATTGGAACAAGCTGACGGAAGCGGCGGCGATGCTCGGCCGCATCCCGCTGTGGCTGGACGACACGCCGGCGATATCGCTGTTGGACTTGCGTGCCAAAATCCGCCGCCTGAAGGCGGAGCTCGGTCGCGGATCTGGGGACGGGCCCCGGGCTCAGAAGCTGGGGGTGGTCATCATCGACTACCTGCAGCTGATGAGTGGGCGCCGAGATGCGGGCAGTCGCGAACAAGAGATCAGCGAGATATCTCGTGGACTCAAGCAATTGGCGAAAGAGATGGAAGTGGCGGTGATCGCCTTGAGCCAGCTCAATCGCTCCGTGGAGACGCGTAACACCAAAGACAAGCGACCACAGCTGAGCGATCTGCGTGAGTCCGGCGCGATCGAGCAGGACGCGGACACCATCATGTTCATCTATCGGGATGAGTACTACTTCGAAGACAGCCCGGACCAGGGCATTGCCGAAGTGATTGTTGCCAAACAGCGCAACGGCCCGACGGGCAAAGTACGTGTGCGCTTCGAATCGGCGTATACCCGCTTCGACAATCTCGCTCCCGACGACTACGATTTCGACGACTACGACGATTTCGGTGGTTGAGAGGCATGCGACTCTCGGCCAGCGGCGGTAGGCTCTCGTGGTTCGTTGGGAAGAGCCGAGCTAGCTTCGGCTGGCGCTTCGTCCGAGGGGCGGGCGGCGAGTTCAGCGAGCTCGGTCAGAAGAGGGTCGAGGCCGCTGCGTGTGGGAGAGCTCAGTAGGAACAACTCTTTGCCGAGCTCTTGTTGGAAGCGTTCGCGAAGCTCAGGGAAGGCGTCGCGCACTTCGGGCAAGTCGGCTTTGCTGAGGGCGACGAGCTCTGTCCTTCGTGCCAGTTCGGGACTGAACGCTTCGAGCTCGCCTCGCAGGGCTAGGTAGTCCGTAACCGGGTCGCGGTCGGCGGCGTCGTCTAGCGTCACGAGGTGCAACAGGACGCGCGTACGCTCGACGTGCTTGAGGAAGCGGATGCCGAGGCCGACGCCTTCCGAAGCGCCGGGGATCAAACCGGGAATGTCGGCGATCACGAAGGTCGCGCCGAGGCCGTTCTTCTGGTCACCGATGCTGACGACGCCCAGGTGCGGAACCAACGTCGTGAACGGGTAGTCTGCCACCTTCGGCCGAGCCCGACTTACGGCACGGATGAACGTGCTCTTGCCGACGTTGGGGTAACCCAACAGGCCCACGTCCGCCATCACCTTCAATTCCAAGCGCAGGTTCCGTGTCTCCCCGGGGCCTCCGGGTTCGGCGTGACGAGGTGCGCGATCCGTGGACGTGGCGAAGTGCTTGTTACCGCGGCCGCCGGCACCCCCGCGAGCGACGATCAAGCGCTCGTCGTGGCGGAGGATCTCCCCGAGTCGTTCGTCTTTGTCAGCGTCGATGACGATGGTGCCCAAGGGGACGCGCAGCTCGAATGGACGGCCTTGGGCACCGTAGCGGTCTCGGCCACCGCCATTTTCGCCTTTCTCGGCGCGCAAGATGCGCAGGTGCGAAAGATCTGCCAGCGTCGTCTTGCCTTCATCTCCCACCAGAATGACATCACCGCCGCGGCCCCCATCACCCCCCGAAGGGCCGCCGAACGGGACGTACTTCTCCCGGCGAAAGGCCATTGCGCCGTTGCCCCCTTTGCCTGCTTCGGCACGGAGTTGGCACTCATCGAGGAAATGCATCGGCGACCCTATAGCACGGCCAGGTGGAGCCCGCGCTGCGGGTTTTCGTAGGCACCCGCTCGTGCTAGATCCGCGCGAGGATGGCTGAGCCAGAGCTCGCGAGCGAACCACCGGGGAGCGTCGCACCCCCGCCTCGCGGGGTGGCGGTCGTCGTCAACGGTAATGCCAAGAACGTGACCGGCGAGGTGATCACGAATCTCGACGAGATCCTCCGGGGCACGGATCTGTTCGTATCGCACAGCATCGAACAGGCTCGGGACATCGCTCGCACCGTCGTGGAACGCGGCTACGGCACGGTGCTCACCGGGGGGGGCGATGGCACGTTCACGGTGATGGTGACCGAGGTCGTCAAGGAGGCCGATCGCGTCGGCCAACCTCGACCCCGTTTCGGCTACCTGAAGTTGGGGACGGGCAACGCGCTCGCTCACGTCGTCGGGGCCAGCGGCAAGCGCACCTTGGCGGCCGACATTCGTCGATTGAAGGAAGAAGCTGGCAGTCGCAAGATCGGACTCGTCGAGGTCGAAGGTTTGCTCACACCGTTCTGCGGCTTGGGCGCCGACGCCGACGTTCTCCAAGACTACAAGGAAGTCAAAGATCGACTCGCCAAGACACCTCTGAGACGATTTTCTGCAGGCCCACTGAGCTATGCGATTTCGTCGACCACCCGCACGCTTCCCAGCTACGTGTTACGTCGAACCCCGCACTGTCGCATCAAGAACTTGGGCAAAGAAGTCTACCGCTTGGGACGCAACGGGCGTGTGGTGGGTAAGCCCGTGGCTGCAGGGGAGACGGTGTTCGAGGGGCCAGCCCGGCTCGTCGGGGTCTCGACCATTCCCTACTATGGGTTTGGTCTTCGGATGTTCCCGTACGCCGAGGACCGCCCCGACAGGATGAGCCTGCGCATCGTCAGCCTGGGGCCGGTCGAGTTCCTGCGCAACGCGCGTGCCATCTGGAAGGGGGAGTACGAAAACCCGACGGCGGTAGCGGACTGTCTGGTCGAGCACGTGCGCATCGAAATGGACCCGTCGACCGCCTTCCAGGTCGGAGGGGATGTGATGGGCGAGCGTCGGGTGCTGGAGGTTCGGCTGTCGGAGCGACCGATCCGGCTGGTGGATTTCTACGCACCCCCCAGCGGCATGAGCCCCTGAGCCTGGAACGTCGGGCGACCCCCGAGGTCGACGGTGGCGCTCGCCAGCTCGCGACAAATTTGGCCGCAGGGACACGTCGTTGCTAGCCCCTTCGGGCATGCTGCTTCCCTCTCGCTTGAGCGCCACCACTTTGGGAGATGTATTGGGCTCGTTGCATCGAGCTGGAGTCTCCGGCGTTTTGGAACTCTGCGACCAGCGAGGAGTCGTCCACCGTGTTCACCTGAGGGACGGACTCGTGAGCAACATCCAGTCTCCCAATGGCAGACGGCTCGGAGACGTGATCCGGGATAGTGCTGGTTTGGATCCGGAGACCTGCTTGCGCCTGGAGCGAACGCTGTTCTCGCAGCCAGGTAAGGCCGCAGGACAGGCCTTGGTCGAGTCGTCCGTCGTCTCGCTGCGAGAGGTCGAGGAGGCATTGCACCTGCAGGTCAGAGAGCGCATGGAGGCGCTCTACGCCCTGGAGGACGCGCGCCTGCGGTTTCGAGTTGCGAGTCCCAAGGAGCTCGAATCCTCGCTGCGTTTGCCGGCTGCCGAGTTTCTTCACGGGCGCCTACGCAAACGACAGGTTCGGCGGACACCAGCGCGGCAGTGGCAGGTCGGCACGGCTCAACTCACTGAAGAGCAAGCGTTCGCGTTGCTCGGGCTGGAGCCGGGGGCCGAACGAGCTTCGGTCCGCGCCGCGTTTCGTCGCCGGGCGGCGGCCGTGCATCCGGACCGGTATCTCGGTACGGACGAGACACGTCGACAGGCCCTGCAGGTGGAGTTCGTACGTCTGAGCGCCGCCTATCGCAGGCTCGTTGCCTGACCCTGGCAGGCTTCGTGTAGTCTGTCGCCATGCTGAAGCTCGTTTCGCAGGGGCTCGCAGCCACCCAAACGTGGACGCGAGCGCAGCGGCTGTACGTTGCTGGGCTCGTCCTGGTCTACGCCGTTGGCATCACGCTGCGTTCCACGCGCTACTGGGTCGACCCAATCGCGATGTGGGGCGATGAGGCACTTTGGGCGTCAAGGATGCTCGACTTGCCGCTCCTGACGCCGTCATTTCGTCCGCTGGGTTTCATGGCGGCATGCCGTGCCTTGGTCGAGGTCTTCGGTGTGGATGAACGGGTCGTGCGCCTGCCATCGTACCTCGCAGGTATCGTGGCGTTGCCGTTGCTTCACCGCGTTGGCGCGGTCCTGCTCGGCGTCCGAGACAAGGCGCCGGGTGCGCGGCACGTCGTGTTGCTGCTGATGCTCGCCGTCGCGGCCGTGCACCCGATGATGGTGGACTTCTCCAAGGAGTTCAAACCGTACTCCCTCGAGCTAGCGGCCCACCTTTTGCTCGTCGATCGCTTCCTCGCCTACGCGCGCACTCGCGCAGGCAGGGACCTCTGGGTCCTGTTGTTGCTCGCGCCGCTGAGCTTCGTGTTTGCCTACAACGCGGTCTTCGTCTTTCCGACGTTGTTTGGGATGCTGGGTTGGTGGGCGTTGCGAAGCAAGGCTTGGCGCCGATTGTCGCTGATCGTTGCCTCTGCGTTGCTCACCCTGGGTACGATCGGGCTGCTCTACCAGGTGCTGTTCAGCCAGATCCCCAACGGTGAAGACGACAGTGCATTTTGGGGCAAGAAGTACGGCGTCTTCTACATGGACGACGGCCGCGCCAACCAGGTGCAGTGGGAAGTCGACAAGTACGAGGAGCTCGTCGCGATGCCTGGTGCTGGACGGCTCTTCTGGCAGCCGCCAGAGCTGCTCGCTGGGCGACCCATCCGCGAGTTTGCCGGGCTCGAACGACTGAGTTGGGTCATCGCCTACGTGTTGGGAGTCGTGATGCTGTTGCGACGCCGGCGCTTCGAAGACGCGAGTCTGTTGCTGGGGCCCGTCCTCACCGTGCTCGTGTTCAACGTGCTTTCGTTGTGGCCGTGGGGGGCGTTTCGCACGAACTTGTTCTTGATGGCCTACGTGCTTCCGGTTCCGTTCGTCGGACTGGGCTATTGGGCATCGATGGGTCGGGGCAGTCTCGTTTCCGTCGCACTCGTCTCCGCCACGTTGCACGTGTTGCCGTCCGTTGCGTTCGGCTTCGGCTGGCACGTGGAGAAGCGCTCGTGGACTGGGCACTCGGAACTGCCGAAGATACTCGACCGCATGCGCGCCGATCGCGAAGCTGCACTAGCCGAGGACCCGAGCTCACCAAAACCGTTGGTCGTGCTCGATGCCTACACCTGTGTGGTGTACAAGTTCTACTTGGAGCATCACGCGCGGGTCGCGGCGCGCCACGGGGACTACTACGCCCAGAACTTCACCTCGCGCTGCATCCAGCGCATCGACCACACTGCCAATGCGGTGAAGGCGCGTCGGGGCCTACCCACTTGGGTCATCGTCTCCAAGCGAACGTTGGTGGGTCACATGCTCAAGGCGATTCGCGGTGTCGGAAACATCGTCGTAGAAGAACATCCGTCCTACAACCATCTGCTGCTCAAGGTCGAAGGACCCCTTGGTCGCTGAACACCTTCCGTCACTCGGACGAGCGACGACGCACGATCACCTGCGGCAATCGATGCCCACCGCTGCCGTACCGGCTGCCGGACGAGCGCGTCGGACGCTACTCGTATGCGGGCGCCGCTCAGGCGCGGGGTTGGTGGCGGGAGACGGCGTAGCCGACGAAGAACGGTCCCATCTGCACGATGTATTCGGACGTCTGTCGCGTCTTGCGCATGGCTTGAACGACGTGGGAGAGGGGATGCAGCTCTTTGCCGATGAGCCCGATCAGGAACTCGTTGTCTCGCGCATCCAGGCCGTGGCAGGCCAGGCGTACGTCGTGAGCTAGGTCCTGTGTGCCGTAGGCCTTGCCGATCTCTGCGTGCTCGCGCAGGATACCACCCTGCTCTTTGGGCTCGAGGCGGGCGAAGGCTCCGGAGCGGCGCAGCGGATACCACACGGCCCAAGGCCACGCCTCGTTCAGCACCGTCTCTTCGGGGCGCTTGATGAGCCAGTACTCCAAGTCCGGTTCGTAGCCCGTGGCGTAGCTGCGTCCGATCATCGTGAACTCCGGGCGGAGCTTCAGGGCCGAGCCTGTCTCTGGCGCGAAACAAGGCCGGACCTTGTTTACGAAGTCCGCAGGCTCTTCACTC
>JBNKZR010000184.1:0-13622 GCA_050301735.1 Polyangiaceae bacterium | reverse complement strand
CAACCACGGCGACGCTCTGCACGTGACGGATCTGCTGCCCGATCGACCGGGTGTCGAAGTGTTCATGCCCCACGAGTACGAGGCGCGTCCCTTGTGGTCGGTGCGGGATGCCGCCACCTGTGAGATCATCGCGGCCGGCGCCATCTCGGACTCCGACGTCGGGCGTGGCGTTGCCGCGGACATCCTGCCCGACAACCCGGGTGCGGAGTTTTGGGCCTCGAGCGGTGTGCCTCTTTCCAGCGCACAGTCTGGCCAAGCCATCGGCGGCGGCGGAGCGCCGTCGTCGATCAACTTCGTGATCTGGTGGGATGCGGACGAAAGTCGCGAACTGGAGGACGGAACGGCGATCAGCAAGTACGGCGGTGGCACCTTGCTCTCGTGCCAAAGCTGTGCGTCCAACAACGGTACCAAGTCGACGCCGACCCTGAGCGCTGACCTGTTGGGGGATTGGCGTGAAGAGATCGTCTGGCGCGAGTCGAACAACTCCGCACTGCGCCTGTACACGACGACGGACGTGACCGAGCGCCGCATCTACACTCTGATGCACGACGCCCAGTACCGGATGGCCATCTCGTGGCAGAACACGGCGTACAATCAACCGCCGCACCCGAGCTTTCACATCGGAGCGGGCATGGCCGATCCTCCGGTGCCGAACATCAAAGTCGAGTGACAGCCTGTTCAGGTGGAGGCGCGTGAGCAGGTCCATGCGCGCGATCGTCGTGTGGGTGCTGGCGCTCGTGCTGTGGGTGGCGGCGTGGGGCAAGGCCCATGCCCACGACCTGCAGCTGGACCTGATCGAGCTGCGACCTCTTGCGGAGCCAGGGCTCCTGCGCGGACAGCTCACCCTCGATCCCGAGCTGACGCGGGAGTTGTCAGCGGCGGCATCGCCCGCCGTGAAGCAGAAGGTGCTCGCTCTGGTCGAGCAGGCCTTGCGCGTTGAAGTCGACGGTCGAACGCTGCGACTCGAAACGTCGGTGCGGGAGTTGTGGCAGCGCGGGGGTGCGGTGCCGGGCGACGTCGTGGTCGTCAAAGCAGCCATGCCGCTGCATGCGCGAGAGCTGCGGCTGGAGCTCGCCCCACCCCTCCGCGACACCATCGTCACCGTGGACACCGCCAGGGACGGAAAGCCTGCCGAACTCCACTCTCGTCTGCTGCGCGAAGGCGAGCGCAGCGTGCGCTTCGGGTTATCGGCAGCCAACGGCCCGGAGTGGGTGGCGGGTGGGGCTCGTCAGCTGGGGGATGTGCGACCCACGCAGCCGCTGCCCGAAGAGCCGTGGTGGGTCGTCAGCTTGCGCTACACCCTGCTCGGCATCGAGCACATCGTGCCCAAGGGTTGGGACCACATCGCGTTCGTTTCTGGCCTGGTCTTGGGGTTTTGGTGGCGGAAAGAGCAGCGACGTCGGCGGTCCTTGCTACTCGAGGTCAGCGCTTTCACGCTGGCGCACACCCTGACGCTGTTGCTGGCCACGATGGGGTACTTGGTTCTGTCGCCGGCGCTCGTCGAGCCGTTGATCGCGTTGTCCGTGCTCTATATTGCGGTCGAAAGTCGCTGGCCGATGCGTTTCGTGCCGCGCTGGGCAATCGTCTTCAGCATCGGCCTGATCCACGGTTTGGGTTTTTCCAGTGTGCTCACGGACGCGGGGCTGCCGCGGGAGGCGCTGCTTCCTGCTCTGCTGTCGTTCAACGTGGGCGTGGAGCTGGGTCAGCTGGCGGTGCTCGGCTTCTGGCTTTCGCTTCTTTGGCTGGGCCGACGTCATTCGCAAGCGTCGCATCGGGGGGCGGGAGTGGGCTTGCTCGTGATTGGGTGCCTGGGGGCAACGTGGTTTCTCCTGCGGCTCTTCGGGTGAGCGGAGGGCGGATGCGTCCGAGCTGCGCGCGAGAAACTGCTCGACGCCGGTGCTGTGGCTCACCATACCCTGTGTTCGATGACGGAGACCGCTGAGCCGAAGAGGAGACCGAAGCTACGCAGAGCGCGCTTGCTGCTGCTGGGCGGGGTCGTGACGTTGATCGGGCTGCTATCCTTCGGGGCCACGACGGAAGGGCGAGTTGCGATGGGCGCGTCAGTCACCGGGGCGCGGCTCGAGCGCATGAAGCAATCTCCGCACTTCGTCGATGGACGCTTCATCGACGTGCTACCCCGGCAGGAGCCGGAGTTCTTGCCGACGTTGAAGGCTTGGATGTTCGACTCGAGTGACCATAGCATCCCCGATCAGCCGATCCCCATCTCGAGGCGGACACGGGCAGACTTCGACGTTGCTCCCCAGACGGGCTTGCGGGTCACTTGGCTCGGGCACTCGACGTTGATCGTCGAGATCGACGGAGTACGTCTGTTGCTCGACCCGGTGTGGGGCAAGAACCCATCGCCCTTCGAGTGGATGACGGCGGACCGCTTTTTCGACCCACCGCTTGCTTTCTCCGAACTGCCGAAGGTCGACGCCGTGGTCATCTCCCACGACCATTACGACCACCTCGACTACCCCACCATTCGCCAGCTAGCCGAACGTCGTGTCCCGTTCTTCGTACCGCTGGGCATCGGTGCGCATCTCGAGCACTGGGGCATCGAGGCTGAGCGCATTTTCGAGTTGGACTGGTGGGAGCACGGCGAGGTGCTCGGGGTGTCACTCGTTGCCACCCCCGCGCGTCATTTCTCTGGGCGGTCGCTGACGGACCGCGACCACACGTTGTGGGCAGGTTGGGCCATGATCGGCCCGAGACATCGAGCCTTCTACAGCGGGGACACCGCTCTGTTTCCCGGCTTTTCCGAGATCGGTGAGCGACTCGGCCCATTCGACGTCACGATGATCGAATCCGGCGCGTACGACCCACTTTGGGCGGATGTTCACCTGGGCCCAGAGCAGGCGGTTCTGGCGCATCAACTACTCCGAGGAAAGGTCATGCTACCGGTGCACTGGGGACTGTTCGACCTGTCGCTGCACGGTTGGACGGAGCCGGTCGAACGCGTTCTGGTCGCGGCCGAGAAGGCAGGGGTGAAGGTCGTCACGCCGCGCCCAGGGCAGAGTATCGAACCAGAGGGCGCTCCCGACGTCGAGCGCTGGTGGCCAGATGTGCCCTGGCGCACGGCGGAGGAGATACGCGTCGTCTCTTCGGGACTGCCGCCCGAGCTCGTGGTGAAGTAGCGAATGCCGGAAGTGGCGACTCCAAATACACAGCACCCCCAACGGGTGGGGGTGTGGCGCTGCTGCGTTTGCGAGCCGGTTGTGGCGAGCTCGTGTTTACGTCTGTAGGTGACTTTCGAGGAACCACATGTCGAGCTCCGCTTGACGCAGCGCTTCGGTGAAGAGATCCGCCGTGGCGGGGTCGCGCAGTTTCTCGGCATCGGCGATGGCTTCGCGCAGCAACTCGTCGTACTTGCCAAAACGCTCGGCTAGCACTTGGATGTGCCTTCTGCCATCGCTGGCGTCGAGGTCGTATTCGGGCAGGACGGAGTTTGCCGCACTCTGCCGGGTGGTGCCTCGGGCATATCCGCCAAGGGCCGAGGCTCGCTCCGCGAAGTTGTCCGCGGCTGCCCGCAAACCTTCAGCTAGACGGTCGAACAGCTCGTGGCGGGCGAAGAACTGCGGGCCTTTCACGTTCCAATGGGCCTGTTTGACCTGCAGCTGTAGGTCGAGCGCTGTGGCCAGCGCAACGTTCAGGGATGCAGTGAGTTCTCGCTTGGCGGTGTCGGGGAGATTGATGTTACTGGCAAATCGAGTTTGCATTCAGTGTCCTTTCTGGCGGCGGGGCGCCGCTGGGTGCTTGGGTTGTCGTCGCGGATCTAGCGCGCGGTGTTCGGGTTGACGTGGATTGCCCATTGGCGGGGCCTGCGCTCGACGAGCTTGGGGTTGCCGGAGTACCGGACGAAACCCCGCGCATGGAGCTGGTCGACGAGTTGCTCGGCGCGAACCGCCGAGATGTCCAGAGCGTCTTGTAGGGCGTCGCGCATTCGCGTCTTGCCGCGCAGGTACCCGCGCGGGGCCTTGCCCTCGAGTTTCTGCTGCAGGAGCGCCGCGAGCGTCGCGAGGTCGATGAGTTTTCTCGTGGGAGCGTTGTCGACTCCGTGTCGTGAGTTCATGCTGTCTTTCCTCGTGCTTTCGATTGGGTCGCGTCAGTTCATGGGATAGACGAGGGGCATGGTCGTGCCGGGTTGTCCCACGCGTGATTCGTAACTGTAGGTGTGCCGGCGTCCCAACGTCGATTCCTCGCCGGGGGCAGGTGGTGGGTCGAGCTGCACCTTTTGACTAGGCGGGCGACTCACGAGTACGGAGCAGGGGGAACTGGTCACGAGTGAACGCGAGACGGAGCCGAGTACGAGTCCCTCCAACGTGTTCTTCGAGCTGGTGCCGACGACGATGACGTCGGCACTTTCGAGAAAGGCCGTGCGTCGGAGCGCTTCATCGGGGGCCCCTTCCGCGACTCGCAGGGTGACGTGTGTGTGAGCGATGCGAATCCCCTGCTGCTCGAACAATCCCATACGTCGACGGACGACGCTGTCGAGCTCGTCCAGCTTGCGCTTGGCGAGCGCGTCGCGTTCTTCCTCATCGCCTGCTCGTCTCGCGACGGCGCTGGCCCAAACGACGATGAGCTTGCTGTTCGGCCACGTGCTCGCGAAGCGGATCGCCTGGTCCAAGGCCGGAAGCGAGTGGTCCTCGAAGTCGAAGCCGACGACGAACGCGGGGGGAGACTGGGTGGTGTTCTTTGGGGTGGTGTTCGTTTCTCGTCTCATGGAGTGTGTTCCTTTCGTCTGGTGCTGGTTTGGCTTTCCTTGCTTCCGCTCTGGCCCTCGAGCCGTGGTAGGGGCTCGCTCGAAGCGCGTCGAAGTCGCTCCTGCGGGAAGAGCAGATGCAGCGGATGCGTCGTGGGTTGACGCTGCGTCCAAGCTGGTCTGCTTGATGTAACTGAATGGGGTGAACAGTTGTGCGCCCCTCGACGTCGCATTGACGTGGGTCAGCGCTACACCCCGCTCGCCGAGAGATGGAGCAATCGCCGTGCCAAGGCGCCAAGGGCTGCAGAAAGCCATGCGCCGGGATCCGAGGCGGGGCGCGAGGACACGCATGTGGCAGAACGTCACGCCCACCCCCGTTCGCGACTGCCGAACTGGTTGAACGTCACGCGCGCCATGCGCCGCGCAGTCTGCATGAGGGGGAGCTCCGGCACGCGGGTTGCACGGCCACCCAACATGAATACGGGGACTGAAGACAAAAGACGTGGATCAGCCTTGATCGCCCTGTGCGTCTGCTTGAGCGCGTTGGGTTGCGAGCGCACGACACGCGGGATCGACGAGGACGCCGCGCAAATCGAGCGCGAGGCGAAAGAGCGCGCCGCCAACGTCAAGGACGATGTCGAAGCGGCGTACGAGCGAAGTGCGCGCGAGCTGAGCGAGTTCGACAAAGCGACACGAGAGCGGCTTCGCAAGATCGACGCCAAGGTCGAACAGCTTCGCGCGAAGGGTGACCACGCCACGGCCGACGCAAAGGAGAAGATCCAACAGCGGCTGAACGAGCTGGAGCGACAGCGCGCGGAATTGGACCAACGCCTCGGGGGACTTCGAAAGCGAGCCAGGGCGGAGTTGAAGGAAGCCATGGACGCGCTGACCCGCGAAGTCGACGAGTTGGAAAAACGCCTCGACGAACAGACGGGAGCCGCGCCATGAGAGGCCCACGAGCGCATCCCCCTGCACAGGTCGAGGAGGCGGGCGATGGTCCCTCCTTCGGGCGACCCCACGCGGTTGGTACTCTTGGCGCTCGGAGACAACGACTGATCCGTGCGCTCCAAGATTGCGCGACCGCGACCGAACATTGCGCGAGCTTGGCCATGGGTCTCTCCCACATGACGGACACGATCGAGAGTTGCCGCGATGCGGCGGCGCTGTGCCGGGTCACGGCGGAGCTTCTTGCCCGAGGCTCCGCGTTCGATACGTGGCTCGTTCCAGCTTCGATCTTGGCGGCAGAGGTATGTGAGTCGGAATGCGGCGTTCACACGGGCAAGTCTTTTCAAGAGGCCGCCGCCGGGTGCCGTCGCGTTCGAGCGATCGTCGGCGGACAGCCGCCGCGCGGGCCGGCGAACCCAAATTGACGAGTGGTTCGCTATCGGTGTACGGCTTGACTATCGACCGCGTCAGCCCGACGCTCGGTAGCAGAGCATGCAACTTGTCCAACCACAGAGTGAGGTGCGTACGTGCGCTTGGCGATCAAGTTTGCCTTCGCATTGACGTTAGCCTTCGCTCTGCTGCTGGTGGTTCAGGCGACGCTTCACGTCCGCGAGATTGCCGAGCTTCAGGAGCGCGAGATCCGCGATGACGTTGCCATGTTGGGGCGGACCTTGGCTGCCGCCACGGCTGAGTTGTGGCAGATCGGGGGGCGTACGCAGGCTGAGGAGTTCATTCGGCGTTCCAACTCGCGCCGTGATAGGACGCTGATCCGTCTGCGCAGCGAGTCTTCGAGCGGAGTGGGAACATCGGAGGTGACGATGTTGCGCCTTTCCAAAGGTGAAGATTGGAGCATATTGGCCACCGCGCCGGTGCGCATCGACGGGCGATACGTCGGAAGCCTCGAGATCGAGCGGCGACTGCCGCGAGAGCGTGAGTACTTCAGCTCCCTGCTGCACACTCAGGTGTGGACCACGCTGGTTGCCGCAGTGATATCCGGCTTGGTTGCCTTGGCTTGGGGGCTGTGGTTGATCGGTCGCCCCATTCGGCAACTCTCGGAGTTGGCTCACCGCGTGGCTGATGGCGACTTTAGCTTGCGGACGAACATCCGTCAGCGCGACGAGATCGGACGCTTGGCGAGCGACTTCGACGCGATGACCGACAAGCTGGCTGAAGCGCAGCGGCGCGTGCGGAAGGAACGACGCGCTCGTACGACCGCCTTGGAGAGGCTGAGGCATGCGGACCGTCTCGGTACTGTGGGCAAGCTGGCGTCGAGCATGGCTCACGAGCTCGGCACGCCGCTCAACGTCGTGTCCGGCCGCGCCACGATGATCGCCAACGACGGCGAGGCATCCGAGCGGGTGAAGAACAATGCCCGGACGATCGCCGAGCAAGCGAGTCGGATGACGGCCATCATTCGTGAGCTGCTGGACTTCGCGCGGCGTAAGCCCCTCGAGCGTCAACACGAGCGCATCGGCGACGTGCTGGGCCACGCCGTGTCGTTGATGGAGCCGATGTGCGAAGACCACGACATCGAAATCACCACGGCTGGGGAACTCGATCTGATGGTCCAGGTGGACGCCAGCAAGACGATGCAAGTGCTGACGAATCTCATCATGAACGCAATCCACGCGATGCCGGACGGTGGTCGTATAACGCTGCAGGTCCAGCGTGAGCACGTCGCCGAACCGCCCGACCGCCACGCTTCCGGAGGCCAGTTCGTCAAGATCAGTGTTCGAGATCAGGGCATCGGCATTGCTTCCGAGCGCCTCGAGGAGATATTCGAGGACTTCTTCACGACCAAGGGAAGCAAAGGCACCGGCTTGGGGTTGAGTGTTTGCCACGGCATCGTGCGCGAGCATGGCGGTTTCATGCTGGTCGACAGCGAGTTGGGCAAAGGCTCTTGCTTCAACGTCTACTTGCCGGAAGAGGTGGATTCATGACCGTTCCGATTTTGATGATCGACGACGAGCAGAGCATGTGCGAGATGGTAGCGGACGCGCTTTCGACGCGTGGGTATCAGGTGCAGTGGTGCACGACGGAGGAAGAAGGCCTGTCGTTGCTCGCCAAGCATGACTTCGACGCGGTGATCACCGATCTGAACCTCGACAAGACGAGCGGGCTGGAGATTTGCCGCCGTGTCGTGGAGAGTCAGCCGGACTTGCCGGTAATCGTCGTGACCGCCTTCGGAGACATGCAGGCAGCGATCGCTGCCATCCGTGCGGGGGCTTACGACTTCATCAACAAGCCCGTGGAGATGGAGGCGCTCGTGCACGCGCTCAACCGTGCCGTGCAGCACCGTCAGCTGCGGCGTGAGGTTCGACGACTCACGGAGAAAGTCTCAGCAGGTCGGGGCCGAGGGGAGTTGATTGGCGAGAGCCCTCCGATGAAACGGGTCTACGACCTGATCTCGCGGGTCGGCAGGGCAGACGCATCGGTGGTGATCACCGGAGAGAGCGGCACGGGGAAAGAGCTGGTCGCTCGCGCATTGCACACAGAGAGCGGTAGGGCCGAGCAGCCTTTCGTCGCCATCAATTGCGCGGCGGTTCCGGCCAATCTTCTCGAAAGTGAGCTCTTCGGTCACGTCAAGGGGGCGTTCACCGACGCCAAGATGGCGCGCAAGGGACTCTTCGAACAAGCCCATGGTGGCACGCTGTTGCTCGATGAAGTGGGGGAGATGCCGGAGGAGATGCAGCCCAAGTTGTTACGGGTTCTGCAAGAACGCACGCTGCGGCCGGTGGGCTCCAACGTCGAGGTTTCGATCGACACCCGCGTCGTTGCGGCCACCAATCGCGACCTCGAAACGGAAGTGGAGGAGGGGCGTTTTCGTGAGGACCTCTTCTACCGCCTCAACGTCGTTCAGATCCACGTTCCTCCGCTGCGCGCCCGCGGCAACGACATCCTGCTCTTGGCTCAACGCTTCCTCGATGAGTACGCGACTAATCTGAACAAGCCAGTGAAGGGGATCTCGGCAGAGGCCGCCAGAAAGCTGCTGGAGTACGATTGGCCCGGTAACGTGCGTCAATTGCAGAACTCCATCGAACGTGCGGTGACGCTCACGCGCTTCGACCAGATCAGCGTGGAAGACTTGCCCGACAAGATCGCCAAATACGAGAGCACCCGTGTCGGCGACGTGGATGTCGAGCACATGCTGAGCCTCGCAGAATTGGAGCGACGCTACATCGAGAAGGTGCTCGCGGCCGCGGACGGTAACAAGACGCAAGCTGCGAAGGTGCTCGGGCTCGACCGGCGTACACTGTACCGAAAGCTCGAGCGCTACGAACGAGACACGGACTAGGTGCGCTCGGCGGTTCAAACGGGATGGCGGGGCCCCAGTTGCAGGACAGCCTCGTGGCATTCCGTCACGCTTCGCGCCGCTTCGTGCTTTTCTGCCCCGAAAGGCTCGGGGAAAGATGGGAGATTGGCGAGAGATTCGGGTTAAAGAATGATGGCACGCTCCGTGCTTAACGCCTACGCAGATGAAGGAGCACAAACACGAACGAGGTTTGGTTCTCATCGCCGACGATGACGAGGCCATGCGCCAGATGTTGGCCGTGTCACTCCGCAGCGAGGGCTTTGAAGTCGGTGAGTGCCAAGACGGAACGGCACTGCTCGACCGCCTCCGCCAGGCAAAAGGGGAGGACTCCGAGCCATGTTTGGTCGTCACCGACATGCGCATGCCAGGGGTCGATGGTCTCGACGTTCTACACTGGCTTCGTCGCTGGGTACCAGGCGTGCCGGTCATCTTGATCACGGCGTTCGGCGATGTGCGCACTCATCAGCGGGCTCTCGAGCTGGGGGCCACGCGTGTGCTCGACAAACCCTTTGATCTGAGGGAGCTACACGACGCGGCTGTGGACGCCATCTTGGACAGGAGCATGAGCGCAGCGCAAACCACGTCCTGAACGTGCAACCGCGACAACCCACAAGCATCGCTCGTTGGCGAAGCCGCGACGGCTCGAAGCACTTGGCCTCAAGTTTGCATTCGCTAGGGCTATCATGGAAGCCAAACACGAATCAGACATTGCTCCTGCAAGCGAACGTCGTGCGCGAGACCTGCGGGAGACCGCAAGCGATCTGCAGCGCGAGGCTGACATGATCGCCGAAGGGGGCGGTGTGCTTCAACCGGCGATCCCAACCTCGCGTACCACGTTCGAGCCGTCCGCGAAGAGCAGGGCTGCGAACCACCCGACGGCAAAGGCACAGCGCTCTTCGACGCGGAGCCGGCTGCGCCAACGCTGGGAAGCCTCTCTCGCCGAGTTCAGCACGCGCCAGCTCGATCGCATCGCGCGCATGAGTAGCCCGCGAACGCGCTTGCAGCTGGTGTCCGAGCGAGTGAAGTTGACCGCGAATCAAGCGACCCTGGCGATCGAACTGTTGGAGGACTTCCGCTCCGGCAAGTACCGAGAGATTTCCTGGGCGTCCGTTGCCGCACTGGTCGGAATGGTGGCGTACTTGATCAATCCCAACGACGTCATTCCCGACGTGCTGCCGATCTTGGGCCAACTCGACGATGCCGTCGTGGTGCAGTTGGGCGTCTTGGTGCTGCGCAAGGACTTGCGGCGCTATTGCGAATTCAAGGGTTACTCGACGAGCGAGTACTTTGCTGCTTGAGGCGCCACGCCCGACGAGCGCGCGATGTGCAACTCTGCCACGAGTGAGGCGAAATGCCGCGCTGCAGCGTGGCAGACGCGTTGAGAACCGCCGTGGCGGCACGTGGCATGGCGTTTGCTCCAAGTACGCGTCGTGAAAGGAGAGCGACTCACACTGGCCGCTGGATGTGGTGCCGTGCTCTTGCTCGTGTCGACGTTGGCTGGTTGGGCAGTCGCAGGACCACTCGCCCGCGTTTCGGACATGGTGGTCAGCCTGTCCTCACTGTCGACCTCGATGCAGGTGGGACCTGAGCCCACGCGTCCTGACGACGACCGCTCGCCAGCACCCACGCAACAGAAGACGCAGGCTCCGACGCCTCCTCCTGCCGCTGCCACAGCACCCGTTTTCGAGCAGCTCGTGGTGGACGCGAACGCGGCGCGCTGTCCTGACGTGTACGTCTACATCGTCAGTGATTGGGTAGATGGAGGCGCGCAAGCGACCATCGCGCTCGGCAGGAACTCACGCGGATACGTGCGTCGTGTTGGTGGACACATCGGCCAGTACGAGGTGGTTTCGATCAGTTCCGGCGGCTACGGCCTCAACCCCACGGTGTGGTTGGCGGATGGCAGCGAGGTGTGCAAAGTCCTGCTTTTCGACGACAACCCAGTCCGGCGCAAGGCGCGGGCGCGGCGTGCCAAGGCGCGCAAAAAGAAGAAGAAGAAGCGCCGTCGTCGCCGTTGATGGGCAGACCACAATCAACGGAAGGAGGGGCGACGCATCGCGGCCGAAGCCGGTCTAGACTTGGTCGCAGTCGCGCCGGACGCCCGCCCGCCGATTTGCAGGATCATGGACTATGGCCGGTACAGGTACGAGCGCTCCAAGCGTTCGACCCAGCAGAAGTCGAGTTCGGTCAAGACCATTCAGACTCGCCCGAAGACCGACAGCCTGCTCCTCCTCGGCTCAGAGATCTCGGGGGACCCAATGGGCGGGGCGATCGTAGTAATCGTACAAGTGCACGTCGATCGGGTGGTTGAGTAGGTTGCGCTTGAACGGCGTGCCGTCCTCCACCATCTCGGCTGGCATGTTCGTCTTGAGCCTGTGGTCATGGCTCGTTAACGAGCGGATCCAGTGCACGCTGATCAGGACGTCTCGCCGTTTTGGCCAGTGCCCGGCGCATGCAATCACGTACTTGATCATCCAACTTCGGTCGTCGATGACGAACTCCGTGACGCGCCCGACGGCCCCACCGGCTGCCTCGACGCAGCAACCCAGCACCTCGGCGGTGGATTGCAGTTCCCTAGGAGGCTGCTGCGCTGCTTTGAGAGTTGGGTCCAGCGCCTGTTCCCGCTGTGCGCGTTCCTCCAGTCGCGGAAGCGAGGCTCCCTCAACCTGAGCGCGCGTCAGGTGAACCGGAATGCGCTTGAACCTTTCAGGTAGATGACCGATGCACACCGGCGATATCAGGACCTTACGTCCTGACCGTCTGCGCTCCAGGCGAACGACCATGGCGCGTATCATCCAGTAATGGCTATCGAAGAGGAATGAATGGCAGCGGCCGATGTCACCATCTTTGGCGGCCAGCTTCAAACCCTCCAATTCTTTTGTGCTTCTGAGCATTGTGAACTCCTTTCAACGTCGGTGCGTGTTGATTGGGGGCACGCGCGCACCGAGCGAGCGCGTGCCTTCCCTCGGTTGGTGCGCCGTACGCTCGAAGTCGGCGCTCGTGCGCACCAGAACGAATGCCTGCCCCCGTTTCGCTCCACGCTTCAGGCGTCTAGCGTCGGCTCCCAGGAATTCGAGAAGCCATGTTCGCTGTAGCGTCGCGGAAGCGACCGAGTCGTGCGGGTCAGAATGTCACGCAGGGGCAATCTGGCGCGGCGCCGGACAACGTCCGAAATCCGTGATGCTAAGGACCGATCCTGTGGGGGAACCGGTTCTAAGTGGTGGCCGCAACTGGACTGCTCAGAGGTCGAACGACTCGACCTCGAGCAGCCCCAGACGTCGCTGCGCTGCCGTGAAAGCTCCAGCAAGATTCAGTAGCACATCTTTCGTTCGACAATCGGGTGGGCACTGGCTTGCCAGTTCCTCCCATAAGTACGTCCACGCTGATAGTGTCGAACGACCGGCTGCCAAAAACCCGTCCAAGGCCTCCGTTCGAGCGGGGCAAGAAGGGAGGTGCTGCAGATGAGGCATCGACGTGGGCAAGACCTGAAAGAATCGACTGGGATGCCGAAGCTCGTCACGGGTCCGCGTCACGAGCCTGCACAACTGTGCCTGTACATTTGCGATGGCCGTCAGCAGCATCTGCTGGCGGCGAGCGCGGCTGGTGACAGCTGCCAGCAACGTCCGCTCTCGCGCCATTCGCAAGTACGAACGTGCCCGCCAGAGCACGTCGTCCAGCGACGCGAAAGTTGGCGCGACCTGTGCGGCGGTCGCCTGCTGCGTGTTGCTAGTCATCGCTCTATTAGTCATGCAAAACGCCTGCCAGGTTCGTCTGGGTGAGCGCGAATGCACGCTCGCTGTTCTATGATTGGGGGGCGAGCATTTTCTCTGGGCGCACCCAGCGATCGAAGTCGTCTTCACTCACGCCAGCATGAACAACTGCTGCTTCGCGCAACGTCAACTTGCGTTCGTGTGCAAGTTTTGCGATCGCCGCGGCCGCGTCGTAGCCGATGTGCGGCGACAGAGCCGTCACCAGCATCAAGCTCCGTTCGACCAGCTCCGCGAGTCGTTCGCGATTGATGCTCAGTCCGGCGATCGCGCGATCCGCAAAACTGCGTGAGGCGTCCGCGAGCAGCCGACAGCTCTGCTGAAACGCGTGTGCCAACAGCGGTTTGGCGACGTTGAGTTGGAAGTTACCACTGCTCCCTGCGTGGTTGATGGCCACGTCGTTGCCCATCACCTGCATCGCGCACATCAGTACTGCTTCGCACTGTGTGGGGTTCACCTTGCCGGGCATGATGGAGCTGCCTGGTTCGTTTGCGGGCAAGCTCAGCTCCCCCAAGCCACAGCGCGGACCCGAGGCCAACCAGCGTACGTCGTTGGCGATCTTGATCAGAGCTCCGGCGAGCGTCTTCAGGCTCCCATGAGCGAACACGATGGCGTCGTGCGCCGACATCGCCTCGAATCGATTGGGGCTTGCTCGCAGCTCCAAACCGAAGCGTCCGGCGAGGTGCGCGATGGCGCGTTCCGCGAAATCGGGGTGCGTGTTGAGCCCGGTGCCGACGGCGGTTCCACCCAGGGCAAGTTCGAGCAAGTGGGGCTGTGCGGACTGCAGGTGGTTCAGACAGTGCTCGAGTTGCGCACTCCAGCCGCTCAATTCGTTGCCCACCGTCAGCGGGGTGGCGTCTTGCAGGTGGGTGCGTCCGAGCTTGATGACGTCGGC
>JBNKZR010000183.1:0-13644 GCA_050301735.1 Polyangiaceae bacterium | reverse complement strand
TGTTTCGGCGCCCGCTGGAAGCGGACGAAGTGTCGCGCTACCTCGCGCTCTACGGCGATTCAACGCTGACCGAAGGGGGCACCTTCGACGAGCAGCTCCAGGTTGCGTTGCAGGCCATGTTCCAGTCCCCATACTTCCTCACCTTGGCGGAGACGTCGGGAGAGCCCGAGGCTGACGTCGGCGGTGTGGGGGAGCGATTCGCGCTCAACGACTACGAAATCGCGTCCCGTCTGTCGTACCTGCTGTGGGACACCATGCCCGACGCGGAGCTGATGGCCGCCGCGGCGGCGGGAACGTTGACCCAAGGCGCGGGTCTCGCGGAGCAGGCACAGCGCATGCTTGGCGACGACCGTGCGAAGGGTCTCGTAGAGCGCCTGCACATGAACTACATGCGCATGGGGCCGAACACGCGCTGGGTCGGCTACACGCGTGACGGCGCGAAGTACCCCCACTACAGGGAAACGCAGATCGACGCTGTCGCTCAGGAAACATTGGCTGTCGCGAACGCCGTCGTGTTCTCCGGCGGGTCCTTCGAGCAACTCATGACGACGACCGTCGGTTTCGTCAATGCCGACACCGCGTCGTTGTACGGCTTGGACCCCGCGCAGTTTGGTAGCGATCTGACGCAAGTGGACTTGGGGCCTGCGCGGCCAGGCTTGCTCACGCGGGCTGGCTTCTTGGCGGCCAATGCCTACGGCAACCGAACGTCACCCATTCATCGCGGTGCCTTCATCATGAAGGACGTGCTCTGCACGCCGATGGGTAACCCATCACCCGACGCTGCGAGCACGCCGTTGCCGGACGACGCGGGGCTGGTGACGAACCGCCAGAAGACGGCGGCGCAAACGTCGATCGGGCCCGACTGCATCGCTTGTCACGAAACCATCGTCAATCCGCCAGGCTTCGCTCTCGAGTCGTTCGATGCGGTCGGCGGTATCCAAACCACGGACAATGGTGAACCCATCGACACCAGCGCCGAGGTCATCGTCGGTTCTCGAGTCGTTCCCGTTGCCGGTCCCGTGGACCTGATGAACGCCATCGCGACCTCACCTGAGGCAAAACGCTGCTATGCCGAGAATTGGGTCACCGTGGCCTACAACCGCGTGCTGGCACCAGAAGACGCCTGCACCGTGGACGCCATCGCCAACAACATGGCGCAGGACCCGAGTTACGCCCTGACCAGTCTGATTACCGATCTCGCAACCGTGGAGTCGTTCCGCTATCGAGCCCACGAAACGGAGGTGTCCCAGTGAAACGAAGGATCTTCTTGCAGGGAATAGGCGGTGCCGCTCTGGCGGCGCCCTACTTGCCGTCGCTACAACCCAAGGCCGTTCGCGCTCAGGATAATCCCTTCGCTGCGCGACTCGTGATGTACTTCACGCACAACGGTTGCCTGTTGGACAACTACCGCGTGAGCGAGCGCAGCGGTGCGCTCGACTTCTCCGGGCTTTCCACCTTTGCCGATTTGGTGGGCATGGAGAGCAAGATGGCGCAGATCCGCGGTTTGGCCATGTTCCCCCGCGGCACGAGTGTGATGTACGAAGGTGCGACGGTCTACTTCGACCCGCACGACCAAGGCACGGGTTCCAAACTGACGGCCGCCCCCAACGACGAAGTCAACAAGTGGGCCGTGGGTCGGTCCTTCGATCACGTCATCGCCGAGTTGGTCAATCCCGGTGCGGACAAGACCCCGCTGGTCTTTTCGCCGACGGGTGCGGGCTTCCAGGATGTCAAGACGGTGCTCTCGTACAAGGTTGCCGGAGATGGCACGGCGTTCAGTCCGGAAGGTAACCCCGGCAAGATATACAGTTCGCTGACCGGGCTGTTCCAGCAGGGGGGCGACACCACGACGGCGACGACCGAGGGCGATTGGCGTGTGTTGCAAGGCCAGAGCATCCTCGACGTCACTCGGGACGACTTGATGGCGCTGCGGGGCAAGAACCTGAGCAGCGTCGATCAAGCTCGTTTGGAGGCTTGGGCGGAGCTGCTACTTTCGACGGAGCAAGTGCTCATCCCGGGTGAGTGCAACGCCGATGTGGCCGAGGCCCTCGGGATCAACGAAACGGCCATCACCGATGCTGGCGGCACACTGGGCGACAGCGGCGGTGGTGGCGGTTTTGGTGGTGGTGGCTTCGGCGGCGGTGATACCGCAACGCGCATGAACCTGGGTATGGAGGTGCTGCAGAAGCTGGCGGCGATCACCATGATCTGCGATGCGAACCGGGTGGTTCTGCAGCACAACCAGAGTTTCGTCACCTTCGACTTCGACGGCATTGACGCCCCTGCTGACCATCACGGGATCTCTCACCGCACGGGCAGCGCCGCGGTGGGTGGGGATACCTACGACCCGGAGTACTACGAGCCGTTCCTCAAGTTGATCGACGAGTGGTACGGTCGCAAGTACGCGCAGTTCGTCAGACTGCTCGACAGCATCCCCGAAGGCGACGGCACGTTGCTGGACAACACGGCGACGATGTGGCTCCCGGAGCTGGGAGACGGCGAGGCGCACAACAACGACGACTTGCCCATCACCTACGCCGGAAGCATGGGCGGTTTCCTCAAGACGGGCGAGATATTCGATGCGGATCCACCGGACGAGAGTGCCGGCGGTGGCGGCTTCGGCGGTGGCGGCTTCAGCTTCGGAAGCGGCGGGCACCCACTCAACCAGCTGTACGTGGCTTTGGGCCAGGGCCTCGGAGCGGACATCCAAGAATTCGGGGTGGCCGACACCAACGACGCTGACGCAGGCATCACCATGCCGGGTCCGCTCGAAGTGATTCTGGCGTAGCTGGTTCGCGTCGCCTCGACGTTCCGCAGGCCTCAGCCAATCTCCTTGACAACCGCTGTGGGGCGGAACATCGAGGGGGCATGAAGGCAAAGCCGAGCGTCGAGGCACTCAAACCGTACGTAGCTCCCCTGGAGGGGCGCCGCGGGCGGCTGCGACTCGACTTCAACGAGAACACGCTCGGCCCCAGCCCGAAAGTCGTCGAAGCCATCCGTGCGCTGCCTCCGGAAGCGTACGCCACGTATCCCGAGTATGAGGAGTTGAGCGTACGCTACGCTCGGCACGTGGGCGTCGACGCGAGTTGCGTCGGGTTGTTCAACGGCTCGGACGCTGCCATCAAAGCCGCGTTCGAGGCCTTCGGCGAGCCGCAGCAGCGTTTCGTCACCACGTCACCGACCTTTGGGTACTACCGCCCCTGTGCCGAAATCGCTGGCATGGACATCGTCGGCGTGCCCTACACGTCCGAGTTCGGCTTTCCTTGGGATGCGTTTCGTGAGGCGCTGTCGCAACCCACGCGGCTCTGCTTCATCTGCAACCCGAACAACCCGACCAGCACGTTGGTCGAACGCGAGCCCATTGTCGAGTTGGTCCAGGACCATCCCGAAACGCTCTTCGTGATCGACGAAATCTACGCCAGCTATACCGGGGTGACCGTGTTGCCCGAAGGAGCCGAGCTCGAAAACTTGGTGGCGCTGCACTCGCTGTCCAAGTCTTGCGGTATCGCGGCGCTTCGGATCGGGTTCGCGTGTGGTGCGGCGGGCGTCGTCGAACGTATGAAGCGCGTCACGGGCCCCTACGACATCAACCAGTTCGGGGTCGTGGCGGCGAATGCCGTGCTCGACGATTGGTCGGCGATGACGCGCTATGCGGACGAGGTCGCTCGCGCCAAGGCGTTCACCTTGGAGCACTTGCGGGACCGCGGGGTGCGTCACTACTCGGGCGGTGGCAACTACTTCTTGGTGTGGCCGGGCAAGGACGTCGCAGAAGTGGAAGCAGCGCTGCGTGCTCGTGGCATCCTCGTTCGCAGTATGCAGGGCAAGCCCATGCTCGACGGCTGTTTTCGATTGAGCGTCGGCACGCTGGAGCAGATGCAGCGCTTCGCAGCCGAGTTCGATGCGGTGCTGGACGCCTAAATGAGCGAGCGCCATGCGCGAACGCTCATTCGATGCAGCAGAAGATGGAGTCGAGAAAACGACTCCAACTCGTTCGCCGCGGGACCAGTGGTGAAACCACATTTGCTGCGCCACATCGTCGTGTTGCTGTCATTTCTTTTGCCGAGGCATGCGTTTTCCAGCGTGTCACACGAAAGATCGCACCCAATCCAGTGGTGTATTTCACTTGTTCTTGGGAGGTGCTGGAAAGCACGGGCCCGTCGCTGCCTCGAACTGGCAATCCGCAGCAAAGCTCGCTACCAGAATGGCGTGAAACGCGTTCTAGGCATCAGTGCACTGCTCGTCTTTTCATCGGCTTGTTCCACCGGTACACCGCCGTCCGAGCCCGAGAGGCCCAAGGCGGATTTGGGAGAACCCAGCGATGACGTCGACCCGGAGCTCATCGGGGTCGCTGTGCGTGACAACAGCCGCCAATTTCAACTCTGCCTGGAGACCGCGCGCGAGCGCAATCCCGAGCTCATGGGATTGGTGGAGGTGCGCTTTCTGATCAACACGGATGGCTCCATCGGTCAGGCCATGGTCGTGGAGACGGACATGCCCTCTTCGATCGCCGACTGCATCGTCGAGGCCTTCTACAACGTGAAGCTGCCGCAGCAAGAGTCCGCCGTCGTCGCTCAGTACCCGATGTACTTCCAGCCCAGTTGAGGGCAGCCGACCCGGCTCGAGAGGTAGACACTGGGATTTCTCGCCTCGGGGCTCGGCTTCTTGACATGATGCGGGCATGAAGCTGGGCCGAATCGCGGAAATATCCCGGGTTTTCGTCGAAGAGGGGCTGGGCTGGAGTCATCCGGAGGGGGAAGACGCGCCCGAGGCGGCAACTGACGGGGATTCTCCGGCGGATGTCGACCGCCAGCGAGCAGCTCGCTTGCGCCGCGCCTTGGAGCGTCTGGGGCCGACCTTCGTCAAGTTTGGCCAGCTGTTGGCCACACGTGTCGATCTGTTCAGCCCCGCCTTCCTGGAGGAACTCGGAAAGCTGCGTTCTCACGTCCCCCCGTTTTCTGTGGCGGAGGCCCGCGAGATCCTCCAGCGAGAGCTCGCGCGACCCATCGAAGAGGTGTTCGTCGACTTCCCCGACCAGCCGGTCGCCTCCGCCTCCATCGCCCAGGTGTACAAGACGCAGCTGGGAAGCACGGGTGAGTGGGTCGCCGTCAAGGTGCAGCGCCCGGGACTGCAGGAGAAGGTCGCCTCCGATCTGTCGATGTTGCTGGAGGTCTCGAAAGTCATCGACCGGCTGGTGCCCGCCTACCACCGCAGCATGGTGCACCAAGTCGCTGCCGAATACGCCTCTCAGGCTCGGCAAGAGATGGACTTTCTCGCAGAGGCCCGTGCCATCGAGCGCTTTGCGGAGGTTCTGGCGAGCTTGCCCGAGTTTCGCGCGCCCAAGGTCGAGCTCTCGTTGTGTACCCAGCGCGTGCTGGTGATGGAGTGGTTCGAAGGTCCGCAGCTGGAGCAGATCCCGGGACCCGACGGTTTGCGAGAGCGAGGCATCTCCCCTCGCACGTTGGCGACCGCGATGCTGCGCCTGCAGTTGGTCATGTCCTACGAGCACGGTTTCGTGCACGGGGACACGCACCCGGGCAACATCATTCTGCTCGACGCCGGTCACCTGGGGCTGATCGACTTCGGCCTTCACGGCATCGTGTCGCGACAGTTGTGCGACAAGATGCTCGAATTGCTGTTCTACCAGTCGTCGGGGCGCCGCGACGATGCGGTGACGGCCTTCTTGCAGATATTCACGCCATCACCGGATTCGGACTTGGATGCTTTCGAGCAAGAGCTCCGTGAAGTGTTGGCCGAGGCAGAGGCACCCAATGCGAATCGCAACGTGTTGACGGCGCAACTCGTCGACGGCTTGCGGCTCGGAGCGCGCTACCAGTTGCGAGCGCAATCGGAGCTGTTCATCGTGATCCGCAACCTCACGATCGTCGAAGGCATCGTGATGACTTACTGTCCCGAGCTCGAGCTGGTCAAAGAGGTGCGAGAGATCCTCTCCGGGATCTTGGTACGTCGCGCGTTGGGCACCCCACTCCGAGGCGAGTACAAAGAAGTACTGCCCATGCTGCTGCTGACGTTATCCCAGCGACACGAGCTAGTGCAGCGACTGCTTCGGCTCGAACGTTCGTTTACGGACGCCCGCAATCTAGGGGAGTTCCTGAAGAACGAAGGCGTGTTCGACCACCAACCCCCAACGCAGCGCTCCTCGGACTGGAGGTTCTTCCTGTTCGCCGTGGGGCTCGGCGTGCTGCTGATGGGAGTGTGGCAACACTGGTTTGCGGGCTAGAGCGCGCCTGCGCGACCGCCCTCGAGTTCTCGCGTGGCGGCATTCGCACGAGCGGTGGCCGCCGCAAGTTCACGCTGCGCGCGCCTCAGCTCTGCTAGCGTTTCTTGTGCACGGATCAGCGCTGCGTCGTGGGCCCGAACGATGAGGTCGTGGCGCTTCTGCAGCGCGTCCAGGGCTTGTTGAAGCGCCGTGCCAGTGCCGATCAAGGAGTCGCGTTCCGATTCGAGAAGCTGCAACTGACCTTCGAGCGATTCCGCTTCGCGCTTGCTCTCGTCGAGCTCGGCGGCGAGGCGCGCTTTCGTCCGTCGCAAACGAACGTTGTCTTCCGCCGCGGTCGCGAAACGAGCTTCAGCCGCCCGCGCTTCTCCTCGGGCGCTGTCGCGTTGATGGACGACAGCCACGATGGCGGCTGCCGAGAGTACGAGCGCGGCTGCTCCGAAACTCAGGGCGAGCTTCCTCCTGTGCCGGCGGCGCTCAGCTTCGAGTTTCGCTGTGCGCTCGGTCTCGCGGCGGGTGGACTCTTCTGCCTGCTCGAGCTCGCGGCTGCGGCGTAGGAACTCTGTGATCAGTTCGAGGCCAGCCTCGTTGTCCTGTGTGCCGAGTCCAGTGTGGCGGAGGGCCCACTGTGCCGTGGGCTGTCGTCGGCTCCACCAAGCTTCTTGGGCCGTCAGCTCGGGCTCTCGCAACAGCTTGTTCCTGCTGCCGGTCTCACCGGATGCGCCATGCTCTCGTCGGGCAAGGCTCAGCAATTGGCGATACTTCTGGCCATCGAGCAACTCGTCTTCTGCCCACTGCTCGAGCGCGTGCCATTCGGTCAGCAGCAACGGGTGCCCTAGTTCGAGCGTCGGCGCGGCATTCGTTCCCGCGCGTAGGAACCCGCACTCGTTCGATGAGAAGGTGCTCACGACCTTGCGGAAGTTCGGATCGCTTGGTGCGACCCCGATGCTTCGGGCGAGCTCTTCGATGCTGCAAGTCCGTGGTAGCGCTTCACCGGACGAGGTCGTGAGCAAGGCACAGAATATGGCACGTGCCAGCGCTCGCTGGGGCTCGCTCAGTGATTCGAGCAGGGTCCGCCCGTGTGTGTCCAGCGCGTCGGGACAGCCAGCGGCGACGTAGGTGGTCAGGTCGATGACGCCCGTCGCCTTGGCATGGTCAGCCATGCGCAGCAGGGCGTGTTGCAGGCGGGGTAGCGGATCTTCGTCAGCATCGACGTCGCGTAGCAGCTGCTCGCAAAGCGCCGGTGTCACGCGCCATTTCACGGCCTTCAGCGGTTCGGTGATCATCGCACGGAGCTGGTCACGATTGTGGTGCTCCAGCACGACCATGCCGCCAGCGAGGGCTCCCGCCAAACCTGGAAACTGACCGCAGGCGCTGAGGGTGTCCTCACCCAGGACCAAAACGACGAACACGCGACTCGCGCTTCGCTCTCGTGTGGCCCGCAGCAGCTGCCGGACGAAGAGCTGCTCGGCGGGGCCAGGCCGCACGGTGAGGGTTGCGAAGCCCTCGACGACGAGCAGCAACCGCTGGTCGTCGTCGGACAACGCGTGCTCTGCCGCTCGGAGCAGCGCGTCGGCCGCGCCGTCCAAGCTCGCCGCCACGAGGTGGGCTGCTTCACGATGGCGCTCCGTCGAAGGCGCTGTCGTCTGGCAAAGCGCCGTGAGCGCCCGTCGCAATTCCTGTTCGGGCTCGCTCGCCCCTGCAACGTTCAGGCGAGCGACTTGCCACACATCTCGTCCGTCGCGTTCCTTCAGGCTGCCGATGACCCCGGCCTCGACGAGCGATGTGCGTCCGCTGTGGCGCGGTCCAACGACCGCCGCGAAGTGCTGGGTGTCCAAGATGTCCACCAGCGCGGTGAGTTCTCGTTCGCGGCCGTAGAACACATCCCGGTCGCTCTCGCGAAAGGCTCGGAGCCCGACGTAGGGAAGGCCCAGTCGGCGCGTGAAGCTCTCCAGTCGCGTGGCTCGAGCGGGGGCCTCGTCGGGGGCGTGCGTTGGCGGAAGGGGTGTTAGCCTGATGCGGCTGTCGGGCACGGCGTCCGAGACGTCTTCATCGGCAAGTGCTTCGTTGGATTGGGGCGGGGTGAGTGCAGCATTCATGGACAGACGACCTTTGACGACAGAGGTGCCGGTTTAGCAACGCTCGTCGACGCAGCGCAGCGGCTCGTCAAAGCGCTTCTCGTCGCGCGGATTGTTGCGCTGGTGGCGAATATCGAGGGCGATCTACTCGTTGCGAGCGACAGCGACACTGCAGCGGTACCTTCAGAGCCACCGTCGACTCGGCTGGGGTGCGACTGTCTGCATCATCGAGCCGATTGTGTCGCGGGCAGTGTGAAGACCTTCGTGGGGGAATTTCGTCGCTTCCCTCTACCCGGTGGAGCCCAGTACGACGTTCATCGTGGGGCTGATCGTCAAGATATCATCGTCTACGAAGACGCCCGGCCAGGACGCTCGTCAGGATCCATTGGCCGATGCAGAGCTGAGTTGGGCTCTCGGCTCTACGAGCTGGGTCGATGCCGAGCGTGCGGCCTGGCCTTGCGAACGTCTGAGCTCTGGCCCTGGACTTCGCTTTGTCCGAGCTCTATTTCGACGACATGGAGAGCCACCCCTACGTCGTCTGCGACGTCTTCACTGATCGGGCTCTGGCGGGGAACCCCCTGGCCGTGTTTCCTGTTGCCCGGGGCATGAACACGGAGAGCATGCAGCGCCTCGCGCGTGAGCTCAATCTCTCCGAGACGACCTTCGTCTTGCCCCCGGAGCGAGACGGGCATGCGAAGGTTCGCATCTTCACGCCGACGACGGAGCTACCTTTCGCGGGCCACCCCACTCTCGGGACGGCATTCGTGCTCGCGGAACAGACGCAGGATGAGGTGGTGCGGTTGGAGTTGGGCGTCGGGCTGGTACCCGTGAAAATCGAACGCAAAGCAGGGCGGCCGTGCTTCGGCTGGATGCGTCAGCCCGTACCGAGCATCTCGCCACACCCGAAGCCGAACCGGGTTCTGCAGGCGCTTGGAGTCGAGCGTACGGAGCTGCCGGTGGAGGTGTACGACAATGGACCGACGCACGTGCTCGTTCATCTTCAGTCGCGAGCCGCGGTGGAGTCGCTGCAACCGGATCTGCAGGCCCTTTCGCGCTGCACTTCGGGTGGCGTTGCTGTCTTCCACGCGGCTGGCGATAGCTGCAAAGTCCGCTACTTCGCTCCGGCAGCGGGCGTCAATGAGGACCCTGGCACGGGCTCTGCGGCTGGTCCCGTCGCGCTGTGCTTGCTTCGTGCGGGCCAGCTGCAGTTGGGGCAATGCCTGAACATCGACCAAGGCCGCGAACTGAAGCGCCCATCCCAGATCTGCGTGCGCATCACCCGCGACGACGACTACGTGATCGAGGTGGGGGGTAGTGCCATCATCGTGGCGCGGGGCGCCTTCGAGTTCTCCGACTGACACTTCGGCTCGAGCAACGAGCAGCGTCCAAGCAGCTGACGACAAGAGTGCCCCCGATGGCAAACCAGTCGAGAGGCTTCAGTCTGGAAAGATGGCGGCCAAGGCTTCCTCCATGGGGCGTCCTGGTGGCGCCCCGAACAATTGTTCGAAGCGGTGCGAGTCCAAACTGAGATCCTTCGGGCGCGGCTCCGGGCTGTCGAAATCCAGGCGACTGCTTTCCCGGATGTTGGGTGTCCGCAGCTTCAAGGCCCGCGCCATGGCAAGTCCCATCTCCAGGCGCGAGAGGCGCTCAGGGCCACCCAAGTGCAACACTCCGCAAAAATCGCTCGTGTGCGCGCGTTCGATGGCTGCCGCTGCATCCTCCAACCAAAGCGGTGTGCGAAATTCGTCCGTGAACAGGGATAGCTGCGTTCCTGTGCGCAGATTGGATATCTGCGACTGGAACGTGCTTTGGCGCACCACGGCAGGCAGGCCGTACATCAAGGGCACCCTCAGCACCATCGTGTCGCTGCCTGCCAGCACGTGCTGCTCCCCGAGCAGCTTGCTTCGCGCGTAGATACCAGTCGCGTTTGGCACCGCGGCCTCGTCGTATGGCGCGTGTTCCCCGTCGAAGACCATGTCGGTCGAGATGTATGCGACTCGGGCCCCGACGGACTTCGCCGCTTCGAGCAGGATCTCCGAGCCGCGCACGTTCACTTGGTGGGCGAGCTCGGGTGCTGAACGCGCCGCGGCTGGCGTCGACACGGCGGCAGCGTGCACGATACGTCGAGGTCGCAAGCGCTGTACGACATTGACGATGGCGCTCGCATCCGACAAATCCACGACTTCGGTCTTGCCGCTGTCAGGTCTCGGGCCATCAGGCGAGACGGTTCCGCAGACGTCCTCACCCTTGGTTAGCAGCCGGCGCAGTAGAACGCTGCCGAGCTGGCCTCCAGCTCCGGTGACTAACCACGATGCCATGAACGCTCAGTAGCATCCGGCCTCGCCCTTGTCTCGTCGCACGCGAGGCTCGTTTGACGGCGCCGGTCGCCTACTCTGCGCCCAGGGCTTCCGAGTTCTTGGAGTTGGTGTTGGCGCTGGATTCGGCGCTCAGCAAGGCGGTGACCCGGTCGTATTGAGTCCACAACCGGTCGCTGCGCTGTCTGGCGTTGGCGAGGCTGCCCTCTTCAGCTTCGTGCTGCAGCGCCTCGGCTTCCTTCGCCATGATCTCTGCGCCCACCGCCAAGCAGCTGCCCTTGAGCTTGTGAGCCTTTTCACGAAGCAATTTCGCGTCCAAGTCGGAGATCGCGTTGTCGAGTTCTTCGAGATTCTCCGGAACGCGGGCTATGAAGAGAGCCACTAGCTTGGCCGAACGCTTGATCGTCATGTCGAGCTCTTTCGGCGCGTCCTCCGGGGGAGTGCTCACTGGAATCCCTGCATGCTCGAGGAGCTCCGCACCGTCCCCGACGTAGCGCTCGAGCATCCGTTCGAGCGCGTGCACCCGAAGCGGTTTCGACAAGTAGTCGTCCATTCCCGCTGCGAGTACCTTGTCGCGTTCACCCGCCATCGCGTGTGCCGTGAGGGCGATGATCGGTATGTGACGTTGATTGCCCTCCCACTCTCGGATGGTACGAGCTGCGGTGTAGCCATCCATCACTGGCATCTGGCAGTCCATCAGCACGGCGGCGTAGTCGTTGGCCATGACCTTGTCGACGGCCTCTTTGCCGTTGCTGGCCACGTCGGTTTCGAACCCCGATTCGCCCAACTGCTCCGTGGCGACGAACTGATTGACGTCGTTGTCGTCCACCACGAGGATGGTCTTGCCGCGATTGCGCACAGCACGAGTCTGGGCTCGGGGTTGGGGGGCAGGCACGCCGGTGCCGGCGAACGTGCCCACGATGCAGTCGTAGAGCTCCGACAGGCGCAGCGGTTTTGCGATCTGAGCTGCGAGTTCGTCTTCGACCTCCGTCAGAGTGGCGCCAGCACCCAATTGCGTCAGGGCGATGAGCGGCAAGTTCTCGGCGCTCTTTTCGGCGCGCAACTCGCGAACGAAGTCCTCAATCGTGATGTCCCGCAGCTGAGCCCCGACGACCGCAATGTCGTAGGGCGCGCGCGCCTCCCGTAGCTTGCGCAGAGCAGGCTTGCCGTCTTGGAATACGTCGCACTCCAGACCCCACGCGACGAGGTGCTCTTCGATGATCCGGCACCATCGGCGGCTGGCCTCGACCACGAGCGCCCGTCGCCCGCCGGGCAGCGATTGTAGGCTGGGACGCGCTGGTGCATCCGAGTGCCCGACGCGGACTGTGAACCAGAACTTGCTGCCGACGCCGCGTTCGCTCACGACGCCGATTTCACCGTCCATCATTTCCGCCAAGCGCTTGGAGATCGCGAGGCCCAAGCCCGTGCCGCCATGCTTGCGAACCATAGAACCGTCGACCTGGGAGAACGCGTCGAAGAGCTTTTCTTGGTCTTCTTTTGCGATGCCGAGGCCGTTGTCCTGAACCACGGTGCGCAACAGGTACGCTCCATCCATCTTCTCGTCCAGCGTCAGCTCGACGTAGACCTCACCTTGCTCGGAGAACTTGATGGCGTTCCCGACCAGGTTGTTGAGGATCTGTCGATAGCGATCCGGATCTCCCGTGACGACCGCCGGAACGTCCGGCGATCGGCGATAGATGAGTTCGAGCTGCTTGTCGTAAGCCCGTCCACACAAGAGCTCTGCAACCTCCTGCAGTACCACTGCCGGGTCGAAGGGGACCTTTTGCAGTGTGTACTTTCCCGCCTCCATCTTGGAAAAGTCCAAGACGTCGTTGATGATGGTCATCAATGCGCTGGCGGAGGCATCCACCGTCTCCGCGTAGCGGCGCATCTTGCCTTCCATCGGCATCTTGAGGATGAGACGAATCATCCCGATCACGCCGTTCATTGGCGTGCGGATTTCATGGCTCATGTTGGCCAAGAACTCGCTCTTGAGTCGCGAGGCTTCCAACGCTGCTTCCATGGCATCATTGAGGCGCTTCATCGCGTCCTCGTTGGCCTCTTGCATGTGGTTGAAAGCTTCCGCCAGGGCCCCCAGCTCGTCGTCCGTCGCGCCCTTGACCCGAACCCCTTGTTCACCAGCTGCGATTCGATCCGTCGCCTGGGTGAGGGCGATCAATGGCCGAACGATGCGAGTCGAAGCACGGCTCATCAGCAGGACGCCGATCAACGTGCAGAAGATGACCGCCAGGGTCAGCCACAGCAGCATCGTCTTCAACGTCTGTTGAGACTCGACGCGGACTCGCATCAGTGCGTTCTCCAGCGGGGTCGTGCTGAAGCCATAACGCACCATGCCCAAGACTTCACCTTCGTCGATCACTGGCCGGGCTACTTCGAGGACCTCTTGACCGAACTGGCTGGCTACTCGTTGGCTTGGTTCCTTGTTCTTCCAGCTATTTGGGGGAAGCGACAGCTCTTGCCAGCGATTGAGCACCTCCTCCGGTTTCACACCGCTGGTGGTCGGGGACGCATAGGCCCAGGGAGCGCCGTCGCTCGAGACGAACACCCCGTAGATGATGTCCGGGTCGTCCATGACGGCGGTCTCGACCATGTTGCGAACGTCGGTGAAGGCGTTGTCCGCAACAAGCCCCCGCAAGGCCAGTGCCTGGTTGTCCACCAACACGTTCGCCTTGCTCGCGATGTTGGCTCGTACCTGCTGTTCGATGTCCTGCAGCCGCCGATTTTCCGTCTCCAAGTTGAGCCACAGCACCAGCCCGAGAATGGAGAGCGCTACCAGCGAGAGTACGGCAATGACGAGTTTGAGGAGTCTGCTTCTTAGCGTTGTGCGTTGCGCCACGTCTACCTATCTGGTGATTGAGGAAGCTGCTTCGACTGAGTCGCTAGCTGCCCGAAACCTCAGACAGCCGCCGCTCTACGTGTACGACTCTCGCACGTCCGCATTAAGAGGCTACCGAGTTCTGCACGTACCCGACTTTTTGGTAGCACAGCGTCGGGG